>DATBSS010000102.1:0-23607 GCA_036559665.1 Myxococcaceae bacterium
TCCACCGCGTACCTCGACGGCTTCTACTACCACCCGCGCGTCGACAAGCAGGTGCTGCAGGAGCACTCCAAGGGGCTGGTGGCGCTCACCGCCTGCCTGGGCGGCGAGGTGACCTCGGCGTGCTTCCGCGGGGACATGGACCACGCGCGCGCCGCGGCGGTCGAGTACCGGGACATCTTCGGGGACGGGAACTTCTACCTGGAGATCCAGTCCAACGGGCTGCCGGAGCAGGAGAAGGCGAACGAGAACCTCAAGCAGCTCTCGCGGGACACCGCCATCCCGCTCGTCGCCACCGCGGATGCCCACTACATCAAGCGCGAGGACGCCCGCGCCCATGAGCTTTTGATGTGCATCGCCTCCGGGAAGACCCTCCAGGACGGCAAGCGGATGAAGCACTCCACGGACAAGCTCTACGTCACCGGGCCCCAGGAGATGCTGTCGTACTTCACCGACGTGCCGGAGGCCGTCCACAACACCCAGCGCATCGCCGAGATGTGCAACCTCGAATTGAAGCTGGGCAAGTCCATGCTGCCCACCTTCAAGGTGCCGGACGGGGAGAGCCCGGACGAGTTCATGGCCAAGCTGGCGCGGGCCGGCCTGGAGGAGCGCTTCAAGGAGCTGCGCGCGTCTGCCTCGTACCCGGTCGACGGGGAGGTGTACCGCGGGCGCCTGGAGCTGGAGATCTCCGTCATCCAGAAGATGGGCTTCTCCGGCTACTTCCTCATCGTCCAGGACTTCATCAACTGGGCGAAGCGGCAGAACATCCCGGTGGGGCCGGGGCGCGGCTCCGGCGCCGGGTCCATCGTCGCCTACTCGCTGCGCATCACCGACCTGGATCCCATCCCGTACAACCTGCTCTTCGAGCGCTTCCTCAACCCGGAGCGCGTGTCGATGCCGGACTTCGACATCGACTTCTGCCAGGACCGGCGCGACGAGGTGATCAAGTACGTCGCCGGGAAGTACGGGGAGAAGAACGTCGGGCAGATCATCACCTTCGGGTCGCTGAAGGCGAAGAGCGTGCTGAGGGACGTGTGCCGGGTGTACGGGCTGCCGTACTCGGAGGGCGACCGGCTGGCCAAGCTGGTGCCGGAGATCCTCAACATCACCTTGAAGGACGCGATCGAGAAGGAGCCGCGGCTCAAGGAGATGATGGAGAAGCCCACGGCGATGGGGCAGGTGGAGGGGAAGGAGATCACGTCCAAGGACGTGCTGGAGGTCTCGCTGGCGCTGGAGGGGCTGCACCGGCAGGCGGGGATGCACGCCGCGGGAGTGGTGATCGCGGACCGGCCGCTGTGGGAGTTCGTGCCGGTGTACTCGCCGCCGGGTGAGAACGTGCTCATCACCCAGTTCGCCAAGGACGAGGTGGAGGCGGCCGGGCTGGTGAAGTTCGACTTCCTCGGGCTCACCACGCTGACCGTCATCCGGCACGCGCTGGATCTGATCAACCGGTCCCTGCCCGAGGACAAGCGCTGGGAGCCCCACAAGATCCCCATCGACGACAAGCCCACCTTCGAGATCATGTCCCGCGGGGACACCGCGGGCATCTTCCAGATGGAGTCCTCCGGCTTCACCGAGATGGTGGTGAAGCTGAAGCCGTCCTGCTTCGAGGACGTCATCGCCGCCGGCGCGCTCTACCGGCCCGGCCCGCTGGACGCCGGGATGGTGGACGTCTTCATCAACCGCAAGCACGGGCGGGAGAAGGTCTCCTATCCACACCCCAAGCTGGAGGCGGTGCTCAAGGACACCTACGGCGTCATCGTCTACCAGGAGCAGGTGATGCAGATCTCGCAGATCCTGGGCGGCTACACGCTCGGGCGCGCGGACCTGCTCCGGCGGGCGATGGGGAAGAAGAAGGCGGAGGTGATGCAGGCCGAACGCGCCGGCTTCCTGGAGGGCTGCCAGAAGAACGGCGTGGACCCCAAGGTGGCGGGGGAGATCTTCGACCTGATGGAGAAGTTCGCCGAGTACGGCTTCAACAAGTCGCATTCGGCGGCGTACGGGCTGATCACCATCCACACGGCGTGGCTCAAGGCCCACTACCCGGTGGAGTTCATGGCGGCGCTGCTCACGTCGGAGAAGGACAACACCGACAAGGTGGTGGCGCACATCGCCCAGGCGCGGGCGGCCGGCCATCAAGTCTTGCCCCCGGACGTCAACCTCTCCGAACGCGAGTTCTCCGTGGTGGAGGGGAAGATCCGGTTCGGGCTGGGGGCGATCAAGGGCGTGGGGGATGGGGCGGTGGAGGCCATCGTCGAGGCGCGAGGGAAGGGCGCGTTCCACGACCTGTTCGAGTTCTGCGAGCGGGTGGATTCGAGGCGGGTGAACAAGAAGGTGGTGGAGGCGCTGGTGAAGGCGGGCGCCTTCGACTTCGAGAAGCGGCCGCGGCGCCAGCTGTTCGAGACCATCGAGAGCGCGATGAACCGGGGCACGGCCACGCAGCGGGACCTGGCGTCCGGGCAGTCGTCGCTGTTCGGGATGCTGGGAGGGGGAGACGGACCGGCGACGCCCAAGCTGAAGATCGAGTACGCGCGGGCGGAGGAGTGGAGCGTGAAGGAGCGGCTGTCGTACGAGATGGAGTCGATCGGCTTCTACGTCTCCGGGCACCCGCTGCACCAGTACGAGAAGGAGCTGCGGCGGTACGCGCGGCCGGCGGCTTCGGTGCAGCGCGCGCGGCGGGACGACCGGGTCACGGTGGCGGGGATCGTCTCCCAGCTCCGCGAGCGGCCCACCAAGACGGGCAAGCGGATGGCGTGGGTGACGATGGAGGACCTGTCGGGGTCGGTGGACGTGGTGTGCTTCCCGGGGAAGGACGGGACGCGGTCGGTGATGGGGAAGGACGGGAAGTGGGCCAAGGCGGGGCCCAAGCCGGGGTACGAGCAGTGGGAGTCGATGTTGAAGAGCGACGACCCGGTGCTGGTGACGGGGACGGTGCAGGTGAACCAGCGCGACGAGGAGAGCCCGGTGGTGGAGATCATCGCCGAGGAGATCCAGTCGCTGAAGGAGGTCCGGGAGAAGCGGGTGCGGCGGGTGGAGGTGCGGGTCGCGGCGGGGGAGGTGACGGAGGAGAAGCTGGCGAAGCTGAAGGAGCTGGCGTCGAAGCACGCGGGCGCCACGCCGGTGGCGATGTCGATCATGTTCCCCGGAGAGGCGGAGGTGCTGATCGGCGGCACGCAGCTCAAGGTGGCGGTGACCGACGAGCTGATCGGCCAGGTGAACCGGCTGTTCGGGGCGAACGTGGTGGAGGTGGGGTAGCCGGGCCTATCGGGACGGGGCGAGCGGCACCATCTTCGAACGGCGTATCCGCCGGTCGCGCGTCAGGAGCGGGACGGAATGCACCACGCTGGTCGCTGCGATGAGCTCGACGGAGGCCAGGGCCTTGATCAGCTCCGGAGAGCCCAGGTCCAGATCAACGCGCCCGAGCTGAACCAGCTTGGCCAGTTCCCACCAGACGATGGCGGAGATCCCCAGGGCTCGTCGCCATGAGGCGGCGCTCGGTCGGGGTGACGGCACCCTCGAGGCCGTGCACCAGCATGTGCGTATCAAGGTTCAGCATCGGCACCAAACCCCCGTGGACAGCAGGTCGCCTTTCACGTGGATCTTGCCTTTCAGACGGCCGAGGAGCGCGCCTCCTCCGCGCTCGACCGGGATCAGCTTGGCCACCGGCTTGCCGCGCTTGGTTACCAGGATGCCCTCGGGATCGACCTCGTCGAGCAGTGCGAGGCACTGCTCCTTGAACTTGGCGGCGGGGAGAACCTTCATGACCACATCATCTGACTGGTCACTTGAATTGGCCATGAACGCCCTGAGGACACCTACCGCCCCGCGTCCGCCGCCACCTGTCGGAGGGTGCCGACGATCGCCCCCGCCACCAGGTGGTAGCTCCCTCCGAAGTGGTGCCCGCCGGGCAACTTCTCCGCGCTCACGCCCGGCAGCGACCGGATCACCGGGCACAGGCTTTCGTTCGCCTCCTGGTCCCCGAAGATGCACATCAGCGGCGTCCCACCCAGCTTCCGCACCTCCGGCGCGATCGGAGTGCCTACCTCGCTGGAGGCGACGAAGTCCGTCACGTGCACCTCGAACTCCGCGAGCTTCTCCGGCGCCACCAGTCCCAGCAGCTTCACCCGCGCCCGGGCGTCCGGGTCCAGCCGGTTGACCGTCGCCGGCAGGACGTCCGCCCCCCGTGAATACCCCAGCATCACCACCGTCCCCCGCTTCCACGCCGCCGCGTAGTGCCGGATCACCCGCGAGACGTCCTTCGCGGTCTGCTCCGGCGTCTTCGCCTTCCAGAAGTACTGGAGCGAATCCATCCCCACGACCGGCACCCCGTACTTCCCCCTCCCCACCTCCTCCGCCAGCCGCCGGTCGATCCCCGCCCACCCACCATCCCCGGACAGCATCACCGCGAACGCCTCCCCCGGTCCGGACGGCACCACCGCCTCCACCAACGGCAGGTCCGAGACATCCTCCGCCACCACTCCCTCCGCCGGTTTCGGCGCCCCGGCCACCGGTGCCGGCCGCGTCCCCGCGACCGCCTCCAGCAGCGGCGCCATCCACGCCTCCGGCTTCTCCAGCGCGTGCCCCACGCCCGGCAATTCCACCACCCGCCCATCCGTCGTCCCCGCCGCGAACCTCTTGGCCTCCTCCACCGGGCACGTCTTGTCCTCGCTTCCCTGTAGAACGACCCACGGCGCATCCAGGCCCGCCTTGGTAATGAACACCTCCGCTGTTCCACCGTACCCCCGGGCCCTCCACAACCCGCTCCCCGAACAGAGCGGCTTCGGCGAATCCGCCTCCGCGCAGAACCCCACGCTCACCGCCCCGCGGAACGTCCCCTTGGGCGCCTGCGCCAGCGCCGCGTACGCCAGCCCGCTCGTCGCGCCGATCCCCACCACCACCGGGCGGAGGTACTCCCCGAACCCCAGCTTCTTCTCCGCGTACTGCGCCAGGGCCTCGAGGTCCCCCGCCGGATAGATGCACTTTTCCTTCTTCGGGGACGCATCCAGGTAACCCGGCGCGTCGCAGGTGAGCACCAGCGCGCCGCGCTCGGCCAGCGCCCGCGCCACCGGCGCGACCTTCGCCGGTGCGTCTTCCGACAGCAGCAGCACCACGTCCTTCGCCGGCCCGGCCGGCTGCGCCACCGCCACCTTCCCGAACCGCCCCGCGTCGATCGACTCGACCGCCGCCGGCCCCGCCCCCACCAGCATCGCCACCGCGACTGCCGCCACTGCGCTCATTTCGACACCACCCCGGAGAGGCCGCGGTTCACCAGCGCGGCGATGTTGGTCAGCGTGCGCGGGAGCTGGAGCCCACCCGGCGCGGCGAGGTACCTCGGCCGCCAATGGGGCCGGAACTTCTCCTTGTACTGCCGCAGCCCCTGGAAGTTGTAGAACTGCTGTCCCCTCCGGAAGACGAACCCGCCCAACCGGTTCCAGAAGGGCGCCAGCGCCCGCTCCTCGAACCCGGAGAATGGCGCCATCCCCAGGTTGAACCGCCGGTACCCCTGCTCCTGTCCCCAGAGCAACAGCGCGGAGAAGAGGAAGTCCATCACCCCCGTCCTCGCCGCCCCCGGCGCGTACCGCATCAGGTCCACCGACAGCTCCTCCTTCACGTCGCTCGTCCACAGGTTGGCGAAGGCGATGATCTCCTCCCCCTTCCGGACGAGCGCCAGCGGGCATCGCTTCAGGTACGCCTCGTCGAAGAACCCCAGCGAGAACCCCTTCTCCCGGGTCCCCTTGTCCTCCATCCACGCGCGGGAGATCTCCCCAAGTCGCGGCAGGAAGGCAGGCACCGCGGACTCCTCGCGCACGTCCAGCGCGAACCCCTCGCGCAGGAGGCGCCGGTACCCGTGCCGGAGCGTCCGGCGCTCGGGGCCCTCCAGCGAGAAGCCCTCCAGCGGGACGATCGCCTCCTCCCCCAGCTTGAGCAGTGCCATCCCCAGGTCCAGGTACCTCGGCAGCCCGTCCGAGGCGACCTGGTAGAAGCACGCCGTGCCGCCGTGGCGGTCGGCCAGCTCCCGGAAGCGCCACGCCACCTCGGTGGCGGCGGCCGGCGCGCCCACCGGGTCCCCCATGGCCACCCAGCTCCGCCCCTCCACCGCGTACATCACGAAGGCGGTCCGCTGCTCGTCGAACAGCAAGGCCTTGTCTCCCAGGAGCGCCAGGTGCGCGCTGCTGTCCGGGCACTTCCGGACCAGCGCCGCGGCGGCGTCCAGCTCCGCTCCGGTGGGCCGCCCTGGCTCCACCCGCGCCGGCCGCATCAGGTGGAGCAGCCCGAACGCCAGCGCCCCGGTCACCGAGACGACGCTGGCGCGGAGGAAGCGCGGCGCGTCCCCCTCGAAGAACGCGAAGCGCCACCACAGCTCCCGCGAATAGTCCACGTGCCGGAAGGAGAAGAACCCCAGCCACAGCGACGCGCCGATCACCAGCACCGCCCCCAGCACCCACCCGAACGTGAACGGCTCCGCCACCAGGGAGGTGCGCCGGTAGAACTGCTCGCGGAAGGGCGCCAGCGTCAGCGCGAGCGTGAAGAGGAAGATCGCCTCCTCGTAGTCGAACCCCTTCACCAGCGACACCACCCCGCCCAGGGCCAGCAGCGCCAGGGAGAGCACGTACGCCCCGTCCAGCCGCTGCTGGAGCCCACGGGCCAGCAGCAACAGGCTGATCCCCGCCACGCTCCCCAGCAGGTGGGACGCCTCCACCAGCCCCAGGGGGAAGAACCGCTCCAGGGCCTGCAGCCGCACGCCCACCGCCGGGGTGGCGCCGGAGAAGAGCAGCACCGTTCCACCGATGAACGCCCCCAGCGCCGCCGCCGGCGGCACCACCGAAGCGAACGCGCCGCCGGCGTTCTTCATCGCCCGCGCCACCCACTCGCGGCGGCGGGCCAGCTCGGTGCCAGCCAGCATCACCACCGAGAGGAGGAACGGGATGAGGTAGTAGCAGGCGCGGTAGACCAGCAGCCGCCCCAGGAGGTCCGGCGCGTCCATCCGCCCGGAGAGCGCCTTCAGCACCACCGATTCGAACACGCCGATGCCGCCGGGCACCTGGCTCACCAACCCCCCCAGCTGCGCGGTGATGAACAGCGCCACCAGCTCCGGGAGCGAGACGAGCCCCGCCGGCAGGAGCGCGTCCAGCACCAGCGCCGCCAGCACCCAGTCCACGACGCTCACCGCCACCTGGGCCAACGCCACCTCCAGGCGCGGGAAGGAGAGCGAGATCCCGCGGACGGTGAGCGGCGTGCGGAGGCGCGCGCTCGCCACCAGGTACGCGGCGACCAACGCCAGGAACACCACCCCCAGCAGCCGGACCACCCCCACCGTGAGCACCGCCGCCACGCCGCTGTTCGCCGGGAGCCAGAGGAAGGTCACCCCGCCGGTCGCGAACAGGCCCATCCAGAACGTCACGCCGTTGAAGGCGGTCACCTGGGTGACGTCCACCGCCGACAGGCCCCACGCCGAGTAGAGCCGGTAGCGGACCGAGGCGCTGGAGAGGAACGCGAAGCCCACGTTGTGGCCGAACGCGTAGGCGACGAACGAGGTCAGCGCCACGCGCGGGTAGGGCAGCGGCTTGCCCACGTGGCGGAGCGCCACCACGTCGTAGAGCGTGAGCATCAGGTAGTTGGCGGCGGTCAGCCCCAGCGCGAGCGCGATCAGTCCGCCGCGCAGGGTGGAGATGGCGCCCAGCACGTCGTGGACGTGGAAGGTCCGCAGCTCCCGGGTCAGCGCGTACGCCACCGCACCCAGGAGCAGGATGGGCAGGAGCCCGCGCAGCCACGGGAGGATGCGCCGCCAATTCGCCACGCCCGTGGGCGTAGCACAGCGCGGCCCGTGCGGCGCGCCGCCGCCGGGCTAGTTCACGTCCAGCCGCCCAATCCGGAAGTCGGTGGACACTGCCACGTCCGTCCCCGCCCGGTCGCGCATGGTCCCGGCGAACTGCAGCCCCAGCGCCGCGCCGTCGAACACCACGCCGGTCGTCGCGCCGGCCTTCAGGTCCAGCCGGAGCGTGTAGAAGACCGCGCCCGCCGGCACCGCCGAGTTGGCCGGGGTCGCGCCCGCGCCCGCCGCCTTCTGGCTCTGCCCGGAGACGAGCACGTTCGCCAGCGGCCCGGCGGCCGGCAGGACCGCCTTCGCCGCGATGGGCGCCGCCCCGGCCGGCAGCGCGGTGCCCGGCGTCTGCAACGTGGCGTTGGCCTGCACGCGGGTGGTGTCCAGCGGGAGGTTGAACCCCACGTGGAAGCCGGTGAGCGGCACCTCGGCCACCAGGTCCAGCACCACCGTGGTGGCGGTGGACGCCGCGTCGCGCACCAGGCGGATCTTCCCGCCCAGCGGAGGGTCCGTGTACGTGAGAGCGGAGCCGGTGGTGGTGATGTTGAACGCGTTGCTGGTGGCGGCGGTGAGGCCCGCGGAGCTCGCCTGCAGCGTGTACCCGTTCCCCGCCGCGTTGATGGAGAGGGTGGAGAAGGTGGCGACGCCGGCCACCGCGGCGACCGACGTGGTGCCGCCCAGGGTGCCGCCGCCCGGGTTGGCGCCGATGGTCATCGTCACCGTGGCGGTGGACCCGGTTATCGTGTTGCCCGCCGCGTCCTGCACCAGCACCGTCACCGCCGGCGAGATGGTGGCGCTCACCGCGGTGTTGGTCGGCTGCTGCCCGAAGGCGAGCCTGGACGCCGGACCCACCAGGATGTTGAAGGTGTTGCTGGTGGCGGAGGTGAGCCCCGCGGAGGTGACGGTGAGCGTGTAGCCGGTGCCGGCCCGGTTGATGGAGAGGTCGTTGAACGTCGCCACGCCAGCCACCGCCGCCTGGCTGGTGGTGCCGGAGAGGGTCCCGCCGCCGGGGTTGGTGCCGATGGCGGCCGTCACCGTGGCTGTGGAGGCGGTCAGGTTCCCGAACGCGTCCAGGATGCTCACCTGCACCACCGGGGTGATGGCCGCGCCAGCCACCGCGTTCGACGGCTGAACGGTGAATGAGAGCTGCGACGCCGGCCCCGGAGTGATGTCGAAGGGGTTGCTGGTGGCGGAGATGAGGCCGGGCGAGGTGGCGATGAGCGTGTAGCCGATGCCGGCCGTGGTGATGGAGAGGTTGGAGAACGTGGCGACGCCAGCCGTCGCGGCGACGATGGTCGTCCCGCCCAGCGTGCCGCCGCCCGGGTTGTTGCCGATGGCCAGCGTCACCGTCGCCGTCGAGGACGGCACCGTGTTCCCCAGCGCGTCCTGGACGACCACCTGGATCGCCGGACTGAAGCCCCCGCCGGCCGGCCCGCCCGGCAGCGGCGCGGCGAAGGCGAGCTTGTTGCCTGCGCCTGGCACGATGGTGTGCTGCTGCGGCGCCGGATTGTTCAGGCCGTTGGGGTTGGAGAGGCTGACGAACGGCAAACCCGCCCTGGTGTCCATGTAGAAGACGTTCACCGAGCTGGTGCCGGCCGCGATGTTGAGCGTCCCACCCGCGGCCACCGTCGTGCAGGCGGAGTCCGTGAACCAGGTCACGACCCCGGTGGAGGTCGAGGCCGCCGTGAACGCCTGCCCGCCGGCCGGGGCGTTGACCGGGTTGCCGAAGGCGTCCTGGAGCTGGACCGTGATCGCGTTGGCCACCCCCGGGCACGTCCCGGCCGTGATGGTGCGGGAAGGCGTGGTGAAGACGAGCCTGTTGGCCGCTGCGGGCACGATGTTGAACGCGGCGCTGGCGGCGTTCCCCAGGCCCGGCGAGGAGGCGATGAGCGTGTAGCCGGTGCCGGTCCGGTTGATGGAGAGGTTGGAGAAGGTGGCGAGGCCGGCCACCGCCGCCTGGCTGGCGGTGCCGGAGAGGGTGCCGCCGCCCGGGTTGGTGCCGATGGCCAGCGTCACCGTCGCGGTGGAGGTGGTCTGGTTCCCGAAGGCGTCCACGACGGCCACGGTGATCGGCGGGGCGATGGCCGCGCCGGCCGCGGTGCTGGTCGGCTGCTGCACGTACGCCAGCGACGCCGGCGGGCCGACGGTGATGTTGAAGGTGTTGCTGGTCGCGCCGGTGAGCAAGGCGGACGCCGCGGTGAGCGTGTAGCCGGTGCCGGTCCGGTTGATGGAGAGGTTGGAGAAGGTGGCGACGCCGGCCACCGCGACCACGGTGGTCGCCCCACCCAGCGTCCCGCCGCCCGGGTTGGTGCCGATGGCGACCGTCACGCTGGGGGTGGAGGTGGTCTGGTTCCCGAAGGCGTCCAGGATGGACACCCGGACGGACGGGATGATGATGGAGCCGGCGACGGTGTTCGTCGGCTGCACGGCGAAGGCGAGCTGGCTGGCCGGACCGGGGCTGATGTTGAAGGCGTTGCTGGTGGCGCCGGTGAGCCCCACCGAGGCGGCGGTCAGCGTGTAGCCCGCCCCCGACTTGTCGACGTTCAGCCCGCTGAAGGTGGCGACGCCGGCCACCGCGGCCTGGCTGGTGGTGCCGGAGAGCGTGCCGCCGGACGGGTTGGTGCCCAGCGCGACGGTCACCGTGGCCGAGGAGCTGGTGACCACGTTGCCGCTCGCGTCGGTGATGGACACCCGCACCGCGGGGGTGATGGCCACGCCCGCGACGCTGTTGCTGGGCTGGGCGGTGAAGGTGAGGCGGCTCGCCGGGCCGGCGGCGATGTCGAAGGGCGCGCTGGTGGCGGAGGCCAGGCCGGGCGCCGACGCCTGGAGCGTGTAGCCGTTGCCGCTCCGGTTGATGGAGAGGTTGTTGAAGGTCGCCACGCCCGCCACCGCGGCCGCCGATGTGGTGCCGGAGAGCGTGCCGCCACCGGGGTTGTTCCCCAGCGCGACCGTGACGGTGGCGGTGGAGCCGGTCAGGTTCCCGAAGGCGTCCTGGATGCTCACCTGCACCGCGGGCGAGATGGCGGCGGCCGCCTGTGCATTCGAGGGCTGCACGGTGAAGGCGAGCCGCGAAGGCGCCGCCGCGTTGATGGTGAACGGCGCGCTCGTGTCCGGGGTCAACCCGCCCGAGCCGGCCGACAGCGTGTATGCGCCCGCGGTGGTGAGGGAGAGGTTCGCGAACGTCGCCAGCCCCGCCACCGCGGCCTGGGAGGCCGTGCCGCCCAGGGTGGCGCCGGGCGGGCCGCTGGCGATGGCGAGGGTGACCGTCGCGCCGCTGCCGGTCTGGTTGCCGAAGGCGTCGACGATGGTCACCTGCACCGCCGGCGAGAGGAGCGCGCCCGCGGCGGCGTTGGTGGGCTGCTGCTGGAACACCAGCGCGGCTGCCGGACCGGCTCGGATGTCGAAGGAGGCGCTGGGGATGGTGGGCAGGCCGGCGGAGGACGCCTGGAGCGTGTATCCCACCCCGGCCTTGTCGATGGAGAGGTCCACGAAGGTGGCCAGTCCCGCCACCGCGCTCGACGAGAGCGTGCCGGCGAGGGTGCCGCCGGACGGGTTGGTGCGGAGGGCCACCGTCACCGTGGCGGTGGAGCTGGTCCGGTTCCCGAACGCGTCCTGCAGCTCGACCTCCACGGCGGGGGCTATGGCCGCGCCCGCGTCCGCGCTCGAGGGCTGCGCGTGGAAGACGAGCTGGGCGGGCGTGGAGGCGGCGATGTCGAAGCCGGCGCTGGTAGCGGAGGCGAGCCCGGCCGAGGAGGCCTGGAGCGTGTAGCCCGTCCCCACCTTGTTCAGGGAGAGGTCATTGAAGGACGCCACGCCGGCCACCGCGGCCCGGGAGAGCGTTCCGGAGAGCGTGGAACCGCCGGGGTTGTTCGCGATGGCGACCGTCACCGCCGCGGTGGAGGCGGTCGGGTTCCCGAAGGCGTCCAGGATCGCGACCTGCACCGCCGGCGCGATCGGCGTCCCGGCGACGGCCGAGGTGGGCTCGGTCACGAAGGCCAGCCGGGACGGGGCAGCGGCGGAGATGTCGAACGCGCTGGAGGTGACGCCCGGTAGCGCGCCGGAGCTGGCGCGCAGCTCGTAGCCGGCCCCGACCTTGTCGATCGACAGGTCGGTGAAGGTGGCCACGCCGTTCACGGCGTTGCGGGTGAGCGTGCCGGAGAGCGTGCCGCTCCCGGGGTTGGAGCCCAGGTTGATGGTCACCGCGCTCGTCGCGCCGCGGGCGACATTCCCGCGCGCATCGAACAGCGTCACCTGCACCGCGGGCGCGATCGGCGTCCCGGCCGTCGTGCTGGTGGGCTGCACGGTGAAGGCCATGGAGGCCGGTGGCCCGGGGCGGATGGTGAACGCTGACGAGATCAGCACCGGCAGCGAGCCGGACGTGGCGGTCAGCGTGTAGGACCCCTCCAGGTCCAGGGTGAGGTCTCCGAAGGTGGACACCCCGGCCACGCTGATGACGGTGGTCGTGCCGCCCAGCGCCGCGCCCGATGGCCCGGTCCCGACAGCGATGGTGATCATCGTCCCCGAGGCCGTGGTCTGGTTCCCGAACGCGTCCACCAGCGAGACCGTGATTGGCGGCGCGATGACCGCGCCTGCATCGGCGTCGCTGGGCCCCTGGGTGAAGGCGAGCGCGGCCGGCGGGCCGGGGCTGATGGAGAAGGCGCTGGAGACCGCGTCGGCGAGGTCGGTGGAGGTGGCTTTCAGCGTGTAGCCGGCGGCCACCTTGGTGAGGGTGAGGTCCGAGAAGATGGCCACGCCCTCCACCGTGGTCTGGGTGAGCGTGCCGCCCAGCGTGTCGGCGCCGGGGTTGTCGTTCAGCGCGATGGTCACCTGCACGGTGGTGTCGGTGATCACGTTGCCGCTGTCGTCGGTGACGGCGACCTGCACGGCGGGGATGAAGGGCACGCCGGCCTGCCCGCCCTGTGGCTGGGCGGTGAAGGCGAGCCTGGTGCCCCTGGCGGTGCCGGGGCCGCAGTCGCAGCCGGTGACGATGGCCGGGACGGCGAAGAGGGCGACGAGGGCGAGGAGCTTGTTGGCGTTCATGGCGGTCTCCCTCATGGCTTGCTCCCGAAGTTGGCGAGGAAGGCGCTGAGGTCGGCCTCGTCGATGCCGTTGATCGCGCCGGTCATGTCGTCGTTCCAGTCGTAGAGCGGCACGGTGGAGGTCGACGGGTCGGTTCCCAGCCGGGACGCCATGGCCCCCAGGTCGATGGAGTCGAGCTGCAGGTTGCGGTCCCAGTCTCCGTTGCCGTTGACGCCGTGCTCGGCGGTGGCGCTCGGGTAGATCTCCCAGAGGCCGCGCCCGAAGGTGGCGATGCGGAGGAGCGCGCCGGTCCTGCCGATGACCATGTCGTCCACCCTCACCAGCGGGAGCCCCACCCCGTAGCGCTGCCAGGTGTTGCCGCCGTCGGTGGTCCGGTACACGCCCAGCTCGGTGCCGGCGTAGATGGTGTTGTTGGTCAGGTCCGCCGGGTCGTAGCGGACGACGCCCACGCCCACGTTCGGCAGGTCGAAGCCGGTGCCGTTGCCGTGGAAGGGCGTCCAGGTCACGCCCCGGTCGGTGGTCCGGAAGAGGTGGCCCAGGGACTCGGGGACGTTCCGCGTGAAGTCGTCCATCAGCGGCGCCATGGACGCGCCCAGGTACACGTCGCCGACCGGGGAGCCGGTGGGGCCGGGCGGGAAGCCCACCATGCTGGTGAAGGACATGGACTCCAGCGGCTGGCGCACGCTGTCGCCGTTGCCGCCGAAGGCCGGGGAGTCAAACCAGAGCCGGTTGGAGACCGTCCAGGTGCAGGCGGTGGTGGCCCCTGGGCAGTTGGAGGTCACCGCGAAGCGCCCGCCGTTGCCGGCGACGCCGTAGAAGCCGTCGATGTTCTGGCTGGCGCCGACGTTGCGGTTGATGACATCGACGCCGCCGGCGTCTACCAGGCACGGGCTGACCGCGACCCAGGCGCCGCCGCCGGAGACTCGGAACACGGCGCGGTTGGTGATGGTGATGAAGGTGTTGATCGCCGGGTTGGCCGGGACCGGCGCGTATCGGACGAGGAAGATCTGGCCGTCCGCCGTCCCCCCGCACACCAGAGGGGTGGGATCGCGGGTGGCCCAGGAACCGCCCCGGTTGCACTGGTTGTTGCCCGCGGTGGGCTGGCAGAAGGTGTGGCTGCCATTCACCGATCCCCAGTACATGGTGGCGCCGCTGGCGGGGTCGCGGCCGGCCGCGACGCCGAAGCCGTCGCCGCCGATCACCTGGTTGAAGGTGGTGGGGGTGGCCGCCGAGTCCCGGAAGCGCGTGCCGTTGTCCTGCAAGCCCATGTACGCGACGAATGGATTGCCGGTCGCCGGGTCTCCAGTGGCGACCGAGTACGCCAGGTGCGTCGCGAGCCCCCGGTTCGCGCCGCTCCAGGTCGCGCTCTCCGGCTGGGCCACGGAGAGCGTGTTGTCGGACCAGTACAGGCCGCCGTCGACGCCGGCGAAGACGCGGGCCGTCCCCCCGATGCGGACGATCTGGACGCGGTGCCAGTCGGCGTGCACGTACGGCAGCGTCCCGTTGGCGGTCCGCCCGCTGTTGCCGACCGTCGGGAGCCAGTGGGAGACCAGGTCGAAGGTCGGCGTCGCCGACTTGCCGTTGCGGGTGCGCATCCCGCACAGCGATCCACCGGCCAGAAAGACGTTGTCATCCCCGGGATCGACCCAGATGGCCTCGTTGTACCAGGCCTGGCCGTTGACGATGTTCACGTTCCTGCAGTGCGTGCTGACCGTGGTGGGGTTGGTGACGGCAGCGGTCGGTGTGACGAGCTGCGTCCAGGTGATCCCCGAGTCCAGCGACCGCCAGTAGCCGAGGCCGTCCGAAGTGAGCTCGTCCGCCTTGCTGAGCTGCGCGTAGATGGTGGTGGTCGTGCCGACCGGCGTCCCGGCCGCGAGCGAGATGCGGCCGACCAGGGTCCCCGGTTCCGGCGCGGGGAACGAACCGGCCGACCGCTGCGAGGTCCAGGTGGCGCCGGCGTCGGTGCTCACCCAGATGTCGCCGACGTTGCCGAAGGTGCACACCACCGGGGGCGTGATGCCCGGCTCATTGACGCCGGGGAGGACGCCGCTGCCCACGCGAGAGGGGCGGAAGGTCGGACCGCAGGAGGGGACGCCGCTGGCCACCCAGCGCGAGATGCCGCCGGCCTGGCCGGTGTACTGGATGGTCCACACGGACTCCGGGCGCTGCGCGGCGGCGCCGCCCGAGTTCGGCAGGTCCACCAGCGCGTAGCTGGCGCCTCCGTCGGTGGAGCGGAAGAGGCCGGCGTCGGTGCCCACCAGGATGATGCTGGAGTTGTTCGGGTCCACCTCGATCATGCGGAGCCGCTGCACGAGGACGGCGAGGCCGCCGGACGCCGGCGGGTAGGTGCCGGAGAGCTGGATCGCCGAGGACCAACTGACGCCGCCGTTGGTGGTCTTCACCATCTGCCCGCTCGGCGTGTCGACGTGGTCGCCGAGGCCGGCGTAGAGGGTGTTCGGGGCGCTCGGGTCGCGCTTGATGGAGCCGATGGCGAGGTTCGGCAGCGACTCGCCGATCGGCGTCCACGTCGGGTTCGCCACGCCGAAGTTGCTCGTCTTCCAGATCCCGCCGCCGGAGGTGCTGATGATCACCTCGGTGGGATCGGCCGGGTTGACCGAGATCCCGGTGATGCGGCCGGAGTCGATGCCGGCGTAGTTGCCGCCGTTCCACTGGAAGGCCGCATCCGTCGGCCCCAGGTTGGACCAGGCCTGACCGCTCACCACGGGAAGGGGGGTGATCGCCGTCCGGTCCGCGGGGGAGGCGCCGTAGAACAGGGGCCACCACTTCCGATACTCGGCCGTGGCGATGCGCGAGAGCTCGGCCGTCGCCTCCGGGGACTTTTCGCCCCACATGATGTGGGTGGCGATCTGCCGGCGGCGGGGGTCGTCGCCTTCGCCCTCCTCCTCGCCCTCGTCCTCGCTCAGCCAGGGCATCTTCACCCAGCCGTCGTCGCCCGCCAGCGGGTCGGCGAGGAACTCGGAGAGCTGGAGGCGGCGGTTGGCGTCGCGGACGCGGACGTAGGCCGCCACGCTGGTGGGGATGGCCAGCGCCAGGGCGGCGAATGCAGACACGACCATCCACGCACGGCGATTGAGCTTCAAACGCACGGTGGTCCCTCGGGAAAGGCGGGGGGATGAGACGACGGCGCGAGTCTGGCGCGCCGGTGCGGTGTGGCGCAAGCGCGCCGGGTGCGGCGAATGCTACGTGTTTTGCGACGATTTCCGTGCTTGGTCAGCCGCGGTCGCCGAAGCCGCCCAGCGCGCCGCCGATTCCGCCCTGGGACGGCAGCCGGCTCATCACGAAGGAGGCGATCTTGTCGGCGACGCGGCTGAACGGGAGCGACTGGATCCACACCCGGCCGGGGCCGGTGAGCGCGGCCAGGAACACGCCCTCGCCGCCGAAGAGCGCGGTCTTGATGTTCCCCACGTACTGGACGTCGTAGGTGACGGACCGCTCCATCGCCACCAGGCAGCCGGTGTCCAGCTTCAGCGTCTCGCCCGCCTTGAGGTCCTTGGGGACGATGGTGCCGCCGGCGTGGATGAAGGCCAGGCCGTCGCCCTCCAGCTTCTGGAGGATGAAGCCTTCACCGCCGAAGAAGCCGGCCCCCAGGCGCTTCTGGAACTCGATGCCCACCGAGATGCCCTTGGCCGCGCAGAGGAACGTTTCGCGCTGGCAGATCAGCACGCCGCCGTACTGCCGCAGGTCCACCGGGATGATCTTCCCCGCGTAGGGTGCGGCGAAGGCCACCTTGCGGCGCTCGGAGGCGCGGTTGCCGAAGGCGGTCATGAACAGGGACGCGCCGGAGAGCACCCGCTTGCCCGCTTGCAACAACGAGTCCAGGAAGCCCCCGCTTCCCTGCTGCTGCTTCTTCGAACCGTCTCCGAAGATGGTCTCCAGCTCGATGCCCGGCTCCATGAACATGAACGCGCCCGCTTCGGCGATGCACGCTTCGCCCGGGTCGAGCGTGATCTCCACGAATTGCATCTCCTCGCCGAAGACCTCGTAGTCGATCTCGTCCACCTTGCCCGGCATGGGCGGGGGCGGCGGCGGCAGACCGGCGGTCGGCGCGAAGGCCTCGGCGAAGACGGCGATGGAGGTGATGGGAACCCAGGCGCCCGCGCCGCCGGCCGCGAACACGTATGAGGTCCGGTCCAACTGGCGCGCGCGGATCATCTCCAGCACTCCCGCGGTCGCCATCGGGCCCTGCTGCTTGCCGTTCGTCGCCACGTACCACTGACCGGTCTCGCTCATGGGGTCGCGACGAAAACCGTTTTCCCGTGCGGGCGCAACTAGAGTGCGGGGTCGGTGAAGATCGCGCTCTTCGGCTCGCGGACGGACGTGCACGCGGAGGCGCTGGCCACCGAGGCACGGCGGCGCGGTGCCGAGGTGGCGTGGGTGGAGCCGGAGGCGCTGGAGCGGTCGGTCTCAGTCCGGGACGACGCCGCGGAGATGGTGCTGGATGGTGTACGCATCGATGACGCCCGCGGCGCGCTCGTCCGAACGGTTCCCCTCCCGTCCGCGCCCGCTGTCGAGCGCGAGGGCCGGTGGGTGCTCCACGACGACTGGTTCGCCGGGTACATGCACTCCAGGGAGCGCGCCGCCGTGTACGCCTGCTGGCTGCGCGGGTTGGAGTATGCGGGCGTCCCGGTGGTGAATCCCGCGCTCGCGTCGACCGCCGTGGCGTTCAAGCCCTTCCAGCTCCGGGTGCTGCGAGGGCTGGGAGCGCGCGTCCCCAGGACGCTGGTGACCAACGACCCGGACGAGGTGCGGCGCTTCGCCGGGGTCGAGCGGGAGGTGGTCTACAAGCCGGTGGAGGGGGGCGCGCTGGCGCGGTTGCTGGATGCGGAGGCGCTGGAGCGGCTGGAGCTCGTCCGGAGCGCGCCGGCCATCTTCCAGGAGCGCGTTCGAGGCGCCGACGTGCGCGCAGTGCTGGTGGGAGACCGCGTGGTGTCGTCGGTGGAGATCGTTGGGACGGAGGAGGGTCGGGTGCTCGATTTCCGCGCCGACCTCGCGTACGCGCGTGGCGAGGCGGAGTATCGCGCGGTGCCCCTTCCGCCCGAGGTGGAGCGGTTCTGCGCGGAGGCCGCGCGCGCGTGTGGCCTCATCGTGGCGGGCGTGGATCTGAAGCGCTTGGGAAGCGAGTGGACGTTCCTGGAGCTCAACAGCGCGCCGCGCTACCTCGATGTGGAACGGAAGGTGGGGGACGCGATCAGCTCGGCGATCGTCGAAGAGCTGATCGAGCGGGCGGTACGGTTCCGCGACGCGAGGTCGTAGCTGGAACGACGCTTGCCGCAAGCACGAACGCCCGTGCGCCGCCATCGGAGGGTCGTGCGCTGGTCCGCGGAGAGAGCGGTGCGCTGGTGCGTGGGGAGTCCCGGCGCCGAGACCCCCAAAAAGACGCGCCGCGCGAGGCGGTCACTCCACCCCGCGCGGCGCACGTACCTCAATCAACCTCGGCAGATGTAATTCTCGATGCACCGCTCCGGCTCCACGCAGTGGCGATCCGGGAAGTCCGGGCCGCAGCGCTGGCGGCACCTGCCGGAGTCGCAGACGAAGCCGTTTTCGCACTGGCGCTCAGCGCCGCACTCGGTGGTCGGCGGGTGGACGCACACGCCGCCGGCGCCGCACACGGTCCCCTCCCGGCAGGCCGGCCGGGTCTCGCCGCAGCGCTGAAAGCACCTGCCGCCGTCGCAGAGGCCGTCCTCCGGGCACGGATGGGTCTCACCGCACTGCGGCGCCGGGCAGGCGGTGGTGCCGGTCTCCACCGACCTGCACTGGCCGTCGCAGCAGAGCTGCCCGGTCACGCAGACGGAGCTCCCGCAGGTGGGCGCCACGCAGGTGCCCTCGCGGCACACCCGACCTTCGCGGCACGGGTGCTCCCCGTTGCAGTGCGAGACTTCCACCTCCAGCGCCGCCAGCTCCTCCAGGCGGAGGCGCGCAGCCTGGTTGACCCCATCCACCGTGAACGCGACCCGGTCGAGCGCGACTTTGCGGCCGTCACCCTGCAGCATGTTCACCCGCAAGCCATCGGGCGACTCGGTCACCGGGAGGGTGAACGGGAGCACCACCTCGGCAGGGACGGCCAGCTTGGTCCCCGCGGGGCCCCACACCACGACGCGGCTGACCGACGTGTCCGGTCCGGCCCCCAGACCCTCCAGGCCCAGCTCCACCGTCACCGTGGTGTCCTTCTCGAGCGCACCGGCCGGGATGTTGATCGAGGCCCCGGCCAGCTCCGCGCTGTCCGAAGCCTCCACCGTGACCAGCGCGCCCTGGGACGCCTGGACGGGGACGGATTTGATGTAGCGGGACGCCAGCGGGTACGACTGCTGACAGCCCGCCAGCGCGACGATCAACCCACATCCAATGACGCGAGACGGCGAAATTCTCATGTGCCCTGACTCCTGAGGTGGTCGCGGGCCGGTCCCCGCGAGCGCGAACGCCATGAATGGGGGCACCGGGAAAAACCTTCACCGACCCGCGAGCGCCCGCCGCGCCTCGTCCGCATGCCGCCCGGACGGGAAGCGCTGGAGCGAATCCTGCAGAAGGGCTCGCGCCTCCTCGGTGCGGCCCAGTTGTTGCGCGCAGACGGCGGCGAAGTAGGTGGCGTCATCCGCGATCGACCCGGAACCCCTGGACAGGGCGCGGTAGCGCTCCATCGCCTGGGCGCAGTCGCCGTGGTCGCGATCGAGGTTGGCGCGCAGCAGCATGACCTCGTTCCGGCGCTCGCTCTTCGGGTGGCTCGCCAGGAACCGGTCCATGGACGCGCGCGCGGCCGCGAAGTCGGACCCGGCCAGCTCGCTCTCGATCAGGCTCAGCGCTACCTCCTGGAGCAACAGCCCGGATGGGTAGCGCTCCATGTAGGTGGAGAAGGCGCTCCGGGCCGCCGCCGGGTCATGGAGGTAGCGCAGCTCGGTGCGCCCCAACTCGTAGAGGGAGAGCTCCGCTCGCGAGGCGCGGCCGCGCGCCACGTCGCTGAAGATCGCCGCCGCCTTCGCCGGTTCGCCGCGCGCCAATAGATCTTTGGCCCTCGCGTACGCCTCGACGTCCGGATCCGCAGCGGTGGCGACATCCGAAGGGTGGGGCGTGGGCGCCGTAGGTGGGACGAGCGCGCCGCCCGGTTCGGGGGTACCCGGTGCCAGCGGCGACTCCGGCGGAGTCGTCGGGCCGGGGGAGACGGCCGCCAGTCCGGAGCTGGTCATCGAGCCCGAGAGCGCCGGGTCCGTCGCCGGCGGGGTGGGCTCGCTCGCGCGCTCGGTGCCCTTCAAGCCGCGGTGGCGCGGAGGCTTCGCGGAGCTCGTGTCGCTCGAGTGCGCCGACCCGTTCAGGCGGGGGTCGTTCCGCACCGACTGCGGCCCGTTCGCAGGCGCGAGCCCGCTCCCAGATGCAGAGCCACTGGTGGGGTCGGATCCAACCGCGGGCGTGAGCCCATCGGTCGCACCAGCTCCATCCGCGGTTGCAAGCCCACCCGTGCTCGCCCTACCCGGCGACCGCGCTCCGTCCGCGACCTCGTGGAGCACCACCACCGTCTCGCGCCCACCCACCACCATCGCCTCTCCGCTCAGCTGCGCGCCGTCCGCCCGGAGCCCCACCAGCGCCCGTGCGCCGACCGGCACCAGCGCCCGCAGCGGCGACCGGCCGACCTGCGCGCCGTCGATCCCCACCAGGTACCCGTCCGGCGCCTCCACCCGGAGCCGCGACTCCGTCCCGGCGCGGCGCCCGAAGCGGCCGAGCAACGTCCGCTCCTCCTCGCTCACCTCCGCCCGCTCGAACCGCTCCGAATCCACCAGCGCCGCGGCGAACAGCCCATCCCCCACGACGGATCGGTCCGCCGCCCGCAGCACCACCGGAGCGCCGGTCGCGGTGGCCACCGCCACCCGCCCGCGGAACACCGCCACCTCCGCCCCGTCGACCTCCACCTCCGTCTCCTCCGCGAGCAGCACCGCCACCGCGCCCACCCGCACCAGCGCGCGAGAGCCCGCGCCGGTCCGCACCCTCGCCGGCGAAGGCTGCTCCACCGCGCCCGCGGAGAGCGCCAGCACCGGAGGCTCTGCCACCGGGCCCGACCGGAGCGCGCTCACCACGAACACCGCCAGCGCGGCCAGCGCCGCCAGGGCGGGGACCATCACCCAGCGCCGCCGCCGCTGCCCTGGCGCCGCGGAGACCTTCCGCCACACCCGCGCGCGCGCCCCCTCCGGCGCGGCGGCCGGCGGCAGCCTCCGCAGCAGCCGCGACGTCTCGCTGCCGTCCGGGGGTGAATCGACGATGCGCCGGGGCGCTTCCTCGCGAGGGGGACTCATCGCCGAGCCATCCTCGCACCCAACTGCTCGAACTCCTTGCGCGCGTGGAACAGCCGCGTCCACACGGTGGCCACCTTGCAGCCCACGCGTTCGGCCACCTCCTCGCCGGAGAGCCCCTCCAGCTCGAAGAGGGCGAACACCTCGCGCTTCTTGGGCGCCATCCGCTCGAGGATCTGGCTCACCAGGGCCTCCGCCTCGGCGGACTCGTACTCGCGCTCGGGCGTGCGCGGGCCGGGAAGCTCCTCCTCGCCCCCTCCGCCCCACATCGCCGCGAACGCCCGCCGCACGCGCCGCCTCCGGTGGCGGTCCGATGCCACGTTGGCGGCGATCCGGTAGAGCCAGGTGGAGAGCTTGCCCTCCCGGAACGCGTCCAGCTTCCGGAACGCCACCAGGAACGTCTCCTGGCAGACGTCCTCCAGCTCCTCGACAGGTGTCCCGAGGCGGCGGGCGACGCGGTACACGAAGTCGAAGTGCGCGTCATACAGCCGCCTCCACGCGGCGACGTCCCCGGACCGGCAGCGGTCCAGGAGCTCGCCCACTCCAGTCATCTCGGCCGCTTCCGCGCTGTCGCTGGCCGGCAGCGCCGCGGGCGAGGTGCCCATCACCTCTGAATGGCCGGACGCCGCCTGGACCTTCACGGCACCCGCCATCCCGCGTAGAGCCAGACTCCCACCTCGGCCCATGGGGTCAGGTATTCGGCGCTGGTCCCCTCCACCGTCACCGAGACCTGGCCCAGGCGGCCCAGCGCGTTGGCCGCCGCGCCCAGCTCGAAGGCGTGGTCCCCCGGTGCCCAGGTGGCGCTGGCGAACGCGCCCGCGGCCGGGAGCGCAAAGGTGCGCGCGCGCTGCTGGTAGACGAAACCGGTGGCGGTGACGTTCGCGCCCAGCGCGCCCGCGGTCGCCCCGGCGCAGGCGCGGACGGTGGCCCCCAGCGCGCCGCACGGCCCCGCCGAGAGCAGCGCCTGCGCGGACCACACGCGCATGTTCCCGCGCAGCTCCGCGCCCGCCACGATGGACCGGTTCAGGTCGCGCGCCGCCGCCAGCCGCAGCCCCGCGCGGCCCCAGCTCCCGAGCGCGCCGGAGGCCTCCAGCGCCAGCCCGGCGGCGGCGTCCACGGGCCAGCCCGCCGTCCCCTGCGGCCCCACCGCCACCACCCAGGGCGGTCCCAGCAGCACCGGCGCGGGCGCGGGCGGCGCCGGCGGGGCGAGCGGCGCCACCTGGGGCGCGCGCCCCGGCCACGCCACGCCGGCCAGGTACCGGTCGACCACCAGCGCCCCGGCGTCCGCCAGCTCCGCGCACCCGCGGTCGCCGCGCGCGTCCAGGGACCGCGTGAGCACCGCCTCTCCGCCCGGCTGGAGGAGCTGGAGCGTCCAGCCGCCGCCCTGGGCCGCCACGCGGATGGTCAGGTCCTCCGCCGCCACGGCCCCTTCGTCCGGGCGCACCTCCACGTCCGGCATCGCCCGGCGGAGCGCCTCCGCCAGCGCCTCCCCGGCCGGGCAGGGCAGGGACGGGTCCGGCCGCACGCTCACCCGGAGCGCGGGCCGGGGTGCCGGCGCGGCCGCCAGCACGGCGAGGGCTGTGGCGGCGAGCAGCACGCGGCGCATTCTAGGGGTCCGAGGGTCAGCCGTCCCGCGCACGCCCTGCTACGGCCACGTCGTGCCCGCCTCGGCGGCGAGGTCGGTGGCCCGCCAGAGGTACCAGCTGGCCATGCTGCGGAAGGGCCTCCACCGCTCGCCGTGCTCCATCAGCTCCTTCGGCGACGGCAGCTCGGCGCGCCCGAAGGTGAGGGCGAACCCCTTGCGCACGCCGAAGTCGGTCACCGGGAACACGTCCGGCCGCCCCATCCGGAACAGCAGCAGCATCTCCACCGTCCATGGCCCGATGCCGCGGACCTCGGTGAGCCGCTCCACGATGGCGCCGTCGTCCATCCGCTCCAGCGCGCGGAAGCGCGGCACCTCGCCCCGGAGCGTCCGCTGCGCCAGGTCCTGGAGCGCGCGCCCTTTGTTGAAGGAGATGCCGCACGCCCGCAGCGCCGCCGAGGTGGCCTCCGCCACCACATCCGGGCGCGGGAAGCGGCCCCGCCGGCCGTGCGCCTCCACGAAGCGCCGGACGATGGTCGCCGCCGCCTTCCCGTTCAGCTGCTGGTAGAGGATGGACGTGGCCAGCGACTGGAACGGATGCACCGGCCGATCGGGCGCGAGCGTGAACGCCCCCACCCGCTGGATCAGCCTCCCCAGGACAGGGTCCACGCGCCGCAGATGGGCCCGCGCCTCCTCGCCGCCGTAGGGTGCAGGCGGCGCCGCCTGGGCAGAAGGGGTTCGCAGCCTGTTGTTCCCTGAGCGCGGGTTGCCCACCAAGACCCCGAAAATGAACACTGGCGTTCAATCCGATTGTACGACAGCCTGGTTCCAGGCTTGGCTTCACCGCCTAGCCCCTTGATCGGGGCACTTCG
>DATBSS010000103.1:0-2554 GCA_036559665.1 Myxococcaceae bacterium
GCCGGCGGCTGACGTGAAGCCGGCGGCTGACGTGAAGCCGGCCGCTGACGTGAAGCCGGCCGATGCGCAGGCGACCGATACGAAGCCGGCGACTGACGTGAAGCCGGTCGACGCGCAGGCGACTGATGCGAAGCCGGCGACTGACGTGAAGCCGGCCGACGCCCAGGCGACCGGTGCGACGCAACCCGCCACGGCGCCGGACCCGAACGATCCCACCGCCGGGATGACGGAAGATCAGCTCAAGGCCTACAACGATCTCCCTCCCGAGGACCAGGCGCACTACGACCAGCTCCACCAGGAGGCGGCGACCAACCATCAGAACGCCCCGGCCGTTGACGGCGGCGGGGTGCTGGCCACCCCTGAATCGTCGGTGGCCGCGCTCCGTGACCTGCTGACCACCGGCCAGATGGGCGACCTCTTCAAGGTCGAGGCCTCGCTGGGGGGCGACCAGCAGGCGGTGTCCGACCTCCACAAGCTGGCCTTCCGGGGCGTACTGGGCACGAAGGACTTCAACGGCCACACCACGCTCTCCACGCTCGCCAACCTCGCCGACGACAAGACCAAGCTGCTGGACGGCATCGACCGCCAGGGCCTCCTCCGCGACGTCCTGCACGACCTCAACCATCACGAAGACATCCGGCAGCTCGACGGCTCCCGGAACTGCAGCGGAGGCGACGCGGCCTGGTACATGGCGTCGAACCAGCCGGCCGAGTACGTGCGCGAAGTGTCCGAGCTGGCCCAGCACGGGGAAGTGCAGCTCGAGCCCGAGCTGGCGGACAGGCTCCGCGCCATGGGCCTTCCGATCCCCGAGTCCGGGACGCGGACGTTCGAGGGGACGTTCGACCCGAAGCAGAACGCGACCGCGCAGCTCTTCGGCGGAGGGTTCACGGAGGCCGCCCAGGACCAGGAGGGCGGGGGAGGGTGGCTCTCGCAGATCGTCGACAAGATCCAGCAGGCGATGGGGGTCGACGAGGGGGTCACCGGCGCCCAGTTCGCGGCGGAGCTCAACGAGGGCTGGGGCGGCGCGAACTGGGACACGTACTCCCTGCCTCCCGCGGGCGACACCACCGTCTCCCCGGAAGTGAGGGAGCAGGCGCGGACCACCACCGAGGACATGCTCAAGACCGCCAGCCGGGAACACCCGGTCATGGTCAACATCGACGGTCACTTCGTGGCCGTCACGCACTACGACCCGAAGACCGGCAACCTCCGCTACTACGACTCCAACGCCGAACCGGGCCAGTCGAAGCCCCGGCTGACCATCGACGACGTCATGGAGCGGGGCAGCTCCGTCGTCTACCAGTCGAGCAACGTGAACGTGGACGTGCCGCCGGAGTTGACCGAGCACCCGGAGTGGGACGACGAGGGCGGCGGCGGCTCCTCGGGCGGCGGTTTCGGCAGCAGCGGCGGAGGCAGCGGCGGCAGCTCCGGCCGAGCGAACGGGTAGCGGCACCCCGGCCCCCGCCTTGCGCCCGACCGGCGAAGGCTGAAAGGCTTGGAACCGGGGGGAGCCGGGATGGACATGCCCACGCCGCTGCGCGTGCTGATCGCCGAGGCCACGCCCGAGGGTGCCTACGACGTGCTGGAGGAGCTCCGGCGCGCGGGGCACGATCCGTTCGCGCAGGTGGTGGCCAACGCGGAGGAGATGGAGGTCCTGCTGGCGGTGGGGACCTGGCACGTGCTCATCGGCGACGCGGAGCTGCCCGGCCTGGGCCCGGCGGCCGCGATGGGCGTGCTCCGGAACCGGGGCCTGGACCTGCCGCTGATCGCCCTGGCGCGCGGATCTGGGGAGGAGCCGGCGGTGGAGGCCATCCGGGCCGGCGCGTGCGACTACCTCCGCCGTGACCGGCTGGAGAAGCTGGGGCCGGCGGTGGCGCGGGAGGTGGGCGCGGCCGCCGACCGGCGCCTCCACCGCGAACGCCTGCTCCAGGCCGGCGGGGCGCCCACGCTCGCCGCGCTGGCCTCCGCGCTGCGGCACGAGCTGAACAACCCCCTGGCGGCCATCATCGCCAACCTCTCCTATCTCCGGGAGGAGCTGGCGGCCCTGAAGGGGCGGGCCCTGCCGCCGCCCGCGGGGAAGCTGAAGGACCTGGACGAGGCGCTCTCCGACACCCTGGAGAGCGCCAACCGGATCCGGGACGTGGCGAGCGCGCTGGGCGGCTTCAAGGGCGGGGACTGATCCGCCGCCCCGGTGCGTGCGCTACCCGTTCTTCACCACCTTGACGTTGAAGTCCCCGGTCTGGAGCGCGCCCCAGGTGCGGAGCCAGAGCGCCAGGTACGCCTCCAGCCCGCGGGAGGCGGAGATGTCGCCCAGGTCCAGCACGTGCTTCCAGCCGAACCAGCCCCGGAGGATCTCCGTCACCCGGCCCTTGGCGCCCGCGTCGTTGCCGGCGACGAACATCGTGGTGTCTCCCCCGGCCACCCGGTTCGCGTCCACCATCAGCATGCAGTTGACGGTATTCAGCGTCTTCACCACCCTGGTGTCCGGGAAGGCGCGCTGGATCTGCTCGCCCAGCGAGTCGTCCGGACCCACCAGCACCCGCGGCGGCATCCC
>DATBSS010000104.1:0-5704 GCA_036559665.1 Myxococcaceae bacterium
GACCGCAGCGCGGTGGTGACCGCCCGGTGCGCGGCGTAGCGGTCCGTCCCCGAGTCCGGCCCGCGGTCGATCACCGTGAAGCTGTTGGCCACGAAGTCCGCCAGCGCCGCCGCGTTGTCCCGCGTGGCCTGCTTCACCACCCGGTCCGCCCGCCGCCAGAAGGCGCCCACGCCCAACAGCGCCGCCGTGAAGGCGGGCAGCCCCACGAACAGCAGCAGCTTCTTTCCGATCGAGCTCAGCACGTCAAAACGGCCTGTGGACCAGCAAATCAGACCCCTCTGACACGATTGGTCTCTTGACGCGTCATGTCAAAACGCGTCAGATCGGTGAAGTATGAAATCGGAGCATTGGCGCACGGCCCATGGGTTCCCGGCGCACCACGGGTTCAGCACCCGGCTGGGCGGCGCATCCGAGGGGCCGCTGGCCTCGCTGAACCTCGGCCGGTCGGTGGGCGACGCGCCGGAGCGGGTGGCGGAGAACCTGAAGCGCGCCTGCGTCGCGGCGTCGCTGGACCCGGACGACCTGCACACCGTCCACCAGGTGCACGGGGCGGCGGTGCACCGGGTGACCGCCGAGCTGCGCGGGTTCGCCCGGAGGTCGCCGCGCCCGGAGGCGGACGCGCTCTTCACCGCCGAGCCGGGGGCGGCCCTGGCGGTCTCGGTGGCCGACTGCGTGCCCATCCTGATGGCGGATCCGGAGGGGAAGCGGGTGGCGGCGGTGCACTCCGGCTGGCGGGGGACGTACGCGGAGATTGCCGCCCGGGCGGTGGAGGCGTTCGCCGCGGAGGGGTCCCGGCCGGCGGCGCTGCGCGTGGCCATTGGCCCCTCCATCCGCATCTGCTGCTACGTGGTGGGGCAGGACCTGGCGGACCAGTTCCGCGGGCGCTTCGGCGTGGACGTAGTCGTCGAAGAGGAGGGCCGGTTCCACCTGGACCTGGTGCGCGCCATCCGGTGGACGCTCGGCCGCGCGGGGGTTCCGGAGGAGGGCGTGGAGGTCGTCCCGGACTGCACGAGCTGCGAGCCGGACCTCTACTATTCGCACCGCCGCGACCACGGGAACACCGGGCGCCACCTGGCGTTCATCGCCAACGAGTTTTCCCCGGCCCGGCCCCTTTCTTGACCGTCCCGGGTGGGGGTCCCTAGACTTTCCGTAGATTTTCCGTGGCTTTCGGCCGACTTCCGCCAATGCACCTGAGGTTCGCGATCATCGTGGCGATCTTCGCGTGGGCTTCCGCCTGCGCGGGCGTCGACCCGGCCTTGAAGGCCGAGTTGTCGGACGTCCGCGCCGAGGTGAAGGCGCTGCGCGAGGAGAACGCCCGCCTGGCGCGGCGGCTGGAACGCGTGGAGGTGGACGTGGCGGTGAGGAGGGCCCCCCGGAGCGCCGCGCCTGCGACCCAGCCGGCCGCGCCCGCGTCCGCCCAGGTCCCCAGCCTGACGGTGGTGAAGCTCAAGCCGAAGGTGGAGCCGCCGCCGCCCCTGAACACGTCCGTCTCCGTGGTGGAGCCGTCGCCCGACATGTTGGAGGCGCTGGCGTCTCGGGCGGGGGAGCGGGATCGGGGAGATCGGGAGCCGTCCGGGCCGGCGGCCTTCACCGACGACGACGCGCCCTCGGAGGACCCGGCGCTGGCGGACAAGGAGTACGACCAGGGGATGGCGGCGCTGCGCACCGGGAACGTGGGGGGCGCAGTGGACCGCTTGAAGCAGTTTGCCAATGACCATCCGCGTCACCCGAAGGCGGACAACGCGCTGTACTTCGCGTCGGTGGGGCTGATCGGGATGGGCGACCTGGAGGGTGCGGCGGCCACCCTGGAGGCGATGCTGCGAGAATATCCGGCGGGGGACGCGGTTTCAGACGCCATGCTCAAGCTGGCCGAATGCCGGACCCGCCAGAGCCGCGCCCGGGACGCGAAGTCGATCTACAGCGAGGTCATCCAGAAGTACCCAGGCACGGCCGCCGCCTCGCAGGCCGAACAGAAACTGGCCCAGATCCTCCAGTCGCCGTAGGACTGGGGTCTTGGTGTGACGTGGTGATGTCGAAAGGAACGCTCCGATGCGAAGGCTTCTGACCGCCGCCGCCTGCTTCGCCCTCGCCGCCGCGACGCCCGCGCTCGCGCAGGGCAAGGCGCAGCGCCCGACCGCCAAGACGATCGGCGCCGGGGGTGAGGAGGAACAGCCGCAGGCGGGAGAGGGCGAAGGCGAGGAGACCGACCAGGGGGCCGAGACCGAGGGCACCGAGGTCAACCAGACCGAGCGGCCCGGCAAGGTGAAGATCGGCCCCACGTCCGGCGGCCGGGAGCGCGCGGACGGCGAGGTGCACACGGTGGTGAAGGGCGACACCCTGTGGGACCTGTCGCAGCAGTTCCTGGGCAATCCCTGGTACTGGCCGAAGGTGTGGTCCTACAACCCGGAGATCGCCAACCCGCACTGGATCTACCCGGGCAACAACGTCCGCTTCTTCCCCGGCGGCGACGACGGGCCCACCCAGGTGGAGCAGGGCGAGGGGCCGGTCACCGCGCCCCAGGAGATCTCCGAAGGAGACCAGGACCAGATCACGCCCGACGTCGCCGAGGCGTCGCCGGTCCAGGTGTCCGGGACCATTGGCTACAAGCCGAGGCAGAGCGCCAGCGTCGTCCACACCGGCTTCGTGACCCAGAAGGAGCTGGAGGAGGCGGGCACCATCGACAGCTCGTTCTCCGAGGCGAGGATGCTGTCCACCCCGGACATCATCTACGTGCGCTTCAAGGGCGCGAACAAGCCGCGGCTCCAGGAGCGGTACATCATCTTCCACACCGAGTCGGAGGTGAAGCACCCCAGCTCGCTGTTCCGCTACGGGTTCCTCACCAAGATCCTGGGGACCGCGCGGGTCACGGACGTGTCGCAGAAGGGCCTGATCTCGATGCAGATCGAGGAGACCTGGGACCCGATCACCCGCGAGGACCTGGTGGGGCCGTTCGGCGAGAAGCTGGGCGAGAAGATCAGCCCGCGCGCGAACGACCGCGACCTCAAGGGCTACATCATCGGCGCGCTGGTGCCGACCATCTCGATCATGGGCGAGTACCACACGGTGGTGGTGGACAAGGGCAGCGCCGACGGCGTCCAGCCCGGGAACACCTTCGTGGTCGTGCGCCGGCAGGACCCCATCGACGCCCAGTTCCTGAACCCGGCGGCCACCCAGAACGACAAGTTCCCGCTCGAGGACATCGGCCAGTGCATGGCGGTCGACGTGAAGGAGCGCGCCTCCACCTGCCTGATGACCCGCTCCATCCGGGAGATCGTCTTCGGCGACCGGGTGGAGATGCGCACCGGCGGCAAGGCGGCCGGCGGTCCAGTGTCGTTCCGCTAGAGGGGCGCCGGCACATCGACTTGCGGCGCGCCGCCCTGGCGCCTATAGACCCCGCCCTCCCCGTGTCGGCCCGCACCTCTATAGAGGGGGGCAGGACGGCAGGGGAGGCATGGGATGACGAAGGCGGCGATCTCAGTGGCGGTGGAGCTGGAGCGGCTGGCGGCGCTCGGCCTGTGGACTGTCCCGGGCCTGGGCCCGGAGTCGCTCAAGGCCCTGCGCGCGTGCGCGGGCGGTTCGCTGGCGCCGTTCCTGGCCGCGCCGGTCGCCGACTACGCCCAGGTCCTCGCGCCTTCCGTCCGCGCCCGCCTCCAAAGGGTGGAGACCGTGGAGCCGCTGGCGGAGCTGACGCTCCGGCGCTGCGAGCGGGCCGGGATCCAGATCGCCTGGGCGGGTGACCGCTCCTACCCCGCGGAGCTGGCGGAGTGTCCGGACGCGCCGCCTCTGCTGTTCCACCTCGGAGAGGGCGCCTCGCCGCGGCGCCGGCTGGCCATGGTGGGCAGCCGCCACCCGGACGCCGGCTTCCTCGTCCGCGCGCGCGCCTTCGCCCGCGAGGTGGCGGAGGCCGGCGCGCTGATCGTCTCCGGCGCCGCGGACGGCGTGGACCGCGCATGCCACTTCGGCGCGCTCGACGCGGGGCGGGAGACCTGGGCCTTCGTGGGCTCCGCGCTGGATGAGCTGGATGCCGCGCAGGCGAAGATGCTCCCGGCGGTCCTGCGCGCGGGCGGCGCCTACTTCTCGGAGCTGCCGCCCGGCGTGCGCGCCAGCAAGGAATCCTTCCCCCGCCGCAACCGCCTCATCTCAGGTTGCGCCCACGCGGTGCTGGTCCTGCGCGCGGGCGCCCGCTCCGGCGCGCTCTACACCGCGGCCGCCGCGCTCCGGCAGGGCCGGCCGCTCTACGCGCTCCCTGGAGACGCGGACAACGAGGCCGCCGCCGGCTGCAACGCGCTGCTGGCCCAGGGGGCCGCGCTGGCCTGCACCTCCTCCGGCGCCGCGTGCCGTTCGGCCGGCCTGCGCCCGGCCGAACGGAGCGCTCCACCGCCCGGGAGCCGCGTCGCCGTGGAGGCGCTCTCCAGCGAGGCGCGCGCCGTTCACGCGCATCTGGTTCCTGGTGAGGCCGTTGGCTTCGAAGCCCTGCTTTCGGAGATTGGCGGACGGTCCGGTACGCTGACCGGCGCGCTGTGCGAGCTGGAGCTGGCCGGTCGGGTGGTGCAGTGGCCGGGAAAGAGATACGAGAGGGTCGACTGAGGACGATGGAGAACCCGAGCAACCCCGAAGATCCGCTGCAGAAGCTCCGGGCCGAGCTGGAGGCCGCCCGCGCGGAGAACGAACGCCTGAAGGCCCGCGCCGCCGCCAAGAAGGCAGGCGCGGTGAAGGCCAAGCCCCCGCCCAAGGCCGTCAAGGAGGCGAAGGAGCCCAAGCAGGAGAAGGCGGCGAAGGCGCCCAGGGCCGCCCGGGTGGCGAAGGAGGCGAAGGAGCCCAAGCCCGCCGCCAAGTCGAAGGCCGCCCGCACGCTGTCGCGCAAGTCCCCGGACCGCGCGGAGCGCGCCGCGAAGGGGAAGAGCGGCCAGCCCGCCAAGGCGCGCCGCAAGGGGCAGCAGGAGGAGGCCCGCCAGGCCGCGGGCGCCGAGGCCGAGGTCGAGGAGCCGCTCCCGCGCCGCGCCTCCGGCAAGCCGCACTACCTGGTGGTGGTGGAGTCCCCGGCCAAGGCGAAGACGATCAAGAAGTACCTGGGCTCCGGCTACACGGTGAAGGCGTCCGTGGGCCACCTCAAGGACCTGCCCAAGTCCAAGATGGGCGTGGACATCGAGCACGGGTTCCAGCCCGAGTACCACGTCATCAAGACCAAGGAGAAGGTCCTCCACGAGCTGAAGCGGCAGGCGCAGGTGGCGGACAAGGTCTTCCTCGCCACCGACCCCGACCGCGAGGGTGAGGCCATCGCCTGGCACATCGCCGAGGAGATGAATCACCCGGAGACCTTCCGGGTGATGTTCAACGAGATCACCGAGAAGGCCGTCAAGGCCGCCTTCAAGGATCCGGGGCGGATCGACCAGAAGAGGGTGGACGCCCAGCAGGCCCGGCGCGTCCTCGACCGCCTGGTGGGCTACAAGATCAGCCCGCTCCTCTGGGAGAAGATCCGGCGGGGCCTATCGGCGGGCCGGGTCCAGTCGGTCGCCGTCCGGCTCATCTGCGAGCGGGAGCAGGAGATCCGGGCCTTCGTGCCCCAGGAGTACTGGAGCCTCCACGCCTACCTGGCGGCGGCCCTGCCGCCCGAGTTCGTCGCCACGCTCCGGGAGAAGGACGGCCAGAAGCTCGTCCCGTCCACCGGCGCCGAGACGCAGGCCATCGTCGCCGAGCTGGAGCA
>DATBSS010000105.1:0-9282 GCA_036559665.1 Myxococcaceae bacterium
ACCGTAGCGGGCCTGGTCAGCAGGTCGGGCGCGCGATAATGCGCATCCATGCGTTTCGAAGAGCGAAACAAAGCGGCGGCGTTCCTCGTCCTCCGAGCGTTCCTGGTCCAGTTCTGGTTCCTTCAGTTCCTGGGCAAGATCCGCGACTCAGAGAGCGGGATCATCGCCGTGCGGAACCTCGAGATCTGGTCCCGGCACACGACCGACTGGTTCGTGAAGGGCACTCCGTTACCAGAGCTCATCGCGCGCCCATACACGCTGGCGGTGCCGTGGGTGGAATTGGCGATCTCGGCACTGCTGCTGATCGGGTGGCAAACGCGCCGGACCTTGCTCGCTGCCGCCTGGCTCCTCGTCTCGCTGGACGTGGGGATGATGCTGCAGGGCAAACACGACGTGGTGGGAATCAACTCGATCCACCTGCTCACGGTGCTGCTGGCGCTGTTCCTCCAGCCATTCGCGCGGTGGACCCTGGATTCGCGCCTGGCTGCCCGCAAATCTTCGTGATGCCTCACACCCCCGAAGCTCTGGCCGACCCCCGCCGCATCATGGGTTCGAGGTCGATCATGCTGGCCGACTTCGGGTTCGCCTTCGCGTCAGGGAGGTAATCGTCCGGCCGGCAGGTGAGGACGACGACCTGGATCGACTGGGCCGCATGGTGGAGCGCCTCCCGGAACCAGGCGAAGCGCGTGCGGTCCGTCTGAACCAGGTGATCGTCAAGAACGACTGCGCTCCCCAGGCTCTGCGCGATCGCCAGGCGCAGCACCGTCGCCAGCTGGTCCCTGGTGCCCTCCGACAGGAGGTCGGTGGCCCGCGCGGCTCCCGCGACGATCACGGCGCCCACCTGGAGGTTCGCGTCGAGGTCGACGCCCGCGTACCGGCCGCCCGTGAGCTCGCTGAAGCGTTGCCCCACCGCTGCCCCGAGCGCGCGGCCCAGGTGTTGGCTCGTGGTCGTCTCCACGTCGCGGAGCGTGTCCCGCAGCAGCTTCCACGCATCCGCGTCCAACTCCAACTGCCGCTGCTTCTCCTGCTCCCGCTCCAGCGCCTGCTGCACCTCCTCGAACCGCTCCCGCGCCACCGCCCCGCCCACGCCCTGGATGGCCCCCTGCGCCTGCGCCTGGTCCCGGCTGGCCTGCTGGACCTCCGCCTCCACCCGCTGCAGCACGGCCTTCGCCGCCTCCAGGTCCTGCTCGGTCGCCTCTTGGTCCGGCACCGGCAGCTCCCGCAGCTGCGCCTGCGCCCGCTCCAGCCCCGCCACCGCCTCCGCGCGCGACACCTGGGCCGCCTGCTCCTTCAGTGACTTGAGCTCCCCGCCGATCGAGTCCCGCGCCGACCGCGCGCCCTGCACCTGCCGCTCCTGCGCCTCTGCCGCCTCGTTCCCCTCGGCCAGCTGAGCCTGCGCTGACTCCAGCGCCTTCCGGCCGGCATCGGCGGCCTTGGCCAGGTCCCGGTCCAGGCCCGCGATTGCCTCCTTCACCGCCTGGACCTCGCCCTCGATCGCCTGGAGGTCGCCCCGCGCGGCTTCCATGGCCTGCTCGGGGCTCATCCCCAGTGCGCTCGCTTGCGCCTCCAGCTGCCCCCGCAGGCCCTTCACGGTCGCCTCCACGCCCGCAAGCTGGGCGGCGAGCTGGGCCGCCGCGGCCTCGGACGTGGCAAGGCTGGCCGCCGCTCGGGTCTGCCGCGCTTCAAGCTCGGCGGTGGTCGGCGCGATCCGGCCCTCCCATCCCGCGGGCATGCGCTGCAGCGCCCCACGGATCGCCTCCAGGTCGCGCCCCTGGAGCTGCTGGGTCAGCCCGGCCAGCTCCTCTTCCAGTCGCGGTAGGTCATCCACCCGCGGCCCCAGCCCCGATCGCCGCGCCTCCAGCCGCTCCAGCTCCGCGCCCTTCGCCTGGATGGCCCGCGCCGCCTCGTCCGCCCGGCGCCACCGCTCCTGCAGCGCCGCCACGTCCGCGGCGCCCACCGCCGCCAGCACCTTTGCCCCCTCGCGCCCCCACGCCTCCCGCAGCTCCTGGGCGCGCCGCCGCTTCGCCGCGTCCCCCGCCACCACCCGGAGCTCCATCACGCCCTTCACCACCAGCTCGATGGAACGCTCCGCCTCCAGCTCCCGCGCCTCGTCCCCTTTCAGGGTCCGGGCTCCGCGGCCGTCAAGCCCCGCTTCGATGGTCAGGGCCTTGCTCGGGCGGACCGTCACGGAGAGCCCGCCGCCGAGCGCCGCCTCCGCGAGCTTCAGCTCCTGCTCCAGTTGCTGGACGCGCTGGACGACCTCCGCGGAGGGAGCATTCATCGCGCCCAGATCGGCCTCGAGCCCTCCGATCTCCGCCTTCAGCTCGACCGCCGCGCGCTCCAGCCGCACCGCCTCCGCGGCGGCCGCCTGCGCGTCCTCGACCGACTTCCTGGCGCGCTCGCCGCGCGCGTAGGCCTGCACGTCCGCGAACGACCGCCGATCCTCGCCGACCTTCTCGAGCTCCCGCCGGAGCTGCTCGATCCGTTCCCGCTCCTTCGCCGCCTTCCCCCGGATCCCCACCGCCTGCTCCTCCTGGGCGGCCGCGCTCCGGGCCAGCTCGAGCGCCGCCCTGGCCTTCTCGCGGCGGTCCTCGGCCTCCGCGCGCCGCTGCGACAGCGCCGCCAGGCGGCCCTCCAGCTCCGCCCGGCGCAGCTTGCGCTCCGCCTCCGCGGCCCCGCCCGCCAGCTGCTGCGCGACCTCCCTGGCCTTCTCGAGCGCGGCCTGCGCCTCGCCCACCCTCCGCCGCGCGCGCGCCAGCGCCTCCTCCCGCTGGCCCACCTCGCGCTCCTGCGCGGCGAAGGCGCCGGTCCGCTCCGCGATCTTCCCGTCCAGCGCATCGATCGCGTTCACGGCCCGCCGGGCGAGGTCCACGACCTCCTGGCACCTCCTCCGGGCCACCGTCTTCGCCACCCGGTCTCCCGCCTTCTGGACCGCGGACGCGGCCTCATGCCGCTCGTCCTCCAGCTCCCCCAACCGCTCGCGCGCTTCCTGGACCGCGCGCTCCGCGCCCTCGGACGCCCGCAGCTCCTCGGCGCGGTTCTCCAGGTCGGTCCGGAGCAGGCCGATCCGCTCGGTGACGTCGCGGAACGGCGACGCCTTGTCGCGCTTGCGCAACCCCTTGTCCGTGAAGACCCGCGCCACCTCCGCTTGCGCGCGGGCCAGCACCGCCTTGACCTGCGGATCCTGCGCGAACCCCTGGAGTGCGCGGCTGAGGCGGAGCTTCCCGTCATCCGCGTCCTTCTCGATGCTCTGCTCCAGGATCTGCTGCACCTCGGCCTGGTCGCCCAGCAGGGCCTCGGAGATGAACGCGCGCGGCAGCCCGCGGGTCCCGCTCTTCCCGCCGGGCGCGGGGATGCCCCAGGCCAGCAGCTTCCGGAGCCGGTCGTCCACCTCGCGACCCGCGGCGTCCTGGTCCCACTCCTTCCCGTCCTTGGACACCTCCAGCGTGGCCTGCGCGCGGGCGCCGTCGCCGAACTCCTTCGTCACCCGGTGGTAACGGCCGGTGGAGTCCAGGAACGTGAGCGACACCCGCGGGACGTGGTCGCCCAGCCAGGGCGTGTAGTCGCGTGCCTCGGTGGAGGTGGACGGGAGCAGCAGCGCCGCGCGCAGCGCCCGCGCGAGGGTCGACTTCCCCAGATCGTTCGGCCCGTAGAGGACGTTGAGCCCCGCCGCGAGCTCCACCTCGCAGTGCTCGATGGCCTGAAAGTGATCGACGACGAGTCGGACGAAGCGCATGGTCAGTCCCGCCGCTCGCTCCTCGTGGCGCGCGCCAACTCGTACAGGTGCTGCAGCGCCCGGCGGGCCACCTCGGCGCCGGTGCCCCCGGTTGCTTCCTGCAGGCGCCGCGCGGTCGCCTGGAGCGTCTCCGGGAGGTCCGCGAACAGCGCCTCCGCGTCCGTCGCGTCCAACTCCAGCCGCTGGCGGAGTTGGACGATCCCGGCCCTTCCCTGGACGGCCTCCGTCCCCTTCAGCTCGCGCAGGAGCCGCTCCGCCTCCTGCAATTCCCGCGGCGGCAGCACCAGGTCCACCTCCAGCTTGAGCACCCGGCTCTGCAGGCCGTCGCGGGCGTGCAGCGCGCGCAACTGATCCAGCGTGGTGACCCTCACCGCCTCCCACCGCCACCGCGCGACGGGCACCTTCTCCACCCGCGCCAACCTCCGGCGCGTCATGAACACCACCGCGACGTGGCCGGCGTCGTCCTCCCCGAACTTCGTCGGCTCCGGCGCTCCCGGGTACACCGTGGGCGGCCGCGCGTCGGGCGGGACGATCCGGAAGCCGTGCGTGTCCCCGATGGCCAGGTAGTCGAAGCCCCGCCGGCGCACGGCATCCTGGGCGATGGGGAAGTTCGTCTGCGCGTCCGGCATGTCGAAGGTGCTGCCGTGCACCATCCCGATCCGGATCCGCTCGTCGCCCGGCGTGCGCTCCGGGAGCGCCAGCGCCTGGTCCTTGCTCGAGGAGAGCGAGCGGCAGGGGATGGCGTGCAGGACGGCGCCCTCGCCCAGGGGGAAGGAGAAGTCGTCGCGGTCCACGACGTGGACGTGCGCGGGGAGCTGCTTGCGGAAGGGGTGGGCGGGGTCCCAGACGCTCCCCGCCACGTACGGGTCGTGGTTGCCGGGCAGCAGGAAGACGGGGCGGCCCGCGTAGCGCGGGTTGGAGAGGATCTTCGCCAGTCCCTCCCACCAGTCGTCCTCGGGTTGCCGGTCGTCGAACAGGTCGCCCGCGCAGAGGACCGCGTCAGCCTGGTACCGCACCGCCTCGCCAAGGATCCTGTCCACGACCTCCAGCCGAGCCCGCCGGAGCTTCACGGCGTCTTCGGGTTCGAACTGGCGGAAGCGCAGGCCGAGGTGCCAGTCGGCCGTGTGCACCAGCTTGAGCGCCACGTCGTCCTCCTCCGTCCTCATTCGATGGTGATCTCCACGTCGAAGAGCCGGTCCACGCGCACCGGGGCGTGGCCGCGGTCGCTCAGGCGCTCGCGACACTGCTGGTACGTGCGGTCGTCCCGGCGCGCCAACCGCTCGGCGTCGGCCTGCACGGACTCCAGCTCGCCGGCCAGCTTCTGCACGGCCCGCTCCGCCTCTTCCCGCACGTCGGCCCCCAGCGCCTGGTCCCGCCGCTCGCGCTGGCGCTCCAGGCGCCGCTCCAGGTCCTGCTCCTTGCGCCGCAACAGGAGGAGGCGGTCCTCCACGTACCGCTCGATCTGCTCGAGGTTGCGCTCCAGCCGCGCGCGCTCCGCCCCGGAGACCTCCGCCGTGTCCGCGAACACCGCCTCCTCGATGGCGTCCGCGAGCGCGTCCTCCTCGGCGGCCGGGCGTTCGCCGCGGCGTTCGACGTCGCGGGCCGGCGCGCGCAGCAGGGCCGCCGCCAGCTCGGGCGCGAGCGGCGCCTCCACCCCGTCCAGCAGCGCCACCGGCACCAGGTGCTCCACCGGCTCCAACCCGCCGTGGCGGACCTTGAGCAGCACCAGGCGCCCGGAGGTCCCGCGGAGCTGGCGCAGGCCCGGCGGCGCGTCCTCGGGGAGCTGGAGCGCCACCGCCAGCCGTCCCGACGCCGCGGCGCGCGCGGCCGCCACCGCCTCGGCGATCAGCGGGTGGTTCAGGTGGAGCGACTCGTGGCCGGCGACGGCGCCGAGCGCGACCGAGAGGCCGCCGCGCAGCGACGCCGGCAGCGCGGGAGAGGAGTGGACGGTCAGGATCCGCCCGCCGGCCGCCGGCTCCACCCGGTGCTCGGCGCCGAGGTGGCGCAGATATGCCACGGCGACGCGCTCCAGGTCCGCGTCCAGCTCCGCGAGCGCGGGACGCAGCTGCTCCTGGTGCCGGCGGAAGACCCGCCGGACCTCGTCGTCGAAGTGGCTCTCGATCAGGCCGGCGGTGCGCGAGTGCTGGTCCTCGAACCGCCGCCGCTCCTCGCCCATCTTCTCCCGGAGCTGCCGGAGCTCCGTCTCGACCTCCTCCACCGTCCGGGCGCGCTCCCAGATCCTGCGGAGGCTGGCCTCCAGCTCCGCGCCGAGCGCGCTCGCCAGGGACTCCGGCGGCTGCCCGCCCGCCTCGTGGAGCACCCGGTCGGAGGCATCCAGCACCGTCCCGAACAGGTCCAGCTTCTGGCTGAGGATCTCGAATAGCAGCCGGTCCGCGGCGTTGTCCTTGGCGGTGAAGTTGATCACCGTCACGTCGCGCGTCTGGCCGTAGCGGTGGCATCGGCCGATGCGCTGCTCGATGCGCTGCGGGTTCCAGGGCAGGTCGTAGTTCACCACCGTCTCGGAGAACTGGAGGTTGAGCCCCTTGGCGCCCGCCTCGGTGGAGATGAGGACGCGGGACCGGGTGGCGAACTCGTGGACCAGCGCGAGCCGGATGGCGATGTCTTGCGCCGGGCGGGTGTGGGGCGGGAGCTGCCCGCCGACCTCCTTCCACCACCGCTCCAGCGCCTGGCGCGCGCGGGCCGAGTCGTTGGTGCCCCGGAACAGCGTCACCTCCTGCTCGCCCACCAGCCCGCTGCGGATCAGCAACTCCTGGAGGTAGTCCTGCGTCACCAGGTACTCGGTGAACACCACGAGCTTCCCGCTGCCCCGGCCGCTCTTCTCCCGCGCCAGTACCAGGCGCAGGGCCTCCAGCAGCGCGCGCGCCTTGCTGTCCTCCCCGAGCGCCCGGGCCCGGGCGCTGAAGTCGAGCACCCGCGCCAGCTCCGCTTGGACCCGCTCGCGCGGCGGCGGGAGGTCCTCGGCCCGGAGCGCGTCCTCCGGCGGGGACGCCTCGCCCTCCTCCTCGTCGGCCCCGTCCGGCAGCCACTCCGGGACGGCCGCGGCACCGGCACCGGCCCCGGTCGGATCGACGATCCGGCGCAGCCGCTCCGCCACGTAGTCGAGGCTCTGCGCCAGGGCGCGCGAGGAGGACGACATCCGGCGGTGGAAGGCGATGAGGAGCAGCCGCCGGTTGTTGCCGCGGAAGCCGGCGAGGTTGGGCTCCAGGAGGTAGCGGGTGACGTCTTCGTAGAGTTGGGCCTCGGCCGGGCTCATCCGGTACTCGAAGAGTTTCGCCTGGCGGTTGACGAACGGCCGGGAGAGGAACTCCTGCGCCTGGCGCCGCAGGGTGCGCTTGAGGACCACGCCGATCCGCCGGCGGAGCTCGTCCTCCTGGCCCTGGGTGAGGACGCGGTCGTCCTGGTCGCAGAACAGCTCGCGGAAGGTGCGGAGCTGGCCGAGGAGGGTTCCGCTGGGGTCCACGTACTGCACCAGGGCCCACAGCTCGGTGAGGCTGTTCTGGATGGGGGTCGCGGTGAGGAGCAGCACCGGCGTCCCGCTGGCGCGGATCAGCTCGAACGCGCGCCAGGCGGTGCGGGCCTCCTGCGCGTCCTCGCGCCATTCGCCGTCGGCGCCAATGCGCTTGTAGAGGCCGCCGAAGATCTCGTGCGCCTCGTCGATGACGATGAGGTCGAAGCGGACGGCGGCCAGGGTGCGGCCGTGCTCGCCGCCGGCGCGCTCGCGGCCGATCAGGAATACGCCCTCCTCACGGTGGACGGCGTCCGTGGCGCCGTCCTTGGCCTCGATGCCGAACAGCGCGTACAGCTCCTGGCGCCACTGGCCGAGGAGAGGCTTGGGGGCGACGAGGAGGATCCGCCGCGCCCCCTCCGCCCAGAGTTGGGCGATGACCAGCCCCGCCTCGATGGTCTTCCCGAGACCCACCTCGTCCGCGAGGATGCAGCCGCCGTCGTTCAGCCGGGACAGCGCGAAGACGACGGCCTCGATCTGGTGAGGGTTGGGGTCGATCCGGCCCACGCGCTGGGGCGCCGTGAAGCGGCGCTGCTCGGTGGAGCGCCGCAAGCGGACCAGGTCCTCCGCCTCGTAGCGCCACTGGATGGCGTGCGGTCTCAACCCATCTCCTCCGGAGCGGAAGGCAGCCTACCGCGCGAAGCGTGGGAATGAAGGTGCTTCGGTCGAGCCGGCGGGGCGCCAACGAAGCTCCGTTGAAAAACGCCCCGCGCCTGCTGGTCTGAATAGCGCACCGCCTCGGCGGCACTCTGTCCCAGACCGAGGACTCCCATCGTGCGCATGCGCTCCCTGAAGCTGGCCACCGCCGCCGCCACCGTCCTGGTGATGGGGTGCGTGAACCCCAACCAGTTCGCCCGGAAAGACGCTCCCGTCCCGCTGGAGGTGGGCCAGCAGCCCGGCGGCTCCGTGCTCGCGGGCGTCTACCGGAACGCCGGAAACGACCTGAGCGGCCAGGTGAGCATCGATCTGCTTCCCAAAGGCCAGGTCATCGCTTCGATCTCCACCGTCGAGTTCCAGGACTCGCATACCTGCGATCTCGAACTCGAGGGTGAGGTCCTTGGGAGCACGCTCGGCCTTCGACCTCCCAAGGGAACCGACCCCGAGGCCGCGCGCTGCCGCGTGAACATCCGATCCGCCGGCGCTGGCACGATCGAGGTCTCGGGCGAAGACTGTCACTGGTTCTGCGGAGTGAACGGCTATTTTGGCGGAACCTACCGGTTGGATCCCGCGGCCAGCACCAAGGGCGGCGCGCCTCCCGAGGTGAGCCCGGAAGAGAGGCAATCGCGGATGCTCCTCATGACGAGCAAGGACGGCGTCGTCTTCCTCGTGAAGGAGACGCTCGATAAAGGAGCGAATCCGGACACCCTGGACCACTATGAGCGGACACCCCTCATCCTGGCTGCCGTCGAGGGGCATGAGGAAGTCTCGAAGCTCCTGCTCGACCGGGGCGCGAGCGTGGATTGGGAGGAGCTCCGGGGCGGCAACGCCCTTTCCGCCGCCATCCTGAACTCCCGAACGAAGATCGTCGAACTGCTTCTCGCGCACGGCGCAAGGGTCGACACGCGTTATTCGGGCGAGATGAAGGGCGTCACGCCAATCATCCTGGCTGCGCAGGCAGGGAACGTGGAAATCATCAAGATGCTCATCGATCGGGGCGCCGACGTGAATTCGGAAGTACCGGACCGCTATCGCACGACGCCGCTCTACATGGCGCTCTTCCACGAGCAATACGCGGCGGCGAAGCTCCTCGCCGATCAGAGAACGCTCCTCAAGCCCTACAGACGCGCGGACGGGGCCTACAAGGCGCAGGTCATGGATCTCGGCTGCCGGCTCTCGCGTGAGGTTCCGAAGAACGAGAGCCTGCGTGTGCTGCCTTGCGATCACTACGACAAGTCGCAGGTCGACGCGAAAGGCTGGTGGAAGCCCTGAGCCTCGAAGAGCGAAACAAAGCGCGGCGTTCCTGGTCCAGCTCTGGTTCCTTCAGTTCCTGGGCAAGGTCCGCGATTCGGAGAGCGGATTT
>DATBSS010000106.1:0-11878 GCA_036559665.1 Myxococcaceae bacterium
AGGGCGCGGCGTAGACCACGAACAGGCTGGCCTCCGGCGCCGTCGAGAGCATCTTCACCGAGCCCGACTCCACCGAACGCACGAACGCCGTCGACCACAGGTCCTTCACCGGCGCCCCCGCCAGCGCCGCCTTGATGATGGGCACCTGGGAGAGGTCCTGGTTCAGCTGGTCCGGATCCGCCAGGGTGTAGAACAGCTTGCCCCTCGCGTTGACCATCACCAGCAGGTCGTTGGACTTGAGCAGCTTGAGGTCCGCGGAGCGCGCCAGCTCGTGCGCGTGGACGAGCGACTCGTCGCTGTTGCCGCCCAGGCCCAGCGCCTCGTTCTGGTCGTCGTTGGACCCGGCGTAGGTGCGCAGGATCTCCGCCTGGCTCAGGCTGGCGTCCACCGCCAGCGCCAGGTCGCTCTCCAGCGACTCCACCTGGTGCTGGAACAGCCCGACCGCCGTCACCAGGTCGGCCGACATCTTCTCCTTCGCCGCCTGGCGCACCGCCCAATTGGTGCCCACCACCGACGCGATCAGGGCCGCCCCGCTGAGGGCGAGGAAGGCGAGCAACAGCTTGCGCTGGATGTTGAAGGTCACGGCGTCCCGGACCCGGGCTTCGGCTGGACCAGCTTCTGGTACGCGTCCTTGTGGGACGCGTAGGACTGGCCGCGCTTGTCCTTGTGCTGCTCGTCCGGCTTGGCCTGCACGACCTGCAGCGCCGCCGGTGCCGCCTGCCCGGCGGTCACCTTCACCGGGTTCGGCAGCTCCGCCCACCGCATCCAGGCGCGGAGCTCGTGCATCCCCGCCGGCACGTCCTTGATCTCGAACGACCCGTCCTTGCCGCTGACGGCGAAGGCGCGGTTCGGCAGCACCAGGATGGTCATCTGCATCTGCTCGTGGATGTCGCAGTAGACGTCCACCACGCCCATCTTGCTGAACCGGATCTTCTCCCGGTCCTTGGGTCCCTTCTTCCCCAGGTCGAACTCCCGGATCTTCGAGGTCGAGAAAACGTTGTGCAGCTCCACGTCGTCGTTGACGAAGTCCACCGACTGGTTCTTGGTGATGGGCAGCGCGCGGAACGCGCCCCCGCGGCCGTCCGCGAGCACGAAGGACTTGAACTTCTGGCGCACCACCGGGACCTCGTCCGGCGGGTCCTGGTCGAAGCCGGTGAGGTACACCACCACGCCCGAGGAATCCGGCGCCGGGACCAGCTGCCCGCCCTCGCCCCGGGTCACCACCTGCACCTTGCCGCGGACGGTCTCCTGCGCGGCCGCGACCGCGGAGAGCGACAGCGCCACCAGGCAACTCCAGCGCGCTACAGAGCGACGGCCCAAATCAACCTCGGCATGAACTGCGGGGTCTTCGGTTCCAGCGCGGTGAGGCCCACCAGCAGCCCGGCGGTCACCCAGATCCGGCCCCGCTGGAAGCCCACCGAGCCACCGACGAAGTGGTGCGGGAGCGGGACGGCCAGGCTGGGGGGGGGCGTCCCGGGGGCCACCTCGCCGAAGACCTCCAGACCCCCGTGCAACTCCTCGGTGAAGGGGTAGGAGACCCCCGCCGCGTAGGTGAGCTGCACGTGCGCCGGCGTCGAGCTCGAGTTGAGGAAGGGGATGAGGACCTTCACGCCCAGGTCCACCGTGGCGTGCAACTCGGAGAGCGCGCCGTAGGAGAGCACCGCGTTCACGTCCACCCGCGAGTACAGGTCCGGAGAGCGGATCGCCTGGTGGAACGCGGCGCGGATCAGCGGCTGGAGCTTGCCGTCGTCGTTCCGGGGGAAGATCCGGTAGCGCGCGTCCACCTCGAAGGACTCCAGGAAGAAGGCGCCAGAGGTCCCGACGGTCTGGAATGGGAGCGCCACCTCGAGGCGGTCGGTGACTCCCAACACCGGCCCCCACCAGATCCAGTACGCCGCCGAGTAGCCGGGGATCGCGGGCTTCCCGCGCACCCACAACCACTGCTCCAGCTCCACGTCCCCCTGGGGAACGGTCTGGGTGTCCCACGTCCAGAGGAAGGGCCGGATGCCGGCTCGAGCCTCCCCCGCGTGCAGGGCCACCGCGACGGCGAGGGCGGCGACCAGCGGGCCAGGGCCAGGGCGAGGCGCCATAGGGGACGCAGCGTCCCCGGCGAAACGGACCGTGTCAACGCGCTGGAACACTGATGAAATGGTGGACGGAGGCTCCCATGGTGACCTGGCTGCTCAACCTGGCCGTGCTGGCAGCGCCGGCGGCGATCGATGCCCCGGTGAAAGAGGTGACGGTCTACAGCGACCGCGCGCGGGTGGTGCGCGCGGCGTCCCTCACCGTCAACGGCGTGCAGCAAGTGGAGTTGCCGCTGCTGCTGGAGACGGTGGACACCTCCACGCTCCGGGTCGAGGCCCAGGGAGGGGAGGTGCGGCGGGTGGACGTGGCGTTCGTGGACGCCCAGGACGTGCCGGCCGACGAGGCGAAGCTGCTCCTGCAGAAGCTGGAGGCGCTCGACGACCAGATCGCGCTCGCCGGCACCCAGCGCTCCATCGCCCAGGCGCAGGTACAATCGCTGGCGCGGATCTCCCCCACCATGCCGCCCTCGGATCCGCTCAAGCCCGCGCCGAAGCTCAACCCTGGTGGGTGGACCGCGGCGCTCCAGACCGTGGACGACGCGGAGGCGAAGCAGCGGGCGCGGATCGCCGAGCTGGAGATCAAGCTGGAGGCGCTGCACCGCGAGCGCGACGCGGTGGCGCGGCAGGCGGCGGTGCTGGGCGGCGCCGACCGGAAGGCGGGCTACCAGGTGAAGGTCTCGCTCGAGGGCCACGGCGCGGTGAAGCTGACCGCCACCTACCTGGTCGGGCGTGCGCGCTGGTCCCCGACCTACGACATCCAATACCTCCCCAAGACGGGGAAGGTGCAGATCTCTTTCAGCGGCCTGGTGAGCCAGGAGTCCGGCGAGGACTGGAACGACGCGCAGCTCGTCCTCTCCACTGCCATCCCCGCGTCCGCCACCGCCGTCCCCAAGCTCCTCTCCTGGAAGATCGGCGAGCGCGAGCGCTTCATCCCCACGCCGGTGGCGCAGATCGAGCCGGCCCCGCCGCCGCCGCCCGCCTATCCGCCGCCGCCGGAGCTGGAGCGGTCCGACGTGCTCCGCAGCCGGTTGCTGTCCGCGGCCGGGGCGCAGGCGGTCCAGGCGGCCAAGAACGCGCCCACGGGGTACGCCAAGACCACCACCTACAACTTCGACGACGACACCATCGAGGGCGACCTGGTCCGGCCGGATGGCGCCATGATGGACGCTCGGGCCAACCGGGGCGCCATGGCGCCCGCGGCGCCGCCGCCACCGCCCCAGATGCGGCCCAAGGCGGGCGGCAAGCGCCAGGCCGCGCCGGAGCCCGCGCCGCAGGCCATGCCTTCCAGGGACTCCGAGGCGGACTACGCGGAGGAGGTGGTGGTCACCGGCTCCCGGATGCCCCGGGCAGAGCTCACGACCGCGGCGCCCATGACCACTTTCAATTCCGATGGCAGCGTCCGGCGGAGCCGCCGTCCGGAGCAACCGCCGATGGAGTTTGGAGGGTTGGGCCCGCCGCCGGCGTACCGGCCGCCCTCGATTCCCCCGAACACCCCGGCCGCCGCGGCTGGCGGGTACGACCTGTTCTACAAGTCCGCTCGCCCGGAGACGGTGGGCAGCGGGCAGGGCGCGCGGCGGGTGGCGCTCTTCGCCCAGCAGTGGCCGGTGAGCGTGGAGCGGAAGATCTTCCCCGCGCTGGTGCCGGAGGCGTTCCTGGTGGCGGAGATCAAGAACCCCTCGGAGCAGCCGCTGCCGTCCGGGAGCGCGAACCTGTTCGTGGGTGAGGATCCGGCCGGCACGGCGCAGATCAAGCTCATCGCGTCCGGCGAACAGTTCACGCTCCCGCTGGGCCTGGACCGGGCCATCCGCGCCGTCCGCAACGTGCGGCTGGTGCAGACCGAGTCCGGCTTCATCCTCGGCAAGGAGGAGATCACCGAGTACGTGGTGACCATCGAGTTGGCCAACCCGTACTCGATGCCGGTGCCGATCACGGTGGTGGAGCAGGTGCCGGTGACGGACGACAAGAACGTCCAGGTGAAGCTGCTCAAGACGGCGCCGGAGGTGGCGAAGAAGGACGACGTGAAGGGTTCGTTGGAGTGGAAGCTGACGCTGCCCGCGGGCGGCAAGTCGGTGGTGTCGTTCAACTACACGCTCAAGCGGCCCAAGAGCTGGCGGCTGCACCAGTAGGAGAGGGAACCCACCATGAACGCACTGACCCTTCTCCTCCCGTCCCTCCTCGCCGCCGGCACCGTCACCGACGTGGTGGTGTTCCCGGACCGCGCCCAGGTCGTCCGCAGCGCGCAGGTGGCCTGCGGGCCTCGCGCGCAGGTGAGCTTCACCGAGGTCTCGCCGGCCGCGGATCCGCAGAGCTTCCGCGCGCGCACCAGCTCCGGCACCGTGGAGGGCCTCCGCTCGGTGGTGCGCACCCGGGACCAGGCCTTCGCCCCCAAGCTACGCGAGCTGGAGGGCGAGCTGCTGAAGCTGGGCCGGCAGATCCAGGCGCAGCGCGACGTGCAGCAGCGCGCCACCGACCAGTCCAGGGTGGCCCAGCAGCTCAACGACACCACCGTGCAGTTCGTCAACCGCGAGATGGTGGAGCAGCCGGGGAACGCCAAGACGTGGATCCAGGCGATGGACGCGTCGCAGGCGGCGCGACTGAAGGCGGCGCAGCAGGTGCAGGAGGCCGCGACGCAGATCCGAACGCTGGAGCAGCGGCGGGCGGAGCTCCAGCGGCGCCAGCAGGTCCTCCAGTCCACGCCGGAGCGGCACGACTTCACGGTGGACGTGCTGGTGTCCTGCCCCTCCGGCACGGCCACCGTCCAGCTCACCTACCTGGTCGGCGGCGCGTCCTGGCAGCCGTCGTACGAGCTGCGCGCGGGGGAGGGCGGCAGCGTGGAGCTGACCACGCTCGCGGCCGTCAGCCAGACCACCGGCGAGCCGTGGACGAACGCGCGCCTGAGCCTCTCCACCGCGGTGCCGCGGCAGAACGCCACCCCGCCGGAGATCCAGGCGCTCAAGGTCTGGGCGGAGGAGCGGCAGGAGCAGAAGAAGGTGCTGGTGCGGCGGGACGAGGCGGCCGAGCACGCGCAGGCGCCGGGCGGAGGCGAGGTGGCGGGAGGGCGGGGGAGGCTGTCGGCGGAGGAGCAGGGGCTGAGCGTTCAGCTGAAGGTGCCGGAGGCGGTGGACGTGCCGGCGGACGGGTCGCCGGTGCGGCTCGCGGTGGCCACGCACACCCTGAAGGCCAACTGGTCGATGCGGGTGCTGCCGAAGCTGCAGCCGTTGGTGTTCCGGGTGGCGGAGATGGTCAACACCGTGCCGTTCCCGCTGCTCTCCGGACCGATGAGCGTGTTCCACCGGGGCGGCTTCATCGGCACGGTGCCGCTGGAGCGGGTGCCGCAGGGCGGGAAGATGACGGTCACCTTCGGCGTGGAGGACGGCTTCAAGGTGAAGCGCATCCCGGTGAAGGAGGTGGTGAAGGACACCGGCTTCCTGGGTACCACCCGCCGCTTCCACTACGCCTACCGGCTGGAGCTCTCCAACTACCGGAAGGAGGTGGAAGAGCTCCAGGTCTCCGAGCACATCCCCGTCTCGGAGTTGGACGACGTCCGCGTGGAGGTCGATCCCAAGACCACCGGCGGGTACGAGTTGGAGAAGGCGGACGGGATCCTCACCTGGAAGCTGAAGATCCCGAAGGGTGAGACCAAGCTCGTCGACCTCATCTTCCACGTCGACGTCCCGTCCAGCTACGACAACGGGGGCCTTTAGTCTTCGCCGGCGCTCACCGGGAGCGCCGCCGCCCGCAGCTCCACCAGCCGCTTCCGGCGCGGCCCTGCGATGAGCAGGTGCCCGGTCGCGCTGACCAGTCCCACCAGGAAACACGACGCCCAGAGGACCTTGGCGCCGTGGGCGTCCATGACCACGCCCGCGGCCCACGGCCCGACCAGCGACGCCAGCCCCCACGCCATGTGGAAGACGCCCTGGTACGTCCCGCGCAGCCGCACCGGCGCCAGGTCGCTGACGATGCTGGGTCCGATGCCCGCCTGGAGGATCTCCCCCGCGGTGAAGATCACCACGCCCGCGATGTAGCCCCACAGCGAGGTGTTCAGCCCGAACGTCCCGAAGCCCGCGCCGATCAGCACCACCGTCACCGCCATCACGACCGATCGCGGGCGCCCCGCCGTCGCGCGCGGGGCGAACGGTTGGAAGAGCACGATCATCACACCGTTGATGGCGATCACCCACCCGTACGTGCTCGCCGACAACCCGTGCGCCAGCATGTCCACCGGCAACCCCAGGTGCGCCTGGAAGAACAGGAGCGCGGTGAGGAAGGCGACGAGGATGAAGGCGGTGAAGACCCCGTCGCGGAAGGGGACGAACAGGTCGCCGGGCTGGGAGGACGGGGCACGCTCGGCCCCACGGCCCGGTTGCGTCTCCGGCACCTTCAGCCACATCAGGATGCCGCACGCGAAGGTGGTCGCCGCGTCCCCCACGAACAGCCACAGGAAATTTCGCGACGCCATCGTTCCCGCCAGCACCGAGGCGATGGCGAAGCCGCAGTTGATGGCCCAGTACTGCAGGTTGTAGGCGCGCGCCCGGTCCGCGGGCGGCACCACGTCCGCCACGATCGCGTTCACTACCGGCCGGTACATGTCCTGGATCAACGCCAGCACGAACGTCCAGGCCGCGATCGCCGCCGGGTGCTCGGACAGCCCCAGCGCCAGCATCGCGGCGGCGCCGCCGAAGAGCGAGACCAGCAGCGCGCGCCGCCGGCCGATGCGGTCCGCCAGCCGCCCGCCCAGCAGCGCCCCCGCGAACGACCCGGCCCCGAAGAGCGCGACGATTCGACTCGCCTGCTCGAACGTGAAGCCCCGGCCGGTGAGGTAGAGCACCAGGAACGGGTAGACGAACCCGCCCATCCGGTTGATCAGCAGCCCGGTCCACAGGAACCAGTACGTCCTGGGGAGGCCGGACACCAACTCGCGGAGGGAGCGCACGGTTGCCCCTCTAACCTCCAGAAGACAGTGCTTCAACCCCTGGACCCCACCGATCCCCGATCCGGACTAGGGTTTGGCCCGACATGAAGGTCCGCTACCAGGCCATCGCGCCGCTGCTCGCGGGGGAGGGTTCGCGCGCCTTCCTCGGGCTGGAGATCAACGAGGCCCAGAAGGCCAGGCCCATCGTCCTCATCTGGGCCCCCGAGGAGTCCGTCACCGACGAGACCCTCAAGGAGCGCCTCCTCCGCGAGACCCAGCGCGCCGCCAACCTCCAGCACCCGAACATCATCCGCGTCTACGGCCTGGCCGCCATGGAGGAGGGCCTGGCCCGCATCGTGGAGTTCGCGGACGGCGAATCGCTCCGGAAGATCCTGGAGGTCACCAAGACCCTCCCGCCGGACTACGCGTCGCTGGTCGCCGCCGAGGCGGCCTCCGGCGTCCACTTCGCCCACCTCACCGTCGACGAGGTCGGCGCGCCGTGGGTGCACGGCGACATCCGCCCCGAGACGGTGATGGTCTCCTTCAACGGCGCGGTGAAGGTGACCGGCTATGGCGCGCTGGCGATGGCTCCCAAGGAGCTCTACGGCAAGCGCACGCCCGGCCGCCGCCAGCACTCCGCGCCGGAGCAGGTGCTCGCGGGCCGCCACATGTCCACGGTGGAGACCGACGTGTACCTGCTGGGGGTGCTCCTCTACGAGTGCCTCACCGGCCAGGTCCCGTTCAGCGCGGAGAAGGACTTCGACCAGGCGGTGGTGAGCCAGCCGCTGCCGCACGCCAACTACGAGAACATCCCGCTGGGGTTGGTGGAGGTCATCCAGAAGGCGACCGCCAAGAAGACCCAGGACCGCTACCCCTCGGCGCTCGCGTTCCGGCAGGCGGTAGAGAGCGCGATGGGGATCCTCCCCTCCACCGACGAGTTGGGCCGCTACATCCGCTCCCACTTCCCGGAGGGCGAACAGACGCGCGCCGCCCGCCGCCGCGCCATCGACGCCGCCATCGCCGAGTTCGCGCGGCAGCAGTGGGACCAGACCGAGGCCGCCCCGGCGCCCACGTCCGCGGACGTGAAGGAGTTGGTGGCGACCGAGGCCGGCGACCGGCCCAGCCTCGCGCAGCTCGCGTCCGTCCAGGAGCAGGTGCGGGCCATCACCTCCGCGGCCCCCGCGGTGCCGGAGGTGTTGGGCATGCCGGTCGAGCCACCGCCCGAAGCGCCGGTAGCGCCGCCTCCTCCTCCGAGCGTGAAGGGTCCGCCACCTCTGCCCGCCCAGGCGCCGGCACCTGCTCCAGCACCCACCCACTCGCCCAAGCCCGAGACCGCCGCCCCTGAACCGAGAGCCGCCCAGAAGTCCCGCTGGTGGATCCCCGCCGCCGTGGCCGCGTCGCTCGCGTTCGGGATCAGCGGCGTCGGCTTCGGCCTGATGCGCCGGGCCGAGCCCACGCCTACCCCGAAGGACCCGCCATCCGCGCCCGTGGCGACGGCGACCCCACCCGCGACGTCGCCCGCGCCCGCGGCGACCAGCACGATCGCGCCCGACACCGCGACCACTACCGCTACCGCCCCGCCACCCGCCGCGCCCTCTTCTCCCACGCCCGCCGTGGGGAAGTCGCCGCCGCCCACAACGGTCGCCGCCGCCGGCCGCGAGAAGCTGTCGTCGACGGTCCCCTCCGCCCCCATCTCCAACGAACCCGGTCAGATCCTTCTGAAGGTGGACCCGCCGGTGGACGTGACGATGGACGGCGAGCACCTCGGCAAGACGCCGCTGGACGCGCCCGCCCCCAACGGGAAGCACACACTCAAGTTGAGCAACGCGGAGCTGGGCATCTCGGTCACGCGCACGCTGAACGTGGTGGGCAAGACGAAGCAGGAGTGGTCCATCGGCAAGGGAAGCGTGATGGTGAGCGCGCCCGACGGCGCCACCGTCATCCTGGACGGCAAGACGATCGGGAAGGCCCCGGTGAAGGAGATCCCCGCCTATGAGGGCCAGCACCGGATCCAGGTGACGCTGGGGAAGGCGAAGTACTCGCAGCCCTTCGCCCTCCGGCCCACCGAGACCATGTACATCACCGTGGAGCTCGCCCCACAGGAGTAAGCTGAGGGGTGTGATCGCCCCCGCGCTCGCGGTCGCGCTCCTCGGCACGGGGGCGCTCTCCGTCAAGCTGACACCCGCCCGGGCGCTGGCGGCCACCGGCGATCCCGTCCTCCTCGACGTGTCGGCGGACGGCGCCCCCCCGGACGCGCGGCTGACTGCCACCACCAACGCCGGCACGCTCGGCGCGCCGCGCCCTGCCGGGCCAAACCGGTTCCGGCTGTCGTTCACCCCGCCGCGCGAACGCTTCCCCCAGGTAGCGCTGGTCCGCCTTGAGCTGGAGCACGGCACGGACCGCGAGTCCACCTGGGTGGCGATCCCCGTGGACGGCTCGGAGACGCTGACGCTGGAGACCACCAAGCCCCACGCCAAGGTGGACGTCACCATCGGCGGCAAGACCTTCGGCCCGGTGCAGGCCGACGCCAGGGGCCAGGTGGAGGTGAAGGTCGTGGTGCCCCCGGGCATCACGACCGCGAGCGTCCGCTCCGTGGACCGGCTGGGGAACCAGAAGGTGAAGTCGATCGACCTCGCACCGCCGCCGTTCCCGCTGGCGCGGCTGGCCATCCCGGCGGGCGCGAGCGCGAGCTGGGCGGACGTGAAGCCGCTGCCGGTGGAGGTCTTCGCCATCGACCCCTCGGGCGCCCCGGCGGATGCGCCGCCCGCGCTCCAGACCAGCCACGGCTCGCTTGACGCACCCGTGCCGGGACCGGTGCCGGGGGCGTTCGAGGCGACCCTGCGTCCCCTGGACAAGCTCCCGCCGGATCGCCGCGCCACCATCACCGCCGCTGGGGCGGAGCCGCTGGTCGTCCCGCTGCGCGCCGGCCCGCCGGTCCAGATCGCCGTCTCCGCCGAGCCCGCCGCCTACACCGCCGGTTCCCACCAGAAGATCGCCGTCTCCGCGCACCTCGCGGACGCGCGCCGCAACGCCTCCGACTCCACCACCGGGGTCCGTTTCACCACCAACCTGGGGACGCTCGAGCCCTCCGGCCCACAGGCGGCCGCGCTGGTGTTGCCGGACGTGTTCTCCGGCCGCGAGTCTGTGGAGGTCGCCGCCGCCGCTGGCGACGTGGACGGGAAGGCGGCCGTCGAGCTCCGCGCCGGGCCGCCGGTCTCCGCGAAGGCGACGCTCGCGCTGCCGGCGGCGCGGGCCGGAGAGCCGCCGGTCGATGGGACGCTGCTCCTGGCGGACGCGTTCGGCAACCCGGTCCGGGGGGCCTCGCCCGCGCTCTCCTGCACCGTGGGTCACGCGGAGCTGGTGAGGGAACTGGGCGGCGGCGCGTACCAGTTCCGCTTCGGCGCGGAGGCCGCAGACCGCACCGGCGCGGGCAAGCTCCTGGCGCGCGTGGGTGGAGGGCCGGAGCTCCCGGCGGGGGACGTGCTGGTGATCCCGGCGCCCGCCGACTTCGGGATCTCGCTCGGGCTCCGGGCCGGGGCCCAGAGCAACTTCGCGCGCCTGCACGGCGGTGGCGGGCTGGCCGAGGTCGCGGTCCGCCCCATGGGCCGCGTGCCGCTGGAGGTCCTGGTGGAGGCGGGCGGCTCCTCCCTGTTGACGGTACGCCAGCCCTACGCGGCGGCCGGCGCCGGCGCGAGCATCGCCACCGACCTGCGCTGGGCCAGCGGAGCGGCCGGCATCCGGGTGTCGTTCGGGGTGGGTCCGGTGATGGCCCTCCACGCCGCCCTCTCCGGCGGCGCGCAGTACACCTGGGCCGCCTACCAGGTGAGCGGCGGCGGCGCGCCCACGCTCTCGCTGAGCGACGCCGGGCTGGGCCCATTCGCGCGCGTCGCGGCGGGCGTCACCTACCGCGCCGGCCCGGGCCGGCTCCTGGGAGAGTTGCAGGCGACGTACACGCCCCCGCCCTCGTCGACCGCGCTGGGTGGGAACCTGGGCCAGGTGACGGCCATGGTGGGCTACCTGGTGGAGATCCGATGAGTGCGAACCCGTGGCGAGCCGCGGTGATCCTGGGCGCGGCGCTGGCGCTCCCCGCGGCGGCGCAGCCGGTCCCCCTCCGGGTCGAGCTCCAGAACGGCCAATCCCCCTACGCGCGCTACGACGGCGCCACCGACATCACCATCACGGTGCAGGACGACCCCGACAAGGATCCGAACCAGAACTACGCCTCGCGGCCGGACCTCGCGTCGGACGGCTTTTCGGCGCGGAATGCGTCCCTCATGCGGTTCCCGATGGACGGCGGCGCCATCCCGGCGGGCGCGATCATCCAGGGCGCCGAGCTCCAGCTCTTCGTGCGGAACGAGACCTTCACCGGCTCCAGCGCCTACGAGGTGCTGCGCCCATGGGGGGAGGGCGAGGCGACGTACCTGCGGCCCATGGCCGGGCAGACCTGGGCCGGCGAGGGCGCGTCGGAGGTGGGCGTCGATCGAGGTGCCGCGCCGTTCATCAGCTTCCGGCAGCTCGACGCCGGCTTCTACAACACCCTGGCCGTCTCCGACGCCGGCGTGGACCTCGTCCGCCGGTGGTACAGCGGCGCCTCGCCCAACTACGGGTTGATCCTCCAGGACTACGACTCCTGGGACAAGGTGGCGGTGGAGTCGTCGGAGACGTCCAATCCGCCGAAGCTCAAGGTGATCTACCTCACCGGCACGAGCACGACCTTCGCGATGGTCCCCGCCAGCGAAGACACCATGATCACGTACCAGCCCCCCAACTACGAGGGCTGGGGGCTGGGCTTCTCCGGACGGGCGGGCGGCTCCACCTCGTCGCTCTTCCGCTGGGACCTGCGCGCCATTCCGCCCGACGCCCTGGTCATCGACGCCGGGAT
>DATBSS010000107.1:0-8350 GCA_036559665.1 Myxococcaceae bacterium
TGGCCGTGTTCCGCCAGGGGCAGGGCGCCTTCCAGAGCATCCTGTCCGCGGTGGGCGGCATGTACGAGGACGCGCTCTTCATGTCGAACCTGTTCCTCTACCTGAACATCCCCACCGGCGGGGAGCAGCCGCGCGTCCTGCCCGCCCTCTCGCCGCCGCGCGGCCAGGCCAACGCCATCGAGCTGCGCAACGTCTCCTTCCGCTACCAGGGCAAGACGGACTGGGCGCTCAAGGACGTGAGCCTCACCCTGCAGCCCGGCGAGAAGCTGGGGCTGGTGGGGGAGAACGGTGCCGGCAAGAGCACGCTGGTGAAGCTGCTGCTGCGCCTGTACGAGCCCACCGAAGGCGCCATCCTCTACGGCGGCGTGGACATCCGGGACATGGACCCCAAGGACCTCCGCTCGCGAATAGGCGCGGTCTACCAGGACTTCGTCCGCTACCAGTTCACCGCGGCGGAGAACATCGGCCTGGGCGAGGTGCGCTACCTGGAGGACCGGCCGCGCATCGAGAAGGCGGCGGAGGAGGGCGGGGCGGCGCAGGTGATCTCCACGCTCCCCAAGAAGTTCGACACCGTGCTGGGCGGCTGGTTCGAGGCGGGCCAGGAGCTGTCCATGGGCCAGTGGCAGAAGCTGGCCGTGGCCCGCGCCTTCATGCGCGACGCCGAGGTGCTGGTGCTGGACGAGCCCACCGCCAGCATCGACGCCGAGGCGGAGCACGAGCTGTTCCAGCGCTTCAAGGCCCTGGCCGCGGACCGGATCGCGATCATCATCTCCCACCGCTTCTCCACCGTGCGCATCGCGGACCGGATCGCGGTCCTGCACGGCGGCCGGGTGGAGGAGCTGGGGACGCACCACGAGCTGGTCGAGAAGGGCGGCCGCTACGCCCACCTGTTCAAGCTCCAGGCCCAGGGCTACCTGGACTGATCCACCACCTCGAAGAACAGGTCGCACAGCTTCGGCGCCGCCACCTCCAGGGCGTGCCGCTGGAGCGCCAGCTTCCGCGCCGCCGCCTGCACCGGCCGGTAGCGCAGCGGGTCCTCCAGCCCGTCGATCACCAGGCGGGTGGCGGCCTCGGCGTCGTACAGCTCGAACAGCAGCCCTGAATACCCGTGCTCCAGCAGGTCGCGCACCGGCGCCGTGTCCGAGGCGACGATCAGCGCCCCGCTCGCCGCCGCCTGGATGGCGCTCCGGGAGAGCGCGTGCGGCACGGTCCAGTGGAAATGGACCGTGGACCATTTGAACAGGTCCGCCACCTCGTCCTCGCTGATCCAGTTCAGGAAGTGGAAGCGGTCCTGCGGGTACTGGCACTGCTTGAGCACGTGCTCCTTGAAGCTGCGCTCCTTGATGTGGGCCAGCTCGTGCCCGGAGTAGGTCTCCGCGGCGCCGGCGATGGCGAAGTGCACGTCCGGCAGCCGCTCCGCCACTCGCAGCGCGACCTCCATGAAGAGGTCGAACCCGCGGTACGCCTCCAGGCCGCGGGCCACGAAGGTGACCACCCGAGCGCCCGGGGGCCACGGCGGCTCCAGCGCCCCTTTGGGCGTGCCGGGAGCGAACCGCGCGGTGTCCACCGGCTCCCAGAGGACCTTCAGCTTGGGGTGGAAGACCTCCGGGAAGGTGGACTTCTGGTACGGCGTGGGCACGTACCCGGCGGCGCAGAGCTGCAGCTCCAGGAGCTGGGTGGCGTTGCGCAGCGGGGAGCGGAGCCGGTTCTCCGGCCCGGGCGGGTACTCGGCCCGGCCCGAGCCCGGGCTGTGCTGGTCGTGGAACAGCTCGAACATCCCCACCGAGGGGACCTGCGGGAAGGCGGCGCGCAGCATGGCGGTAGTGCCGGAGGCGGCGTGGCCGACGAAGAGGTCGGTGGACCCGGAGAGCTGGGCGTCCTCCACCGCCCGCAGCGCGCCGAACATGGCGCGCGACTCCGCCTCGAAGTAGCGGGAGAAGAAATACGGCCGGCCGCTCTGCCCCTGCGGGTCCGGCGCATACGGGACGATGCGCACCCCGGCCGGCGGCGGCTTCTGCACCGTCTCGCAGACGAAGGTGATGGTCGCCAGGCCCTGATCGGCCAACCACCGCACCGGGGCCTCGAAGTGGCCGGGATAGCGCGGCTCGACGAACACCACGTGAAGGCGCTTTCCGGGGCGGCTCACGGTAAAGCCGGTTTTAGCTGATATAGGTCGAAGGGTCTGGGGGGTCCCGTGGTCGAACCCGCTGCGCGCATCCAGAATGTCCGCTACGCCATCCGCAACGTCGTCACCGAGGCCCTGAAACTGGAGCGCGAGGGGCGGGAGATCCTCTACTGCAACGTGGGGGACCCGCTGAAGTTCGACTTCGCCACCCCTCCCCACATGGTGGAGGCGGTCTCCAGGGCGATGCACGACGGGCACAACGGCTACGCGCCCTCGCCTGGCCTGATGCAGGCGCGCGAGGCGGTGGCCAACGACGCGACGGCTCGGGGCCTGCCGGGCGTGGGCCCCGAGGACGTGATGATCACCGCCGGCGCCAGCGAGGCCATCGAGCTGGCGCTCACCGCGCTGCTGGACCCGGGCGATTCGATCCTGCTCCCCAGCCCCGGGTACCCGCTCTACAACGCGGTGGCGGCCAAGCTGCAGGTGGACGTCATCCCGTATCACCTGGACGAGGCGCACGGCTGGTCCGTGGACGCGGCCGAGATCGACCGGCTGGCGGGGCCGCGCACGAAAGCGGTCGTCCTCTGCAACCCCAACAACCCCACCGGCGGCCTCACCGACAAGGCGGGGATCCTCCCGCTGCTGGAGGTGGCGCGCCGCCGCCGCCTGGCCGTCCTCTCCGACGAGATCTACGACCGGCTGCTGTACGGCGCGCCGCACACGCCCACCGCCACGCTGGCCGAGGACGTGCCCATCGTCACCTTCAACGGGCTCTCCAAGGCGTACGTGGCGTGCGGCTGGCGGGTGGGCTGGGCCATCTTCTCCAACCGGAAGCTGACCTCCGCGCTGCGCGGCGCCGCGCTCCGGCTGGCGGATGCCCGGCTGTGCGGCCCGGCGCCGGCGCAGTTCGCGGTGAAGCCGGCGCTGGAGGGGCCGCAGGACCACATCCCGGAGATGATGGCCAGGCTGCGGGTGCGGCGGGACCTGACCGTCCGCCGCCTCAACGCCATCCCCGGCCTCTCCTGCGTGGAGCCGGGCGGCGCGTTCTACGCCATGCCGCGGCTCCAGATTCCGGGGGTGGCGGACGACGAGCGCTTCGTGCTCGACCTGCTCCGGGAGACGGGCGTGCTCTTCGTCCACGGGAGCGGCTTCGGCCAGCGGCCGGGCACCCAGCACTTCCGGGTGGTGTTCCTGCCCCCGCCGGCCGTGCTGGAGCGCGCCTTCGACCGGCTGGAGCAGTTCGTCCGCTCGCGGGCGGCCGCTACAGGTTGACGTCGCCGTCGTCGTCGGCGTCCGCCGCCACCGCACCCATGTCGGAGGGCGGCCCGTCCGCCTCGCCCATCTGCGGCCCGCGGTGCATCCGCATCATCTGGCGGCGGCCCTCCGCCTTCATGCCCTTGTGGAACCGGGCGTAGAAGAGCGCCAGCTTGGCGCGCTGCTGCCCGTTCATCCCCGCCGACAGCGCCTGGAACATCTCCTTGTCCAGCGAGGCGAGCTGGATGCGCGCGTCCAGGATGCGGTTGGTGGCCTGATCCACCTGCGCCAGCGCCGCGTTGTCCCCCTTGGCCGCGTCCATCACCACCTTCGCCGACTCCCGGACCGACTCCTTGAGCGGGCGGCGCCGCTCGTCGAAGCGGCGGATGGTCTCGTCCAGCTTGAGCGCGTCCTGGGTGGAGAGCCCCAGGGCCTCCGTCAGCCCCACCACCTGCATCAGCCGCTTGCGCTGTTCGCGCATCTGCCGGTGCTCCGGCGAGTCGCGCATGGGCCCTTCACCCTCCGCCGCCCATCCCCGCTGTTGCCAGCCCTGGCCTCCCTGCGGCGCGGGTTGCCCCGGCTGGGGGCCGGCCAACGCTGCCCCGGACACCACCAGCGCGACTGCGATCAGCATCGTCTTCATGGCGTTCACTCCATTCACCCCGTTCACTCCATCGTCTCCGAGTCCAGGTCGAGGTCCGGGATGTCGCCCGTCTCGACCAATCCGTCGTCCACGTCGTCCGCCGCGCCGGCCAGCGCCAGCTCGTCCTGGTCTTCCAGCGGGTCGGAGAGGGCCCAGGTCACCAGCTCCGACGATTCCACCTCCACCCGCGCCGGTTCCGCCGGCGCCGCGCCATGGCGGCCCCCGACCACCATCACCAACCCCGCCACCGCCGCCGCGCTCAGCAGCGCGACCCAGGGCCGCCCCCAGGGCGCCCGCTGCGAGCGCTCCCGGAACGCCGCCCGCGCGCGGCCGGGGAGCTGGTCGAACAGCCTCAGCTCCGCTTCCGAGGGCGCGGGCAGCGCCGCCAGCTTCACCGCCTCCTCGCCGGAAGCCAGCTGCGCCCGGCAGTGCTCGCAGCCGTCCAGGTGGGCCTGGAGCGCCTCCGCTTCGCCGTCCGGCAAGGCGCCGGCGACCCGGTCCAGGATCGCGCGCTCCCACGCTTCGCAGCCCGCCATGGCCATCAGCCCTCCTTCGCCACCTGCGCGGCCAGCCGCTTGACCGCGTGGTGGTAGTGCACCTTCGCGTTGTTGGCGGTGATCCCCAGGGACACCGCGATCTCCTCGAACGACAGCCCGGCGTCGATCCGCAGCGTGAGCACCTCCCGCTGCCGCCGGGGGAGCTGGAGCGCCATGGCCCTCGCCCTCCGCGACCGCTCCGCCGCCTCCAGCGCCTCCACCGCCAGCGGCCCCGGTGCCGGCGGCTCCATCTCCGGGCCCAGCGGCTCCAGCGCCCACCGCGCCAGCTGGCGCGCGTGGTTCTTCCCCAGGTTCACCGCCACCCGGATCAGCCACGCCCGGAAGGGGATGTTCTTCTGCCGGAAGCGCAGGAAGCTCCGGCTCCACCCGTCCACCGCCCGCAGGAAGACCTGCTGCGCCAGGTCCCTCGCGTCCTCCGGCGTGCGCGCGTACCGCCGGACCAGCCGCATCACCAGGAGCTGGTGTCGCGCCACCAGCTCCCCGAACGCGCGGTCGTCCCCCGAGAGCGCGGCCTTCCAGAGGGCCTCGTCGGGGACGCTCCGCGGGGCCTCACCCCCGGGAATGACGCTGAGCCGTTGCCCCGCGTTCATGTGACGATTTCAACCCCCGTGGCCGCCGGAGGTTAAGCCCCCCCTTCCCAGCCGCCGCCCTTGACGCCCGCTCCGGCGGCCTGCAACCTGCCAAGCTGACGCTGTCGTCAGGCTCGGGGGGTGGGAGCATGTTCCTCGGCGATTTCATCCGGCGGGCGGCGGAGTCGTGGCCTGACCGCGAGGCGGTGGTGGACGTGTCCCGCGGCGCGCGGGGGCGCTTCACCTTCCGCCACCTCGACGTGAGGGCGAGCGCGCTGGCCGGCTGGCTGCGCGGCCAGGGCGTGGGGTGGGGGGACCGGGTCGGGCTGCTCTGCCACAACGGGGTGGAGTACCTGGACGCACTGTTCGCCTGCGCCAAGGTGGGGGCGATCTTCGTTCCCTACAGCTGGCGGCTGCACGCGCGCGAGCTGGCGGAGCTGGTCCAGAAGACGTCGCCGAAGGTGCTGATCCACGGTCCGGAGCACGCCGGCACCGCGGTGGCGCTGGCGCAGGGCGCGCACGGCCTGGCCCTGCTGCGCGCCGAGGAGGTGGACGGCATGTCCACGCCTCCGTCCCCGCCTTCGCCGCCGGAAGGGATGAACGAGGAGGACACCCTCTGCCTTCTCTTCACCGGCGGGACCACCGGGCTGCCCAGGGGCGCGCGCATCTCCTACCGGATGGTGGGCTGGAACGCGCTCAACGTGCTGGTGCACGAGGCGCGGGCCGGGGACTGCACCATCACCCACACGCCCATGTTCCACACCGGCGGGCTGCTGGTCTACACGCTGCCGCTTTTGATCTGCGGCGGGCGGGTGGTGATCATGCGGCGCTGGAGCGCGTCCGAGATGCTGGAGCTGGTGGCGCGGGAACGGCCCGACTTCTTCTTCGCCGTGCCCACCCAGTTCCAGCAGCTGCTGGACGACGCGGCGCTGGGCACCACCGACTTCTCCAGCGTCCGCTTCGTCACCTCCGGCGGGGCGCCGCTGCCGGTCCCGCTGCTGCGCGCGTTCCGGGCGGTGCAGCCGCTGCCGTTCAAGCAGGGCTTCGGGATGACCGAGTTCGGGCCTGGCCTGTTCAGCATGGGCCCGGAGATGGCGGAGGCGAAGGCCGGCTCCATCGGCCGGCCCAACGCCTTCGTGGAGGCGCGGCTGGTCCGCGAGGACGGCCAGCTCGCCGCCACCGGTGAGGTGGGCGAGCTCCAGCTCCGCGGGCCCTGCGGATTCTCCGGCTACTACGGCGAGCCGTCCCAGAAGGGGGTGGACGCCCAGGGCTGGTTCCATACCGGCGACCTGGCCCGGCGCGACCGGGACGGCTTCTACTTCATCGCCGGCCGGCGGAAGGACATGTTCATCTCCGGCGGGGAGAACGTGTTCCCGCTGGAGGTGGAGCAGGCGCTCCAGGCGCACCCGGCGGTCCAGCAGGCGGCGGTGATTGGCGTCCCGGATTCGGCCTGGGGCGAGGCGGGGTGCGCCTACGTGGTGCTCCAGCACGGCGCCGCCGCCACCGAGGCGGAGCTGCTGTCCCACGTCCGCGAGCGGCTGGCGCGCTTCAAGGTCCCCAGGGCCATCCGCTTCATCCCGGAGCTGCCGCTGTCCGCCGCGGGCAAGGTGCTCAAGGCCGAGCTGCACGAACGCGAGCGCGCGATGGAGGCCGTCCAGGTCCCGGTGCCGGGGACCGAGGTCCGCACCCGTGCCTGAGGTCTCCTCCAACGGGATCACCCTCCACTACCAGAGCGAGGGCCGGGGACCGCCGGTCGTCCTGGTGAGCGGGCTCTCCTACGGCCTGTGGACGTGGCGCTGGGTGGCGCCGCTCCTGTCGCCCCGGTACCGGGTGATCCGGCTGGACAACCGGGGCGTGGACGGCAGCGACAAGCCGCCCGGCCCGTACACCACGGCGCAGATGGCCCAGGACGTCCTGGGCCTGATGGACGCGCTGGAGCTGCCGCCGTGCTTCCTGGCTGGCATCTCCCTGGGCGGGTTCATCGTCCAGGAGGCCGCGCTCGCGCGCCCGGAGAAGGTGGCGCGCCTGGCGCTGGTGGCCACCAGCTTCGGCGGCAGGAACAGCCTCCCGCCCACCCCTGCGGCGATGGAGGCGATGACCAACCGCGAGGGCGGATCGCGCGCGGTCGCCGAGCGGGCCCTGAAGGTCAACGTCTCCCCGGGCTTCGCCGGGCGGCACCCGGACAGGGTCGCGGAGTACTTCCGCTACCGCGACCCGGTGGGGGTGACCGGCGAGTCCTACAAGGCGCAGCTGATGGCCGGGGGCGCGCACGACTCCGAAGCGCGCGTGTCCAGCCTGAAGATGCCGGTGCTGATCCTCCACGGCGACCAGGACCTGGTCGTCCCGCCGGGGAACGCGGCCCTGATGAAGGCCCGCATCCCCCACGCCGAGGTGAAGATGCTCCCCGGCGCGGGCCACATCCTGCCCATGGACCGCCCGGAGGAGGTGGCCCAGGCGCTGGACTACTTCTTGTCGGCCGCCAGCTTCTCCCGGTAGGCCTTCATCATCTCGTCCTGCTCGGTCTTGGGGACCGGCAGGTACTTGGCGAACTCCATGGTGAACTCGCCCTTGCCCTGGGTGGCGGAGCGCAGGTCGGTGGAGTAGCCGAACATCTCGTTGAGCGGGACCTCGGCGTCCACCACCACGTACCCCTCCTGGCTCTCGGTGAGGAGGATGAGGCCGCGGCGCTGGTTGACCTGGCCGACCACCGAGCCCTGGAACTCCTCCGGCGCCGAGACCTGCACCTTCATGATCGGCTCCAGGATGGTGGGCTTGGCGGCCTCGTAGCCTTCGCGGAAGGCCATGATGGAGGCGGTCTTGAACGCCATTTCGGACGAGTCGACGTCGTGCGACGCGCCGTCGTTGATCACGCAGCGCACGCCCACCACCGGGAAGCCGATCAGCGATCCCTTCTTGATCGCCTCGTGGAAGCCCTTGTCGCAGGCCGAGATGAACTCGCGCGGGATGGCGCCGCCTACGACGTCGTCCACGAACTCGTAGTGCTGGACCGCGTCCGCGGGGAGCGGCTCCAGGTAGCCGCAGACCTTGGCGTACTGGCCGGAGCCGCCGGTCTGCTTCTTGTGCGTGTACGCGAACTCGCCCTTGCGGGTGATGGTCTCGCGGTAGGCCACCATCGGCTTGCCGACGTTGGCGCCGACGTTGAACTCGCGCACCAGGCGGTCGACGATGATCTCCAGGTGCA
>DATBSS010000108.1:0-8863 GCA_036559665.1 Myxococcaceae bacterium
CAGCTTGGCGAGGTCCGGCTTCTTGAGCCGCTTGGCGTACTCCAACTTGGACCCGGGCAGGTCCACCTTCTTCGGACCGAGGACGTAGAACAGCGCCTCGGTCTGGTCCTTGACGCTCAGCGAGGTGATCTTCAGCGGGTAGATCAGCTCCTCGGAGCGGAACTGGAACCGGGTCGGCGAGACGTCGCCATGGTAGCTCCCGTCCTCGCCACGCTTCATCTGCTTGGGGTCGATCTTCATCACCGTGAAGAACCACTTCTTCGTCACGTAGAAGCCCAGCGTCTCCTCGTCCCCGGCGTAGTTGTACTTGTGCTCCTTCAACCAGCCGTAGAGGTCGTCGGCGCGCTCGGCGGTGACGATCTTGTAGTCGAGCGTGCCCACCACCCCGGCCTCGAGGACGCGCACGGTGGTGGGCCGCGGCGCGCCCTCCGACTTCATCGCCGCACTGGGCGCCAGGGAGCGCTTCATCTTCATCGTGCACGGGCGGGGCTCGAGGATGGTGTACAGCGCCAGGTCCTTGAAGATCTCCCGCGGCGCCTCCTTGAGGGTCGGCCGCGCGGGGGTGGGGATCACCATCCCGAAGTCGTCCGCGTTGCCCTGGAACGCGGGCTGCACCGTGAAGGACTCCGATTTCTGCGCCGGGTCCCAGGTGAGCAGCGCGCGCTGCGAAGGCTGCGTCACGTCCCGGTCCAGCGCCGCGAAGTACGAACAGGCCGCCCGCGCTTCGGCGGCCAGCAGGCCAACCAGGAGCGCGGCGCAGCTCGCGAGCCTCTTCATCATCGTGTCCTCTCGTGGGTGGGGGCTTCGCGCCGCATCGTCCACCCGATGCACGCGGCGAATCAACCGCCGGGGCCCTGCGTCTGGAAGACCGCCAGGGGGACCGCGCTCACCCCCGACGCGGCGCGAGGCCCCTGTTCTCGAGGTAGCGCTCGAGGTTCGTCACGCTCGCGCCGGGGTCGGCGAGGGCGACATAGCCGTCCGGCCGCAGCAGGTAGAGCGCGTCTCGCCGCAAGCCGGCGTCCTCCGCTCCCGGTCCCCATTCGAACCGGTGCAGCGGGAGCGAGCGGGCGGAGCATCGATCCGCGAGGGCCGGCGAGGCGCCGCCGTAGACGTGCACCTGCCAGCCGAGCGAGGCGAGCGGGGCGAAGTTGTCGAGCCCGGCGACCCACGGAAGGCGGTCACCTCCATGGACCGCGCCCGCGCTCCCCTCGCTGAGCGCGCTCTGGCGGTAGCGAACCCGGATCTGGGAGGCGGTGCGGAACAGGAACCGCCGCACGCGCGGCCGGGAGAACAGCCGCGGAACCACGCGGGGCGCGATCCCCAGCCGGACCGCGCGCGCGATCCGGCCCTCGCGGGTCGCGAACGAGAAGGCGGCGTCGGTGGTGGCCACCAGGCGCCGGGCGAAGGCGATCCGCTCGGGCTCGTAGGTGTCCAGCAGCGACTCGTTCGCGGAGCCCCCGAGCACCTCGGCCAGCTTCCACGCCAGGTTCACCGCGTCGCCGATGCCGGTGTTCATCCCCTGCCCGCCGGCCGGGCTGTGGATGTGGGCCGCGTCGCCGGCGAGGAAGACGCGGCCCCGGCGGAAGCGATCGGTGACGCGGTGGTGGACGCGGTAGGTGGAGAACCAGTTGACCCGATCTACGGTGAGGCGCAACCGCTGGATCGCGATGGGGCTTATGTCCTCCCAGGTCGGATCGGGCTGGTCCTCGGACTCGCGCTTGACGGTGCCGATGAGGCGCACGCGGCCTTCACCCTTCATCGGGAAGACGGCCAGGAAGTCGGCATCGTCGAGCGCGATGTGGAGCTCCTGGTCCGCCGCCGGCCCGCGCATCACCGCGTCGGCGACGTAGAAGGTGCGCTCGTAGGTGCCGCCGTGGAAGGTCGCGCCCAGCCCGTGGCGGACCGTGGAGCGGGCGCCGTCACACCCGGCGAGGTAGTCGGCCTCGATCTCCTCCTCCTGGCCGTCCTTGCGCCGGATCCGGGCGCGCACCGCCGGGCCGGTGTCCTGGTACCCGAGCAGCTCGGTGTTCCGCTCTACCTCCACGCCGATCGCGCGCAGGCGGTCGATCAGCAGCCGCTCGTGCAGGTCCTGGGGGAACGAGAGGATGTACGGGTACGGGCTGAGCCCGCGGCCGATCTCGCCGACCTCGAAGTGGCCCACGCGTTCGCCGCGGGCCCAGAGGTTCAGCGCCTTGAACTGGAGCCCCTGCTCCACGACGGCGGCCGCGAGCCCAAGCTGCCGGTAGAGCTCCAGGGTGCGCGCCTGCACCGCGACGGCGCGGGAGGTCGTGCCGGCCTCCGCCGTCTTGTCGATCAGGCGCACGCGGACGCCGCGCCGCGCCAGCCAGTACGCGAGGACGAGGCCGGTCGGCCCGGCGCCGGTGATGAGGACCGCGCTCTTGCTCATGAAGGGCAGGAATCCAGATCGCGCCGGGCGGGTCCAGGGTAAACGCCCCAAGGCTGCCCCTCGGCCAGGCGCCCTGATCTTCCGCGGACACGCCCCGGTGCGCACGGTTGGACCGTACCCCTCTGCTCGAACGCGTTCCCGAGGTGCCCCATGGAGACCTTCATTCCCGACACGATGACGGCCGCGGCGATCGACCGCTACGGAGGCCCGGAGGTCCTCCGGCCCCAGGTGTTGCCCGTCCAGCGGCCCCGTAACCAGGAGGTCCTCATCCGGTTGGAATCCGCCGGGGTCGGCGTCTGGGACGCGGCGATCCGGTCGGGCGAGCTCCAGCTCGGCGAGGCCAGGTTCCCGCAGGTCATCGGCAACGACGGGGCCGGGACGGTGGTGGCGGTCGGCAAGGGCGTCGGCCGCGTCCGGGTCGGCGACCGCGTCTACGCCTACGCGTACCGGGGCGGCTTCTACGCCCAGTACGTCACGGTGAGGCAGGACGACGTGGCGCTCATTCCGCCGAACGTGCCCACCGACGAGGCCGGCGCCCTCGGCGCGGACGGCGTCACCGCGCTGATCGGGCTGGAGGACAAGCTCGAGATCGGCACCGGCGACGACCTGCTCATCTACGGCGCCAGCGGCGGTATCGGCCACCTCGCCGTCCAGCTCGCCAAGCGCATCGGAGCGCACGTCTTTGGCGTCGCGTCGGGGGAGGACGGCGTGGCGCTCGTCCGCCGCCTCGGCGCCGACGCCGCCGCCGATGGGCGCCGAGACGACGTGGCGGCCGCGGTGCACGAGTTCGCGCCGGAGGGGCTGGACGCCGCGCTCGTCCTCACCTCTGGCGAGTCGCTCCAGGCTGCGCTCGGTGGCCTGCGGGCGGGCGGGAAGATCGCCCACCCGAACGGGGTCGAGCCCGCGCCGGCGGCTCCCGGGCCCGGGATCGAGGTGATCGCCTACGACGGCATCCCCAGCCCGGAGACCTTCGACCGCCTCAACGCCTGGATCGCCGCGGGCCCCTTCCACGTAGAGCTCGGGCAGACCTACGAGTTGGAGGACGCCGCCCGGGCCCACCAGGAGCTGGACCAGCACCACCTCGGCAAACGGGCGCTTCGCATCCATGCCCACTGAACGCTCGCAGGGCGACGGGCCGGAGGGCTGGCCCATCCTGAACACTCCGGGCTGGCAGGCCAGCGCCCGCACCCTCCACCTGTGGACCCAGGTCGCGGGGAAGACGCGGCTCGCCTTGTCCCCCGAGGTGAACCACTGGTGGCACGTCCCGCTCTACGTCACCCCGCGCGGGCTGACCACCTCGCCCATCCCGTACGGGCGGCGCGACTTCTCGGTGGACTTCGACCTCCTCGCGCACCGGCTGGAGCTGCGCGACAGCGACGGCGCGGCGGACAGCTTCGAGCTCCTCCACGCCGGCACGCTCGCGGGGTTCCATGCCCGCTACATGGAGGGGCTCCGGCGCATCGGCGTGTCCGTCCACCTCTACCCGATCGCGTCCGAGATCGAGGAGGAGATCTCCCTGGACACCGACCGGACCGTCCGGCGCTTTGACCCGGACTGGGGGACGCGGTTCTTCCGGGTGCTCGTCCAGGCGGACCGGCTGCTGAAGGCGTTCCGCGGGCCGTTCCTGGGCAAGGCGAGCCCGGTCCACTTCTTCTGGGGGGGCTTCGACCTGGCGGTGACGCGCTTCTCGGGGAGGCGCGCCCCGCGCCATCCCGGGGGCGTGCCGCACTCTCCAGACCGGGTCCCCATCGAGGCCTACTCGCACGAGGTGAGCAGCGCCGGGTTCTGGCCCGGCGACCCCAGCTTCCCGGAGGCCGCCTTCTACTCCTACGCCTACCCGCCGCCGCCCGGGTTCGAACGGGCGCCGGTGTTGCCCCGCTCCGCCCGCTACGAGCCCGCGCTCCACGAGTTCATCCTCCCCTACGAGGCGGTCCGCACCTCCCCGTCTCCGGAGCGCGACGTGATGACCTTCCTCCAGACCACCTACGTCGCGGCGGCCGAGCTGGGGCACTGGAGGCGCGACGAGCTGGAGCGCACCATGGCCGGCGAAGCGGCGGGGAGCCTGGGCGCGCATCCCTGACCGTTCCCTGCATCGCGGCGTCACAGCGCGGGCCGCGAGACTCGGAGGGCCATGGCCTCCACCCGCCCGCTGGTCCCGCTCTCCCTGGCGTTCCTCCTCGCCGCCGGCTGCCGCGGCGGTCCCAACCCCATGCCCGACGCCGGCCAGCCGCCGGAGCTGCCCGAAGGCTGGACCGCGCTCCGCCCCCTGCCGCACGGCGTGGGCGAGGCCGCCGCGGTCGAGCTCGACGGGAAGATCTACGTCGCCGGCGGATTCGACACGCTGGCCACGTTCCAGATCTACGACCTCGCGACCGACACCTGGAGCGACGGTCCCGCCTTGCCGAACGGCACGGACAACGCCGGGGCGGTGGCCGTGGGCGGCAAGGTGTACGTCTTCGGCGGCGAGGCCTCGCCCGCGGTGCAGGTCTACGACGTCGCCGCGGGGAGCTGGAGCGCCGGCCCCGTGTTGCCGGGCCCTCGCTTCTCGTCGGTGGTGGAGCTGGTGGACGGCAAGGTGCACCTGGCCGGCGGCTGGAGCTTCGACCGGTCCAACAACGTCTCGATCTCCAGCCACGACGTGTTCGACCCCGCCATTCCCGGTTACGTGGCCGGCGGCGCGGCCCCGGCGCTCACCGCCCGCAACCACGCGTGCTCCGGCGTCATCGGCGGGAAGCTCTACGTCACCGGCGGGCGGGCGCCGGGCCACGAGGGCGCCGACGCGGACAACGTCACGGCGACCGAGGCCTACGACCCGCCGACCGGCGCCTGGACCCCACTCGCTCCGCTCCCCACACCTCGCAGCGGCGGCGCGAGCGCCGTCCTCGGCGGAAAGCTCTACGTGCTGGGCGGCGGCCTCCCCTTCAACACCACCCACGCCACCGTCGAGCGCTACGACCCGGCGGCCGACCGGTGGGAGGCGCTGGGCGACATGCCGTCCGCGCGCACCGGCCTACGCGCCGTGGCGGCGGGCGGGAGCCTGTACGTGCTCGGCGGGTTCGCCGGGTCGGGTGGCGTGCGCTCCGGCAACCGCGGCGTGACCGAGGTCTACCGGTACACCCCGCCGGCGCCCTGACCGCCGCGCGCGCGACGCCTACTCCACCGCCAGGCCGTGCTTCTGGAGCTTGTCGTGCAGCGTGGAGCGGCTGACGTCGAGCAGCCGGGCGGCCTCGCTGCGGTTCCCCTTGGCCGACTCCAGCGCCGAGAGGATGAGGCCGCGCTCGTAGGCCTCGACGCGCTCCTTGAGCCCGGCGCGCGGGCTGGCCACCGCCGGGGCGGGCGCGGCGGCACCGGGCAGGAGCGACAGGTCCAGCGTCCCGTCCTGGGACAGCGCCACCGCGCTCTCCAGCGCGTGCTCCAGCTCCCGGACGTTGCCCGGCCACGTCCAGGCGCCAAGCCGCGCCAGCAGCTCCGGCCCGAGCGCCACCGGCGGGGTGCCGAACTGCACGGCGAAGCGGGCCAGGAAGTGGCGGGCGAGCACCGCCAGGTCCTCCGGGCGCTCGCGCAGCGGCGGCACGTGCAGGTTCACCACCTTGAGCCGGTAGTAGAGGTCCTCGCGGAAGCGGCCGGCCGCCACCCACTGCTGCAGGTCCCGGTGGGTGGCCGCCAGGATGCGCACGTCGACGCGGTAGGGCCGGTCCTCCCCTACCGGCCGGATCTCGCCCTCCTGCAGGACGCGGAGGAGCTTCCCCTGGGTGGAGCCGTCCAGCTCTCCGACCTCGTCCAGCAGCAGCGTGCCTCCGTCCGCTTCCCGGAAGAGCCCGGCGCGCGCCTTCACCGCGCCGGTGAACGCCCCGCGGGTGTGGCCGAACAGCTCCGCCTCGGCCAGCTCCGGCGTCAGCGCGGCGCAGTTGAAGCGCACGAACGCCTTCTCCGCCCGGCCCGACGCCCGCACCAGCGCGTCCGCCACCCGCTCCTTCCCGGTCCCGCTCTCCCCGGTGATGAGCACCGTCACGTCCCGCGGCGCCACCCGCTTCACCAGCACCGCCAGCTTCGACATCGAGGGCGACGCGAACACCATCGAGCGGAGCAGGTTGAGCTCCCCCTCCAGCCGCTCGTTCTCCGCCTCCAACCGCACGGTGCCCAGCGCCCGCTGCACCACGGCCATGACCTCGTCGTTCTCGAACGGCTTGCGGAAGTAGTCGAGGGCACCCAGCTTGATGGCCTCCACCGCGTGCCGCTCCGAGCCGTGGCCGGTGACCAGGATGACGCGCGGCGCGGGGCGCAGGGCCTGGACCCGGCGCAACAGCTCCAACCCGTCCATCCGGGGCATCCGGAGATCACTGATCACCAGGTCAATCCCGCCGGCCTGTAATCGCTCCAGGCCGGCGTGTCCGTCCGTGGCGTCCTCCACGTCGAGGCCGGCGTCCTCGATCAGGCTGCGCAGCGTGTAACGCATGGCCGGGTCGTCGTCGACGATGAGAACGCGGGCTTTCATGGGACCTCGGATGCTCAGGGGCTATGGCACTGGAACTGGCAGCCGTTGTTGATGCACGACCACAGCCCGTAGCACATCAAGTGTGGGAGCGCTTGCGCGTCGCACTGCGGCGGGGTTTCGCAGAAGGCGATGACCGGGACCTCCAGGGACTGCCATCCGCCCTCCGGGCCGTGGACGACGTCCAGCGTCTTGCCGTCGTAGCGGTAGTCGCAGGAGTCGAGCACCGTCCCCGTTCCGTCGACGAAGTCCAGGTGCCCTTCCCCGGAGGAGCCGCTCTTCTTGTAGAAGCCGTCGATGACGGCGGAGGAGCCCAGCTCGACGCGGGCGGTCCCGTCGGTCATCAGGACCAGGCGGGTGATGGACCCCTCCGAGACCTTGTCCCCTCCGGAGACCTCGAAGGTCCCGATGGGATCGCCAGGCTCGAGGGCCTGCGACCGGCTGGCGAGCGGGTCTCCACCGCACGCGAAGGAGAATGAGGCGAACGCGACGACGACAACGGCGAATTGAATCTGTTTCATGGGCTCCCCCTTTTGTGTTTTTGAAACGGGTGGAGCCGATTGCAACGAGCGTACCTCCGCCGGCCGGAATGAATGCGCTGGTTTTGCGGCCCCGAGAGCACGGGGCCCGCCGGAAATCCGGCATCCCCGCCGTCGGGTTTCCGGACATCCGGACAGGGCCTCGCTTGCGGGAAACGACCCGGCTCTCGTAATGTTTCGGATGGCCATGGCGGGGGGTACCTGGAGGAGGACGCCATGTCCTTGAGCATTCCGAACGATCGATCCCGTCGTGCCCTCGCATTGGTGGTGACCGCCCTTGGCGCGCTCTGGTCGTGCGCGCCGGCGCGCGGCGGTGACCCGGCCCCGGCGGCCGCGGAGGTCGCCAGCACCCGCGCCGCGGCGGGGGCGTGCGAGTGGGACCCCAGCTTCAGCACCCAGTACTGCTTCGAGGGTGACTGGTGGACCGAGTTCTCGGTGAGGGACCCCACGGTCGAGACGCTCGAGGTCGAAGTCTCCAACCCGCCGGCCACGGTGCCGCTACCCTTCAGGACCGGACTCGCCGAGGGCTACACCAAGTTCGCCGGTGGCCCAGGCCGCCAGCTCCCCGCCGGCACGCTCGTCCGCCTCCGGGCCACGCAGGACGCCGCCTCGGGTGGCCACGCCACCACCAGCGACTGGTTCGCCTACCAGACGGGGGACCCGAGGGCCTACTGCCCCGGAGGCCCCTGCACACCATCCTGCGCGCCGGGCTCCTGCGGCAGCAACGGCTGCGGCGGCACCTGCGCCTGCGCGCCGGGAATGACGTGCCAGGGTGGCCAGTGCGTCGCCCCCGGCGGTTGCGTCGCGCCCTGGAACCCGAAGTGGGAGCAGGGCCCCTCCGCCGGCGAGTGGTATGCCGAGTGGAGGATCTTCGGCGGAAGCCTCCCCGTCAGCGTGACGCTCGAGGTCCCCGGGGGAGGATCCGTCCCGCTCGAAAATGGCTTCGGCTGGTGGACCGGGGGCCCCGGCGGGCTCCCCACGGGGACGACGGTCTACCTCCGGGCGACGGACGTGACCGGGGCGACGGCCCGGACGCTGCCCTTCCACTACCTGATGGACACCGCGCCGGTCACCGACCCGTGCGCCGGCACGCCCGGCACCTCGCCGGACTGCGCTCCGCTCAAGCGCGGCATGGTGTCCTTCACCATGGACGACTCCCTCCCGTCGCAGGACGAGCTCGCGCGGCCGCTGCTCGCCACGTACGGGATGAAGGCGACCATCTACCACATCACCAACCAGCTCTCGTCGTTCGGGGTCTTGCCGTACGCCCAGTCGTTGGCGGCCGCGGGACACGAGGTGGGCAGCCACTCCCGCACCCACCCCGACCTGGCCAGCGTTTCCCCGGCGCAACTCCAGGACGAGCTCGGGACGTCGAAGCAGTACCTGCTCTCCCACGTCGGCGCGCCGGCGGAGTCCTTCGCCACC
>DATBSS010000109.1:0-12947 GCA_036559665.1 Myxococcaceae bacterium
CATCGCACCCACGCGCCTGCAGCTCCGCCCGGAGGTTCGCCACCGCGCCAGGCAGCAGGTCTGACCCGATGTGCGGCTTCCCCTCCACCAGGATGCGGCCGGGCGCGCCGAAGCGGGCGAAGGTCTCGATCACCTTCCGCACCAGCGGGTGGTTGATGCGCGTGGAGAGCTTGCCGTCCGTATACGCGCCGGCGCCGCCCTCCCCGAAGTTCATGTTGCTCTCCGGGTCCAGCGTCCCGTCGCGCATCAGCTTCGTCACGTCCTTGCGCCGCTCCACCACCTCGCGGCCGCGCTCGATGAGGACGCTGCGGACGCCGCGCTCCAGAAGCCCGAGCGCGCAGAACAGCCCGGCCGGGCCGGTCCCCACGATGATGGGCCGCTGCTCCGGCGGCTTCACCGGGCGCGGCGGCGGGGGCGGGGCCGGCGCCAGGCTCACGTCCGGCGGCAGCGACGGCGGCGCCCGGCCTGGGGCGACCTCCACCTCCAGGGTGTAGATGAACCGCGGGCTGCCCTTCTTGCGCGCGTCCAGGACGCTCCGCACCACGCGCACCGAGACCAGGTCGGAGACGGTCACACCCAGCTTTTGCGCGGCGCGCTGGGAAAGCAGCTCTTCTGGCTCATCGAGCCAGAGCCCCATGTTGTTCAACCGGTACGCCATGGCTTCAGATCCGACAGGGCGTTTAGCTTCAAACACCTCAGTCCGTCCAATGGGTTAGCTCGCTACAGGTGCGTATCGGCGGAGGCACCTGTCATTGGACGCCTCCCTCGGAAGTGCGTAGCGGCATTCGCACAGGCAGGCAGTCATGGGTTTCCGTGCCAGCCGGCCCAGGGAGGTAACCCAGCGCCACGGAAGCGGAATCGCGTGCCGGGACACTTCTGGCACAGGGGTTGTAGTAGTCCTGGCTCCATGAAGGACTCCGTGAGCATCGACGCGAAGGGCACGAAGATTCTGGCGAGCACCTTCTTCCAGCAGCTCCGGGCGGCCGGATACACGCCGAAGCAGATCATCGGCGTCGCCACCGAGCTGATCGACCTCGTCACGGTCGACCTCAAGGAGAACGCCGCCGCCGTCCGGGCCGCGGAGGTCGAGATCGAGCCCGCGGTGACGCCGATGCCACCGATGCCGAAGCACCTCGTGCAGCCGCAGTAGAGCGACGTTCAGGTCCGCGCGGCGAGCCGGCGCCGTTCCAGCGCGCTCGCCGCCGCCACCACGACCAGCCCCCAGGTCAGCGCGCTGAACACCCAGCTCTGGCTGCGCGGGACGGTGGCCAGCAGCAACCCGGTGGCCCCGCTGAAGAGGACGACGTCCAGCCAGAGCGGCTTGCGCCGCGCCAGCAGCAGCCCAGCGTGGCAGAGGGCGAGCGGCACGCCGAGCGCGACCTGGCGAGCGATCTGTGGGCCCCGGCTGGCGATGGTCTCCCAGTTCTGCACCAGCACCGCGGCGAAGATCACCACCGTGCCGATGGCGAGGACCAGCACGGCGGCGGCGGCGGCGTCCTTGGCCAGGCGGGCCTTGTCGTCGTACTGCTGGATGATCAGGTCCACCAGCTGCTCCAGCGCGCTGTTGAGGATCTCCGCGAAGAAGATCAGCAGCACGCAGAAGATCAGCGTCACCTTCTCCGCCAGCCCCAGCGGGATGCCGCTCCCCACCAGTCCCACCAGCACGCCCGACACCAGGTGGATGCGCATGTTCCGCTGGTGCACCACGGTGTGGATGAGGCCGTTCCATGCGTGGACGAAGGTGGCCCATGGGCCAAGGCCGGTGCGCCGGGGGAAGGGCGGGAGCGCGGGGCGGCGTCCGGTGTCGCGGGGGACGTCCGCCCCGAGCGCCGGGCGCTTGGTTTGAGGCTCGGTTGGTCTTGATTCGGACGACACCAGTAGTACCGCTACCACCGGTTCATAGGATCGCCAACACCACCGTTCGGGTTGCGGCCGGAGCGGTTTGACTCTCGCTTGGCGGCGCGCGTATGTGGCCGCCACTACTTTCACTCAAGGCAGCTCAACTCAAGGAGACATTCCATGGCCGTCAAAATCGCCATCAACGGCTTCGGCCGCATCGGCCGCTGCGTCCTTCGCGCGGCGCTCTCCCGCAAGGAGGACATCGAGATCGTCGCCATCAACGACCTCGACAAGCCGTCCGCGCTGGCGCACCTGTTCAAGTACGACTCGGTGCACAGGACCTGGCCGGGGAAGGTGGCGCCGACCGAGAAGGGGATCTCCATCGACGGCAAGGAGATCGCGCTGACCGCGGAGAAGGACCCGGCGGCGCTTCCCTGGAAGGGCAAGGGCGTGGACGTGGTGCTGGAGTGCACCGGCCGCTTCACCGAGCGCGACGGCGCCGCCAAGCACCTGGCCGCGGGCGCGAAGAAGGTCGTCATCTCCGCGCCGGCGAAGGGCCCGGACCTCACCATCGCGTACGGCATCAACCACGAGAAGTACGACCCGTCCAAGCACCACATCATCTCCAACGCCTCCTGCACCACCAACTGCCTGGCGCCCATCGCCAAGGTGTTGCTGGATTCGTTCGGGATCGAGAAGGGGCTGATGACGACGATCCACAGCTACACCAACGACCAGCGCATCCTGGACCTCATCCACGAGGACCTGCGCCGGGCCCGCGCGGCGGCGCTGTCCATGATCCCGTCCTCCACCGGCGCGGCGAAGGCGATCGGCGAGGTGCTGCCGGCGCTCAAGGGCAAGATGCACGGCATGTCGGTGCGGGTCCCGACGCCGAACGTCTCGCTGGTGGACCTGACGGTGGTCACCTCCCGGAACGTGACCGACAAGGAGGTCATCGACGCGTACCGGAAGGCCGCCGAGGGCCCGCTCAAGGGCATCCTCGAGTTCTCCGACGCGCCCACCGTGTCGGTCGACTACAACGGCAACCCGCACTCGGCCATCTTCGACGCCACCAACTGCTTCGTGATGGAGGGCAACCTGGTCAAGGTCATGGCCTGGTACGACAACGAGTGGGGCTTCTCCAACCGCATGGTGGACGTGTCGAAGTTCCTGGTGTCGAAGGGCGTCTAGCCCTGCCCTCCGGTGATGGTCGCTGAGGCGGCGCTCCGGCGGCTGGAGGCCGCGCTGCCGCCCGGCGCGGTGGCGCGGGACGAGGCGGAACGCGCCGCCGCCGGGCGCGCCACGTTCGCCACCTCGCAGCGCGTAGCGGCGGTGGTGCGCCCGGGCTCCCTGGAGGAGGTGCGTACCGCCCTACGCATTGGCTCCGAGGAGCGGATCAGTGTTCACCCGGTGAGCCGGGGGAAGAACTACGGCTTCGGGTCGCGCGTGCCGCCGCGGGACGGGTGTTGGCTGCTGGACTTGTCGCGGATGGTCCGGGTGGTCGGGCACGACGAGGCGCTGGCGCACATCACCCTGGAGCCCGGGGTGTCCTTCGCGCAGGCGCACCGGTACCTCGCGGAGTGCGGGTCGCGGCTGCGGCTCACCACCATCGGCGGTCCGCCCGAGGCGAGCGTGATCGGCAACGCGCTCGAGCGGGGCGAGGGGCGCGGGCCGCACTCGGACGCGTTCGCGCACCTGGTGGACCTGGAGGTGGTGCTCTCCTCGGGCGAGGTGATCCGCACCGGGCTGTCGCGGTTCGGCGGCGCGGCGCAGGCTCGGGCGGCCGGGCTCCACCGGTGGGGCCTGGGGCCGGCGCTGGATGGGTTGTTCAGCCAGTCCGCCCTGGGGGTGGTGACCCGGGCGACGCTGTGGCTGGCCCCGGCGTCGGAGTTCGTGCGCGACCTGGTGGCGACCATCCCTTCCGCGGAAGGGCTGCCGCCGGTAGTGGACGCGTTCCGGGAGCTCCTGCTGGAAGGGACGCTGCGCTCGAACGTCGTGCTGTGGAACGACGTGAAGGCGATGGCGCTGTCGCGGCGGTACCCGTTCGAGGAGGCGGGCGGGCGGACGCCATTGCCGCCCGAGCTGCTGGCGGCGTGGCGGGAGGCGGCCGGCGTGGGGGCGTGGAACGGGGCGACCACCGTGTTCGCGCCGGACCGCGGCATCGGGTTGACGTGCACGCGGCGCGCGCGGCGGGCGCTCGTGCGCGCGGGCGCGGAGGCGTACTCGATGGGGCTGGAGGACGGCGCCGAGCCGCAAGGCGTGCCCTCGACGCGGTCGCTGGAGATGGCGTACTGGCGCAAGAAGTCGCCCATGCCCTCGGAGCCGGACCTGGACCGGGACGGGTGCGGGCTGATCTGGGTGGACGTGGCGGTGCCGTTCCAGGGCGCGGCGGCGGCGGAGGCGGTGCAGATCGCTGCCTCGGCGATGCCGCTGCTCGGGTTCGAGGCCAACGTGTCGCTGCTCAGCGCCGGGGCGCGGTGCCTGTTCCTGGCCGCGCTGATCGCCTACGACCGGGACGTGCCGGGTGAGGACGAGCGGGCGATGGCTTGCCACCGCGCGCTGGTGCGGGAGCTGGGGGCGGCGGGGTTTCCGCCGCTGCGGGCCGGGGTGGAGAGCGTGGGCGTGGAGCTGGCGAAGGGCGACGACTCGGACGCGGTGCTGCAGCGGGTGAAGGCGGCGCTGGACCCGGCGGGCGTGCTGGCGGGCGGCAAGCACGGGCGCTGGTAGCAAAGGGCTCCGCGGGCGCCGGCTTCGCGCGTAGCATCGGCGGTCGCGTGATCGAGAAAGAGATCGTCCCTCCTCCGGAGTCCGCGCAGCTCAAGCACGCCTGGCCACCGTTGTTCGGGTTCCTCGAAATCCAGTTCGGGGCCGGCGTCGGGTTCGTCCAGACCGCCGTGCCGTACTGGCTCCGGAACGAGGGTGTGCCGCTGGACGTCATCGCCACACTCTCCGCGGTGGCGAACTCCGCGCACTTCTGGAAGCTGTTCTGGGTCCCGCTGCTGGACCTGGGGCCGTGGCGGCGGGTCTGGTATGCGGCCTGCAATTTCGGGACGGCAGTACTGGCGGTGGTGTGCTCACTGATGAGCGAACCATCGAAGCACCTGGCCACGTACACGCTGCTGTTGTTCGCGCTCCAGGCGTGCTGCACCACAGCGCACGCGGCCGTGAACGGCCTGATGGCCACCACCACCCGGCTGGAGGAGAAGGGGCGCACAGCGGGTTGGCAGATGGCCGGGAACGTGGGCTCCACCAGCTTCCTGGGGACGCTGCCCATTGCGGCAGCCACGCTGTGGTCGCGGGAGATCGCGGGGCTGCTGGTGGCGGCCATCGTGGTGGCCAGCGGGGTGGCGGTGTTCTGGGTGCCGGATCGGCCGGGGGCGGCCAGCCCGGCCGGCTCGTTCGCTCGGGCGGCGGTGCGGCGGGTGAAGGAGATCGCGATGGACCTCTTCCACACCGTTTTCAGCCGGAACGGCGCGGTGCTGCTGTTCCTCTGCCTGGCGCCGGTGTCGTGCGGGGCGCTCACCAACCTGTTCAGCGCCATGGCGCGGGACTTCAATGCCTCGGAGAACGTGGTCACCTGGGTGAACGGGCCGGGGATGGGGATCTCCGGGACGATCGGCTCGCTCGCCGGCGGCTACGTGGCGGACCGGCTGAACCGAAAGGTGAACTACGCGATCTGGGGCGGGGTGACAGGGCTGTGCGCGCTGGGGATGGCGGTGGTGCCGTTCAACCAGACCACGTACACGGTGGCCACGCTGGCCTACAGCCTGGCCAATGGCTTTGCCTTCGCCGCGTTCGCCGCCATGGTGCTGGAGATGGTGACCGAGGGCGCCGGGGTCACCACCAAGTACACGCTGTTCGTCGCCTCCTCCAACCTGGCGATCAGCTACACGACGCAGCTGGACGGGAAGGCGTCGACGTGGAGCTTCCTCGCCGGCGGCGGGGCGCGCGGGACCATCCTGTTCGACGCGCTGATCACCTTCGGAGGGATCGCGTTCATGGGCCTGCTGTTCCTCACCGTGCTCCGGAAGAAGCCCGCGCCCGCGGCCATCTCCGCCCCGGTGTGAGGAACCGCTACGCCGAGGCGCTCAGCTTCTTCACCAGCCGCTCCGCCTGCTCGCGAGCCGGGTCTCCGTCCGGGAGCTTCAGCGCCACCACCTGGTTCGCCAGGTCCAGCGCCTTGGCCCGGTTCCCCGCGCGCACGTAGGCCAGCGCGAGGTTGAGCAGCACCTCCTGCCGCGCCGGCGCGCGACGCCGCGCCTCCTCCAGCACGGTGATCGCCCGCGGGATGGCGCGCTCCGGCGGGTCCCCCCTCTGGAGCAGTAGCAGCCCGAGGTCGCAGGCGGCGCGCCAGTCCTCCGTGTCCAGCGCCATCGCCTCCTCGTACGCCGTCATCGCCCCCGCCAGGTCCGGCGGCGTCTTCGACTGGTAGACGATGGCCAGCGACGACCGCAGCTGCGCGGTGCGGATGCCCTTGTCGTCCAGCGCCTTCATCTTCTCCATCGCCTCTTTGAAGCGCCCCGCGCCCACCAGCGTCACCACGTGGTTCTCCTGCGCCCCCACGTGGTCCGGCAGGTCCTGCGCCACCTTGCGCGCCAGCGACTCCGCGCCCACCGCGTCCCCCAGCTGCAGAAGGACGTTGGTCAGCTCCCCGCGCAGGTCCACGTCGCCGGGCAGCAGCTTCAGCCCCTCCTCCAGCAGCTTCCTCGCCGCCGGCTGCTTCCCGAGGATGCAGAGGATCTTCGCCAGCAGCAGGTACGAGGGCGGGTAGAGCGGGTTGAGCGCCACCGCCTGCTCCAGGTGCTCCAGCGCCCGCTGGTGCTGGTCCATCCGGATCAGGTTCTGCGCCAGGTGGTAGTGCAGCACGCCGCCGCGCGGCTGGAGCTTCACCGCGCGCTCGAAGTGGGGCAGCGACTCCTGGTACTTCTCCTGCTGCGCCAGCATCACGCCCATCCCGAACGCCGCCTCCGCGCGGCTCGGGTCCAGCTTCGCGGCCTGCTGGTAGAACGACAGCGCCTGGTCGAGCTGGTCGCGCTCGGCGGCCAGGGCGCCCTTGAGCACCAGCACCTCCGCCGGGACGGCGCCGCTGGACTCGGCGCGTTTGATGGTGGCTTCGGCGGGGGCGGTCTCCCCCTCCACCAGCTGCGACTTGGCGAGGGCGACCAGCGCCTCCGCGTTGGCCGGCTTCTCCGCGAGCACGCGCTCCGCCTGCGCGCGCGCCTCCTTCGTTCGTCCCTGTGACAGCAGATCCGAGATCGCGCTCATCTGGCCGTAGAGGCTACCAGCCCTACCACTTGGTGAGGGCCTTCACGACGCTCTTGGCGCCGTCGGCGATGGCGTTCCCGACCTTCTTGACGCCGTCGACGACGGCCTCTCCGACCTTCTTCGCCCCGTCGACGACCTTGTTGCCAAGCCAGGCCACGCCTTCGCCGGCCTTCTTGATCGCGTCGCCCACCCACTTCACCGGCTTCTCGAGCAGCTTCCCGGCGCCCTCGATGATCTTCTTGACGTCGATGCTGAAGCCGAACTCGAGGTCGAAGCCGATGCCCAGCGCCGCGCCCACGTCGAACTTGAAGGCGAACTTCCCGTTCTGCAGGCCCACGTCCACGCCGAAGTCCACGCCGATGCCCGCGGAGACGGACGCCTTGCCCTCCACCGCGATAGGGCCCAGGCGCTGCTTGACGGTGGCGCCGGCCTGCACGCCGGCGAACGCCTCGGCGTCCACCTCGGCGGCCAGGGTGAGGTGCTTGAGGTCGGCCTTGATGGTGCCTTCCGCCTGCGCGGTGGCGCCGACGTTGACGTGCCCGGCGGCCTCCGTGCTGCCCCAGCCGTAGTCCAGCTTCGCCTTCCCCTCGGCCTCCAGGAGGTTCAGCTTGGCGCCGATGCGGCCGGTGGCGCCGAAGGTGAGGTTGCTCCAGTCGGCCTTCACCGACCCGGAGCCGTAGACCTCGGCCTGCAGGAGCTTGATGCTGCCCTCGGCCTGGAGGAGGTCGCCCTCCTTGCCGATCTTCCCCTGCGCGGAGAACACCGACCCGCCGGCCTTGAACTCGCCCGCGGCGAGCGTCTGCCCGGTGAGCTTGAGGTCGTTGTGCACGTTCTGGCCGTCGGGCACGTTGGCGTCGCCCGCGAAGCCGGAGAGCTTCAGGCCGCCCAGGTTGATCAGCCCCTTCTGGAGCGCGGCGTTCAGCCCGCCCTCGGGGAGCCCCAGCTGGCCCTCCAGCTTCTTGCCCAGGTTCGGGTCGCCCACCACCTTCTGCAGCGCGCCGAGCGCGCCCACGGCATCGCCCGCCTTCAGCTTGCCGGCGAAGTCCACGGCGTCGGAGACCTTGCTGCCCAGCTTCCACACGTCCTGGGCGGCCACGCCCAGCGGCGCCAGCGCGTCCTTGACGCCCTGCGGGACCAGCTTGTCCCAGGCGGAGGTGAGCTGCTGCACCACGTGCGGCGCGGCGGTCCGGATCCCGTCGAAGTTCTTGGCGGCGGCCTGCCAGTCGCCCTTCTTGAGGGCGTCCAGCGCGCCGGTGACCGCGGGGAGCGCGGCGCCCACCTCGGCCACGTCGGTGCCAATGGTCCCCAGCGTCTTCTTCACGTCGGCGGGGACGATCTTGTCGAGCTGCTGGTCCAGGAAGGCGACGGTCTGCGGCGCCGCCCGCTTCACGGCGTCGAGGTTGGCGGCGGCGCCCTTCCAGTCGCCCTTCTTGAGCGCGTCCACCGCGTCGATGGCGGAGGGGAGCGCGGAGCCCAGCTCGGTGGCGGTGGTGCCCAGCTGCTGGATCTTGTTCTTCACGTCGGCCGGCAGCGCCTTGTCCAGCTTGTCGGTGATGAAGGCGGTGGCGCGCGGCGCGGCCTGGCGGAGCCCGTCCAGGTTCTTGGCGGCGGCACGCCAGTCGCCCTTCTGCGCGGCCTGGAACGCGTCCACGGCGAACGGGAGCGCGGAGCCCAGCTCGCCCGCGGTGCTCCCCAACTCGCCCACCACCTTGCGGACGTCGGCCGGCAGCACCTTGTCGAGCTGCTGGTGGAGCTTGGCGGTGAGGTCCGGCGCCACCGTCCCCAGCAGCGCGATGTTGCTCGCGGCGGCGCGCCAGTCGCCCTTGCCCACGGCCTGGGCGGCGTCCACCGCCACCGGCAGCGCGGCGCCCAGCTCCTTGATGTCCTGGCCGGTGAGGCCGGTCTTCCCGATCGCGTCCTTCACGTCCTGCGGGAGCGCGTTGGAGATCGCCTGGGTGACCTTCTCGGTGAGGTGCGGCGCGTCCTGGCCGACGGCGTTCAGTCCCTGGAGCGCGGTGCGCCAGTCGCCCTTGGCCAGCGCCTGGGCAGCGCCGATGGCGTCCGGCAGCGCGGCGCGCAGCTCGCCCAGGCCGACGCCGTCGATGCCCAGCTTCCCGAGCTGTTCCTTCACGTCGCCGGGGATGAGCTGGTTGACCGCCAGGCCCAGCTTCCGGGTGGCGTTGGGGGCCTTGTCGCCGAACGCGCCCAGCGCCTGGGCGGCGGTCTGCCAGTCGCCCTTGCCGACCGCCTTGGCGGCGTCCAGCGCCAGCGGCAGCGCCGCGCCCATCTCCTGGAGGTCGGCCCGGTTGAAGCCGACCTTGTTGAAGGCGTCCTTGATGTCCTGCGGGATGGCGCCGAGCACCGCGCGCTGGAGGGTGTCGCCCACCTTCTGGGGGAGCCCGGCCAGGCCGGCCGCCGCGCCGCGCCAGTCGCCCTTCTCGAGCGCGGCCACCGTGTTCGCGGCCTGCGGGAGTGCGGCGCCCAACGTGTTGGCGTCGAGGCCGGCGTTCTGGAGGGCCTCCTTCACCGAGGCGGGCACCAGCCGGTTCACCGCGCCGGAGATGGCGGCCTGGGCGGTCTTGTCGTCCACCAGCCCCAGCGCGTTCGCCGCGCCGCGCCAGTCGCCCTTCTGGACGGCCGCGGCGGCGTCGGCCGCGTGGGCCAGGCCGCCCCGGATCATGTCCGGGTTGAGGCCCAGGTTCTGGATCGACTGCCGCACGTCGGCCGGCAGGCGGTTGAGGACGGAGTTGAGCAGGGGCTGCGCGGCCCCGGCCACCGCGGCGCCGGCCTTCCCGGAGGAGAGGGCGTCCAGCGCGTCGGAGGCGGTCTTCCAGTCGCCCTTGGCCAGGGCCTTGGCGGCCAGCGAGGCGTAGGGGATGCGGGCGCCGAGCGCGCTGATGGCGTTGTCGCTCAGGCCCAGCTGCCGGAGGGCGGAGCGCTCCGCCTGCGGGAGGCGGGCGGCGATGGCCTGGCCCAGGCGGGCGGCGGCGTCGGGGGCCACGGTCTCCAGGGCCAGCGCCTGGCCGGCGGCGCCCTTCCAGTCACCCTGCGCGAGCGAGGCGGCGGCGGCGTAGGCCTTGGGAAGCTGGGTGCCGAGGGCGCGGACCTGGGCGAAGGTGAAGCCGGCGTTGCCCAGGGACTGGAGGGCCTGCGCGGGGACGGCGTCGAGCGCGCCCGCGGTGAGCCGCTGCATGGTCTCGCCGGCGTTGGGGCCGAGGCTGCCGGCCAGGCCGAGCGCGCCAGCCCAGTCGCCACGAGCGAGGGCCTGCTGCGCGTTCAGCGCGACGGGAAGGGCCTTGCCGAGGGAGGCGATCTCCTTCGGGTCGAAGCCGTGCTCGCCGGCGAAGTTGGCCAGGCCGGCGGGGACCTGGACCGGTCCGGTGCCGCGCGCGAACGCGTTGGCCGCGGGAGCCGCGCCGGCGTTGAAGACGTTGTTGAGGAGGTTCTGGAGCTGGTTGATGCTGTTGCTGAGGGCCGTTTCGGCGTCCCGGAGCTGCTGGGACGACAGCGGGTCGGTCCTCCGCGGGGGCGGGGCGAAGATGCCATCCATCATGATCACTGACCTCGTTGGTCCGCCGGGCACAGGGGTGCCAGGCTCGGTGTGCGACTAGAGAGGTTTTCGTGGTTCCCGACAAACCGTTGTGCGGAGGGTTTGGAACCACGCATTGTGCCACGGCTCCCCCGAGCGATTGTGGGGGCTTGGGACTTTTGGTCGGGTATAAGGGCGCGCCCCGGGGTGGGCCCGAGCCGGCATTTCCTCCCGAATTTCGAGGCATTTATGGTCCGCTACATCGACGAGCTGCAGCTCACCGGGAAGCGCGTGTTCATCCGGGTGGACTTCAACGTCCCGCTGGACGAGCACCAGGCCATCACCGACGACACGCGGATCCGCGAGGCCCTCCCCACCATCCAGAAGGCGCTGCAGATGGGCGGGAAGGTCATGCTGGCCTCGCACCTGGGGCGGCCCAAGGGCCCGGACCCGAAGCTGTCGCTGGAGCCGGCGGCGACGCGGCTGTCGGAGCTGCTGGGGAAGCCGAACGAGGTGATCCTGGCGGACGACTGCGTGGGGGACGGGGTGGCGAAGCTGGTGCGGGAGCTGAAGGAGGGGCAGGTGCTGATGCTGGAGAACCTGCGCTTCCACAAGGAGGAGGAGGCGAACGACGAGGCCTTCGCGAAGGAGCTGGCGTCGTTCGCGGACGTGTACGTGAACGACGCGTTCGGGACGGCGCACCGGGCGCACGCGTCGACGGCGGGGATGGTGCCGTTCGTGAAGGAGAAGGCCGCCGGGTTCCTGATGCGGAAGGAGCTGGAGTACCTGGGGCGGATTTTGAGGAATCCCGAGAAGCCGTACGTGGCGATCCTCGGGGGCGCCAAGGTGTCGGACAAGATCAAGGTGATCGAGAACCTCCTCCCCAGGGTGCAGGCGCTGCTGATCGGCGGGGCGATGGCGTACACCTTCCTCAAGGCGCAGGGCGTGGAGGTGGGGAAGAGCCGGGTGGAGCAGGACAAGCTGGGCTTGGCGAACAAGCTGATGGAGGCGGCGACCCGGCTGGGCGCGGAGTTGGTGCTGCCCATGGACCACGTGGCGGGGTCGGAGCCGACGGACAAGGCGGAGGTGAAGGAGATTGGGGAACGCGCCATCCCGGCGGACTTGATGGGGTTGGACATCGGGCCGAAGACCCGCCAGCACTACCGGCAGCACATCCGGGGAGCCAGGACGGTGCTGTGGAACGGTCCGATGGGGCTGTTCGAGGTGGAGAAGTTCGCGGCGGGGACGCGGGCGGTGGCGGAGGCGATGGCGGAGAACCGCGAAGCGACCACGGTGGTGGGCGGCGGGGACAGCGCGGCGGCGGTAAATGAGATGGGGTTCGGGTCGAAGATGAAGCACGTCTCGACGGGTGGAGGCGCGTCCCTGGAGTTCCTGGAAGGGAAGGAGCTGCCGGGGGTGAAGGCGCTGGAAGTGACGAAGTAGCCGTCAGGGTTTGGGAGGAACGACCATGGGCAACGGTCAGAGGCGGATGTTCATCGCCGGTAACTGGAAGATGAACAAGACGGTGGGCGAGGCGCTGGCGCTGGTGCGCGATCTGCGGGGGATGGTGTCGATGGTGCGGGACCGGGTGGAGATCGGGGTGGCGCCGCCGTCCGCGGCGCTGTACCCGGTGGCGAAGGCGCTGGACGATTCGAACATCGCGCTGGTGGCGCAGAACTGCCACTGGGAGCCGGCGGGGGCGTTCACCGGGGAGGTGTCCGCGCCGATGCTGAAGGAGGTCGGGTGCCAGTACGTGATCGTGGGGCACTCGGAGCGGCGGCAGTTCTTCGGCGAGACGGACGAGACGGTGAACAAGCGGCTCCAGGCGGTGGTGAAGGCGGGGATGCGGCCCATCGCGTGCGTGGGGGAGACGCTGGCGGAGCGGGAGGGCGGGAAGACGCTGGAGGTGGTGACGAGGCAGGTGAAGGGCGGGCTGGCGGGCTTCTCGGCGGCGGAGGTGACGCAGTTCGTGGTCGCGTACGAACCGGTCTGGGCGATCGGGACGGGAAGGACCGCGACGGCGGACCAGGCGCAGGAGGTCCACGCGCACATCCGGGAGACGCTCACCGCGCTGGTCGGGCGGGAGGCGGCCGAACAGGTCCGTATCCAGTACGGCGGGTCGGTGAAGCCGGACAACGCGGCGGAGATCCTGGGGAAGCCGGACGTGGATGGGGCGCTCGTCGGGGGAGCGAGCCTGAAGGCGGCCGACTTCGCGGCGATCGTGAAGGCGTGCGGGTAGGGCGGGGAGGCGTCGGGGCCTTGCGGTGAGGGCGGGTGGAATGTAGGGTCCCGCCCCTTTTCAGGCTTTTCGCCG
>DATBSS010000110.1:0-6223 GCA_036559665.1 Myxococcaceae bacterium
GAAGCTCCTGGTCTACGACCTGGGCGGCGGCACCGTCGACGTCTCGGTGCTGCACGTGACGGGGAACGTGTTCGAGGTGCTGGCCACCGGAGGGGACACCTTCCTGGGCGGCGTGGACTTCGACAACCGGATCATCGACTACGTGCTGGAGACGTACCGGCAGGAGACGAAGACGGACCTGTCGCAGAACACGGTGGCGATGCAGCGGATCAAGAACGCCGCGGAGACCGCCAAGATCGACCTCACGCTGATCCCGAACGTGATGATCGAGCTGCCCTTCATCGACGAGCGGAAGGGCCGGCCGGTGGACCTGCGGATCCCGCTGACGCGCGACCAGCTGAACAACCTCACCGAGGACCTGGTGGACCGCACCTTCGCCATCTGCGACCAGGTGCTGGCGGAGAAGGGGATCGACCGGTCGGTGGTGGACGAGGTGATCCTGGTGGGCGGGCAGAGCCGGATGCCGCTGGTGCAGCAGAAGATCCAGCAGCACTTCGGCAAGCCGCCGCGCAAGGGCGTGCACCCGGACGAGTGCGTGGCGCTGGGGGCGGCGCTGCTGGGGGATTCGCTGGAGAGCATCGACGCGGTGACGCTGCTGGACGCGCTCTCCATGCCCATCGGCTTCGCGCTGCCGTCGGGCCGGTTCAAGGTCATCATCGAGAAGAACTCGCGCATCCCGCTGGTGAAGAGCTTCCGCCTGCCGGCGCCAAAGGAGCTGGGCGCGGAGTACATCGAGGTGGACATCTACCAGGGCGAGAGCGAGCTGGTGGTGGACAACGAGTACCTGGGCACGCTGAAGGTGCCGGCCACCAGCGCGGGGAAGAAGATCGACTTCCGCCTGACCGAGGAGTGCCTGCTCCGGGTGACGGTGGAGGGAGAGAAGGGGCCGCAGCAGGTGGAGTTGGCGACGCACGACACGCCGGATTCGCTGAAGAAGGCGCTGGAGGCGGACCTCGCCAGGCGGCAGCCGGCGGAGAAGCCCCTGGGCGAGGGGGCCAAGACGCCCAGCCTGTTCTCCAGCCTGAAGCGGATCCTCGGGCGCGGGTGAGGTGAGGGTCCGGTGCCGGTGTTCCCGTCCAGGGAGTGGGCCGAGGCCGCCATCGCGCTGTTGAACGCAGATCCAGAGACCGCGGAGGCTGGCGCGGGCTGGGACGGCGACTTCGGGGTGGTGATCGAGGCGGAGCCCGGGAAGCTGGCGGCCGCGTTCGTGGCGCACCTCGAGCCGGTGGATGGGAAGGTGAAGAAGTTCCGGGTGCTGAAGGATGCGGACGACCTGGAGGAGATCGAGCCGGCGTACCTGGCGCGGGCGCCGTACTCGGTGTGGAAGGCGCTGCTGCGCGGGGAGCTGGACCCGGTGGAGGCGGTGCTGCGGCGGAGGATCTCGATCCAGGGGAACGTGCAGCCGCTGATCGAGCGGGCGGGGCATAAGGGGATCGCGGAGCGGCTGCTGGAGAAGCTGGAGACGACGTTCGCGGACGAGGCGCGGTGAGGAGGTTCGAGATGGGGCTGAGGGACGAGCTGAAGAAGCAGGCGCTGGCGCTGTCCCAGAAGGCGATGGAGAGGCTGTTCGCGGACGAGAAGCGGGCGCAGCAGATCGCCTCGGCCATCGGGAGCGTGCAGAAGGGGAAGCAGGCGCTGGACCGGGGGCAGGACCAGATCATGCACGCGCTCAGCTTCGCCACCCGGAGCGACTACAAGGGAGTGGGCAAGCAGCTCTCGGCGCTCAAGCGGCGGGCGAGGGAACTGGACGAGAAGTTGGCGGAGATGCTCGTCAAGAACTGAAGCGCCGTGCGTCCTTCTCCGTTGACACCTCTGGGGGCTTTGGGGCACGTTCGCCGCCCCTTGAAGTACGGGCGCATAGCTCAGCGGTAGAGCACTGCCTTCACACGGCAGGGGTCGTAGGTTCGAAACCTACTGCGCCCATTTTCCCGGCCCCGTAGCTCAGATGGATAGAGCGACGGTTTCCTAAACCGTAGGTCGTGGGTTCGAATCCCGCCGGGGTCACTGGGTTTGGCTGGAATCTCCGTCGATTAGAAAGCCAGTGGCGTTCAGGGGCATTTGCAACCGTTCGCTCGCTGGCCGTTACGGCGCCGTTACGGACGAGCCTCTACCCCGCCGCCAGGCGGGGCCCCGGAGCCGACACCTCCTCCAGTTGTTCCAACCGCCGCAGCTCGGCGCGGGCGCCGATCGCGGAGAGCACCTCGCGCGCGCGGGCGGCGAGTTGGGCGCGTCGCTCCGGGAGCGCGGCCGCAGCGTCCAGCAGCGCCACGCCCAGTTCCCAGCGGTTCGGCGTCGCCTCCAGCAGGGCGATCGCCTTGTCGAAGATCGGCGCCGCCTCCGCCGGCCCCCTCTCCAGCGCCACCGCTCGCGCGGTGACCCGGAGCGCCGGGCCGCGCAGGTATGGATACATCCGCCCGATCAGCCGCGCCTTGAACGCGCCGCGACGCACGATCCTCAGCAGTGCCCTGCGGGGTACCGACTTCGCGCCGTTCTCCAGCGCGAAGAGCGCCGCCTCCGCCGCGTCGACGAGGCCGATCTGGAGGAACGGCACCAGCACCTGGTACTTCCATACCGACGAGAACGCCGCGACCGCCGCGCGGGCCGCCTCCTCGACGTCTCCCTCGCGCACCGCCACCACGGCCAGGTGATTGAGCGCGGCGCACTGGTTGGCGAGGTCGTTCACCTGGACGCTCATCTCCAGCGCCTGGCACAGCTCGGGCCGCACCTCCGCCGCCGGCATTTCGCCCAGCAGGTACCGGCAGAACGGCACCCAGGCGTGCGCCCATGCCTGGTGCATCAGCGCGTTCACCTGCCGCCCCAGCGCGCCCATCTCCCGGTACAGTCCCTCGGCGGTCTTCAGCTCCGAGCGCAGGAAGTGGGTGGTCGCGTAGAGCATCAGGCTGGTCTGCGTCTCCCAGACGTCGCCCACGTGGCGCAGCACGCGCACCGCGTCCTCGTGGACCGGCAGTGCCCGCTGCAGCTCGTTGGCGAACGTCGCCTGGGTGGCCAGCCGGCTCTGGGCGACTCCTTCGGCGAGCTGGTCCTGCGCGCGCCGCGCCATCTCCAGCCCCTCCTCGCACGAGCGGCGCGACGCCCCCAGCAGCCCGGCGCCGAACAGCAGCGAGCCGTAGTTACTGTTCGCAACCGCCTGGCCGTACCAGGACTGCGATCGGTCGGCCATGTGCAGCGCCACCAGCACCGACCAGATCAATTTGTTCACGTCGACGAAGTAATAGATCTTGATCAGCGAGATCAGCGTCGAGAGCTGCTCCAGGTACTCCGGCAACCGACCCTCGGGCACGCGCGGGAAGATCCAGGGGAGGACCTTCTTGATCCCCCGGATGAAGAGCAACCCCACCACGCGGAGGTAGAGCGACACCAGCGACCGCGGCACCGCCCGCCCGAGCAGCTTCAGCGCCCGTTCGAGCTGTTGGATGGCGCGGCCCGACTCACCCTTCTCCTGGAACGCTCGCCCCAGGCCGACGTGGATCTCCGCGCGCTCGAGCCGGTCGGGACCCTGCTCCAGGCACTCCTCGAAGAGGCGGATGGAATCCGGGTAGTTGCCCGCCTGCAGCAGCGTCTGCGCGCGCTCTCGCCGGACCCGGCGGAGGACTCCCGGCTCCGCGGGTGAGCCCGGCCGCTCGAGCAGCTCGATCACGCACCGGTAGTGGTGGAGCGCGTCCTGGTTGGCGTACTGGGCGCGGGCGTTGCGAGCGGCCAGCAGCGAGTAATCCAGCCCCTTCTCCTCGTCGTTGCCGGCGAGGAAGTGGTACGCGAGCAGCCCCGCCGAATCGTCCAGGTTCCCGCTCGCCTGGGCTTCCAGGTGGCGCGCGAACCGACGGTGCAAGTCCTCGCGGCTGGAGACGAGCAGCGTGTTGTAGGCGACGTCGCGGATCACCACGTGCTTGAACAAGCAAGTGACCGGCTCCTCCGCCTCCAGCACGATCAGCCCGAACGCGCCCAGGTCGCGGATGACGTTCCACAGCACCTCCCGGTTGAATGCCTCCGGGAGCAACACCCGCGCCGCCTCCAGGGTGAACACCCTGCCGATGACGGAGGCAACCTTGAGGAGGGTCTGGTTCGCCTCCGGGAGGCGGTCCAGGCGCGCCAGCACCACATCCTGGATGGAGTCCGGGATGGTGATCTCGGAGAGGCTCTTCCCCAGCTCGCGCCGGCCGTCCTCGCCGCTGACCAGGTAGCCCTGCTCCAGCAGCGAGTGGACGATCGACTCCACGAAGAAGGGATTTCCCTGGGCCTTGCCCAGCACCATCTCCTCCAGCCCGATGTTGGGGATGGCCAGGCGCATGCGGGCGCGGAGGAAGACGCGGATGTCCTCCGGGCTCATCTGGTTCAGCTCGATCGCCTTGCACGAGGGCTGCGCCAGGAGCCGCTGGAGCTGCGGGTCCGGCCGGGACGTGGCCACCAGCAGGACGGGGACGGAGTGGATGCGGGCGGCGACGTGCTCGATCAGGTCGAGCGAGAGCTTGTCCGCCCAGTGCAGGTCCTCGAACAGCAGCAGCAGCGGCGTGCGGGCGGAGCGCTGGCGGATGAGCTCGAAGACGATCTGGAACAGGACCTCGTTCTTGCGCCGCGCGTCCAGCGCCCGTGTCTGCGCCTCCTCCTCCACGCTCAGGCCCACCATTCCAGCCACCACCGGCAGCCACTCCGGCCCCAGGCCCTCGACCCGCGCCAGCTCGTCGCGGATCTTCGAGAGCTGCACCTCGCGCGAGTCGAGGTCCAGGAGCTGGAAGAACCCCTTCAGCACCTCCTTCCAGGGGAAGAAGGGCGTGTACATCTCGTATGGGTAGCAGGCGCCGCTGAGCACCTGCGCGCGGTGCCGGGGCGCGTCCTCCACCACCCACGCCGCCAGTCGCGACTTGCCGATGCCCGCCTCGCCGGAGAGCACGCACGTGCTGCCGCCCTCCCGGAACGCGGCCTCGGCGGTCTTGGCCAGGACGGCCAACTCCGCCTTCCGGCCGATGACCTCGCCCCGGCCCTCCAGCAGGACGGCGCGCTGCGGCCGCTTCCCGGCCTTGACCTCGTAGATCGGCACCGGGTGGTCGATGCCCTTCAAGGTGGCGTTGGCCAAAAGCGAGACCGACGCGTCCTGCCGCACCTTCCGCTCGGTGTTGGCGTCGATCAGGATGCCGTCGTCGGCGCGGTAGGTGAGCAGCCGGGAGGCGAGATTCACCACCTCGCCCAGCGCGGTGTAGCCCTTGCGCGAGGAGGACCCCACGTTGCCGCAGTAGGCGGGCCCGGTGGCGATGCCGGCCTGGAGCTGGGTGAGGAACGGGAAGCGCGCCCGGAGCTCCATCACCTTGCCCGCCAGCCGGGTCGCGAGCAGCTCCTTGTTCTCCTGCGCGGTCGGCGCGCCGAAGAGGACGAAGAAGACGTCTCCCTTGTCGGTGAAGTCGGTCTGCAACAGCGTGCCGCCGTAGTCCCCCGCCTCGCGCTGGAGGAGCTCGTAGAACTGGTTGAGGTCGCCCCAGAGCGACTCCGCCGGGCCGCGGTGGTCCAGTCCGCCGCAGCGGACGAACAGGCAGGTGATGTCGCGGAAGTCGCCGATGTACTCCTGGTGACCGGTGGTCACCTTGGTGAAGAGCGCGGGCGAGAGCATCTGCTCGGCGCGCGCGGCGAGGGCGGCGTCGATCGCGGGCGGCGCGATCCTCCGGGCCTCCTTCGCCGCCGGCAGCGCGGAGAGCAGGAACGAGCCGCGGCGGGCCTCCCCCACCTTCCCTTCCGGGAGCAGCTCCCACAGCTCGGGGCTGGCGATCACCTCTCCGGCCTGCGCCTCCGCCTCGCCGAGCACCGCGGCGGAGAGCGGCGCGCCCGCGATCACCGGGTGCAGCCAGGTGGCGGTGCTGCCCAGCAGCAGCCGGTGGCAGTCGCCGAAGCCGAGCCCGATCCGCGACTGGACCCCGAACGTCTGCCCAAGGAGCTCCACCGGCCCCAGCCTGCGCAGTCGCCTCTGGATGGCGAGCGCGGAGGCTGCGGCGCGGTGGGCCACCTCGGCGTCGCTGCCCGGCCCCTCCACCTCGAAGCAGGCGAACACCGAGTCCCCGGCGAACTGGTAGACCACTCCGCCATGCGACTCGATGACGTCGAGCACCGCGGTGAAGTATTCGGTGAGGAGTTGCCCCAGCGCGTCGAGGCCGCGCGGGCCGGCGGCGCTCAGTGAGACGACGATTGGGGTGAAGCCGGCGAGGTCGAGCAGCAGCGTGGC
>DATBSS010000111.1:0-10512 GCA_036559665.1 Myxococcaceae bacterium
GGAGCGCGTTCTCCACCTCCACCGGTGAGAGCCACTTCCCGCCCACCTTGAGCATGTCGTCGCCGCGGCCGCAGAAGTAGAAGTACCCCTGCTCGTCCTGGCGGAACTTGTCCGCGGACACGCACCAGTCGCCGCGGAACGTCTCCTTCGACTTCTCGTGCTGCTGCCAGTACTCCAGCGCCATCGAGTCGCCGCGGATCCACAGCGTGCCGATCTCGCCGCGCGGCAGTTCGGCGCCATCGTCGTCGCAGATCCTCGCCTGGTAGCCCTCCACCACCTTCCCAAGCGACCCCAGCTTCACGTCTCCCAGCCGGTTGGTGATGAAGATGTGGAACATCTCCGCGGAGCCGATCCCGTCCAGGATCTCCACGCCGGTCTTCGCCTTCCACTTGTTGTACAGCTCCGCCGGGAGCGCTTCGCCCGCCGAGATGCAGGCGCGCAGCGACGAGAAGTCGACCTGGTCGATCTCCGGCGAATTCACCATCGCGTTGAGTGAGGTAGGCACGGTGGTGAGCACGGTGGGCCGGAACTTCCGGATCGCCGCGAACAGCCGCTCCGGGGTGCTCTTCTCCGGAAAGATGGCGCCTGCGCCCCCCGCCAGCAGCGGGAAGAGGAGGTTCGTCCCCAGCGCGTACCCGAACGCCAGCTTGGGCGACCCGGCGCAGATGTCCTTCGGCCCGTAGCCCAGGATGGGCAGCGCGTAGGTCAGCGCGTTGAACACGAAGTCGTGCTGCTTGTGCACCGCTCCCTTCGGGAAGCCGGTGGACCCGGAGGTGAACAGCCAGACGCACGCGTCGTCCCGGTGGGTGGGCGCGCAGGCGCGGTCGGGCGCGGCGCGGTCCAGCTCCCCGTCGTAGGAGAGGTGACGGCCGGCGTCGCCGCCGATGACCAGCACGTGCTGGAGATGCGGGCAGGCGTGGCGGACCGCCTCCAGCACGGGCAGCGCGCTCGCGTGGGCGATGATGATGCGGGCCCGGGTGTAGTTGGCGTAGTACTCCGCCTCCTCTGGGCGGAGCTCCGGGTTCACCGCCGCCACCACCCCGCCCGCCTTCACCACCGCGAACCAGGCGGAGGCGAACTGCGGCACGTCCGGCACCATCAGCAGGACGCGCTCTTCCAGCCGCAAGCCCAGCCCGCGCAGCACCGCCACCGCCCGGTCGGTCCGCTCGGAGAGCTGCCGGTAGGTGATGACCTCATCCTCGAAGTACAGCGCCGGCCGGTCGCCGTGACTCGGGAGCTGCGCCTCCAGGAAGACCTGGGTGAGGTTGAGCGCTTCGGGGAGCCGATGGGGATCCAGGTCCGTCGCGGCGGTCATGCGTCACTCCTTGGACGGCGCGTCGCGGCGCCGCTCGGTCAACCAGAGCACCAGGCTCAAGGCTCCCCCGATGACCACCAGGATGGTCCCCAGGGTGAGCTGCCGGTCGGCCCAGGCGAACGCGATGTCCTGCTCCATCGCGCACTCCTCCGGGCTCCGCTCCGCGCAATCCTGGGGTTGGTTCAGGGTGCGATAACCGGACCAGAAGAGCCAGCCGCCGCCCAGCGCGAGCGACGCGCACAGGCCCACCGCGACCGCGAGCAGGAGGCCGCTCCTCGGTGCCGGCTCGCCCTCAGCCACGCGGCTCCCCTCCCTTGAGCAGCTCGCGGGCGATCACCAGGCGCTGCACCTCGGTGGCGCCCTCGTAGATGCGCAGGCTGCGGATGTCGCGGTACAGCCGCTCCACCATGAACCCCTTCACCACGCCGTTGCCGCCGTGGACCTGGAGGCTACGGTCGATGATCCGTTGCGCGGCCTCGGTGGCGAAGAGCTTGGCGACCGCGGCCTCGTAGGTGACCCGCTCCCGTCCCTGGTCCTTGGCCGCAGCGGCGCGGTGCACCAGCAGCCGGGCCGCGTCCAACTCCACCGCCGAGTCCGCCAGCAGCGCCTGCACCGCCGGCAGCTCCGCGAGCGGCGCGCCGAACTGCTTCCGCCGCCGCGCATAGTCCAGCGCTTCATCCAGCGCGCGCCGCGCCATCCCCACCGCCGCGGCACCCACCGTGGCGCGGAACACGTCCAGCGTCCCCAGGGCCAAGCGCATCCCACCGCCCTCCGCGCCCAGGAGCGATGCGGCCGGGACGCGGCACCCGTCGAAGTGCAGCTCGCCGATGGGGTGCTCCGCCATCAGCTTCAGCCCGGTGTCCACCCGGAGCCCGGGCGTGCCCGCGGGGACGACGAAGGCGGAGATGCCCTTCGGCCCCAGGCCGGTGCGGGCGAACACCGTGTAATGGGTGGCGATGCCGGCGTTGGAGATGAAGCGTTTGGTGCCCGAGAGCCGCCAGCCACCACTCGCAGAGTCGGGCGCGGCCGCCGTCTGCAGTGCCGCCACGTCCGAGCCCGCCTCCGGCTCGGTGAGCGCGAAGGCGAAGAGCGCCCGCCCATCGGCGACCTGGGGCAGCAGCTCCTGCCGCTGCGCCTCGCTCCCGGCGAGCAGGACGGGATGGCTGCCCAGGCCAGCGACCGCCAGGATGGAGTCGGCGGCGGCGTTCCGGTAGGCGACCTCCTCGCGGAGCACGCAGATGGATCGCACGGAGATCTCGTCTCGCGCCCCACCGAACGCGCGCGGCACCAGGTGGCGTGCGTACCCCAACCGCCGCAGCTCCGCCCACAGCGATTCGCCGCCGGTATGCTCGTCCAGCTCCAGCGCGCGGGCCTCGTCGCGGGCGCGGTCGCGGAGCTGGAGGTGCTCCGGGTCGAGGAACGTGGGCTCGGGGGGCATGGGCGCGCTCAACGGCCAGTGAAGCGCGGCGGGCGCTTCTGGGTGAAGGCCTCGTACGCCTCGCGGAAGTCCTTCGTCTGCATGCACACCGCCTGCGCCCGCGCCTCGTTGTCCAGCGCGCCGGAGAGGTCCATGTTCAGCTCCCCGTTGAGCAGCTCCTTGGTCATCCCCAGCGCGAAGGTCGGCCCGTCCGCCAACCGCTTCGCCCACGCCATCGCCTCCGGCACCACCTGCTCCGGCGGGACCACCTTGTTGAACAGGCCGTAGCGTTCGGCCGTGGGCGCGTCCACCGCGTCGCCGAACGCCAGCAACTCCGTAGCCCGACCCAGCCCCACCACCTTCGGCAGCAGGTAGGCGGCGCCCATGTCCGCGCCGGCCAGGCCGACCTTGACGAAGAGGAAGGCGATCTTCGCCTTCTCGCTCGCCACCCGGAGGTCGGAGGCGAGCGCGATCACCGCGCCCGCGCCGGCGGCGGTCCCGTTGAGCGCGGCGACGATCGGCTTGCGCAGCGCGCGCATGTTCTTGATCAAGTCGCAGGTCATCCGGGTGAACTCCACCAGGCCCGGCATGTCGCGCGAGAAGAGCTCGCCGATGATGGAGTTGACGTCGCCGCCGGAGCAGAAGCCGCGTCCCTCGCCGGTGATCACCACCGAGGCCACGGACGGTTCGCGCTCCAGCTCGAGCATCAGGTCGCGCAGCTCGCGGTAGACGTCGAAGGTGAGCGAGTTGAGCGTGTCCGGGCGGGTGAAGGTCACCACCCCCACGCGGTCCTTCACCTCGAAGCGGAAGGAGGAGGGTTGCAGCATGAGGGGCGCTCTACCACGCGGCGCACGGGCCGGGCAGGTATGTTCGCGCGATGCCCCGCTCGACCCTCCTCGCCCTGCTCATGCTGGCTCCCCTCTCCTCCCTGGCCGGCCCCGCCGCCTCCACCTCCACCGCCGTGCCCGTTCCAGCGCGGATGCTGGAGGAGACCCGACAGATCGTGGAGCAGCTCGTCTCGGTGGACACCAGCCACGGGCACGAGACGGACGCGCTGGAGCCCATCGCCACCCGGCTGCGCGGGGCGGGGCTGAACCCGCAGATCCTCGAGTCCGCGCCCGGGCGAGGAAACCTGGTGGTGCGGTTGCGCGGCGACGGGACGAAGAAGCCGCTGCTGCTGCTGGCGCACGTGGACGTGGTGCCGGTGGAGGGGCAGCCGTGGACCGTCCCCGCGTTCAAGGTCACCGAGAAGGACGGCTGGCTCTACGGTCGCGGCATCAACGACGACAAGGGCCAGGCGGCGATGTTCGTGGCGATCACGCTGGAGCTGGCGCGGGAGAAGGCGAAGTTGCACCGCGACGTCATCCTCGCGCTCACCGCCGGCGAAGAGACCGGCGGCGGCGCGGGTGTCGCCTGGCTGGTGCAGAAGCACCCGGAGTTGCTGGACGCGGAATTCGCCTTCAACGAAGGCGGCGGTGCCAGGCTGGCGCCCGGCGGCGAGAAGGTGGAGTTCGTAGGCCTGGGCGTGGTGGAGAAGACGTTCCAGAGCTACCGCGTGACCGTGAAGGGCCCCGGCGGGCATTCCTCCATGCCGTCGCCGAAGTCGGACATCGTCCCGCGGCTGGCGCGCGCGCTGGTCAAGGTGTCGGAGCTCCGATTCACTCCGCACGCGTTGGCCCCCGTGCGCGACCACCTGGAGTTGGAGGTGAAGAACGCACGGACGGAGGTGGGGGCGGCGATTCGCAAGCTGCTCGCCGGAAAAGCGCTCTCACCCGCGGAGGACGACCTGCTGGCGGCGGACTCCCTGCGCAGCGCGCTGTTCCGCACCACCTGCGTGACCACCATGCTGCAGGCCTCACCGCAGGACAACGTCCTGCCGACCAGCGCCACCGCCACCGTGAATTGCCGGGTGATGCCGGACGAGACCACCGCCGCCGTGCGCGACCGGCTGGCGGCCGCCATCGGCGACCCGGCGGTGGTGGTGGAGCCTGCGGCCGACTTCACCAGCTCGCCGGTGATGTCGTCCGACGACGCCTTCGAGCGGACCTATCGCGAGATCGTCGGGCGCTATTACCTCGGCGCGCCGATCATCCACCCGATGCTGACGGGCGCCAGCGATTCGCGCTTCCTCCGGAACAAGGGCGTCCGCGCGTATGGCGTGGTCGACCGCGCCGCCACCGAGGAGGAGTCGATGAGCGGCCACACGGCGCACGGGCCAGACGAGCGCCGGGAGATCCGCTGGTTCGCGACCGCGCTGGCCTTCCTGCGCGAGCTGACGCGCACCATGGCGATGTGAAGGGAGGGCTCTGGATGTCGAGAACGACTGGACAGATCAAGACGGCGGACGGGACGTGCCCGGTCTCCATCTTCCGCCCCGAGGGCTCGGGCCCGTGGCCGGCGGTCATCCTCTACATGGACGGGCTGGGCCCTCGCCCGGCGCTGTTCGACATGGGCGAGCGGATGGCGGCGCACGGCTACTACGCCCTGCTCCCGGACCTCTTCTACCGACTTGGCGCGTACGAACCGCCGACCTTCTCCATGTTCAATGACCCGGAGAAGCGGCAGATCTTCTTCACGAAGTTCCTCGGCACCGCCAACCAGGCGAACGTGATGCGCGACACGCGCGCGTTCCTGGACTTCCTCTCCGCGCAGCCGGAGGTGAAGCAGCCCGGAGTGGGCACCACCGGGTATTGCATGGGCGGTGGGCTGTCGCTCGCGGCGGCGGCGTTCTACCCGGACCGGGTGGTGGCGGCGGCCTCGTACCACGGCGGGCGGCTCGTCACCGACGCGCCGGACAGCCCGCACCTGCTGGCCCCGAGGATCAAGGCGCGGCTGTACATCGCGGGCGCGGTGGAGGATCCGACGTTCTCCGACGAGGCGAAGCAGAAGCTGGGGGAGGCGCTCACCACCGCGGGCGTACGCCACACGCTGGTGACCTACGAGGGCGCCCGGCACTCCTGGGTGCCAGGGGACAGCCCGGTGTACAACCCGGCCGCCGCGGAGAAGCACTGGACGGCGCTGTTCGAGCTGTGGGACGGCGCGCTGAAGAAGGGGTGACCTTCAGCTCCCGGAGGTGCCGCCCGAGAACCACTTCGTGGCGGCCCCGGCGATCTCCTTCGGGACGGTGTGGGGACCGTCGAACTCGCGGTAGGTGACGCCGTAGCCCAGATCGCGGAGCTGGTTCACGACGGCCCGGCCGCACTTGTCGATGTCCAGGACCGGGTCCGCGGTGCCGTGGGCCACGAAGACGCGGGGCGAGCCGACGCGGTGCTCGGGCGAGAGGAACCCCGGCGAGAACGCCAGCACCGAGGAGAAGAGGTCCCCGTTGTCCAGGCCCAGCGCCAGCGCGTACGAGGCGCCGTCCGAGAAGCCAGCCAAGCCCATGCGAGCGGGGTCCACGGGCTCCAGGGATGAGACCGCGGTCAGCAGTTGCTGGAGCACGGCCACGTCCGGGCCGTAGTCGCCGGTGACCAGGTCCCAGGTCGGCCCTGAAGACTGGGGCGCCAGCAGCAGGAGGCCCTGCTCCTCTGCCTGTGCCCAGAGCAGGTTGATCATGTGGCGCGCCTGGCCGCCGGCTCCGTGGAAGACGACCAGCAGCGGACGGGGTCCGGGCGGGCTTTTGGGGACGTAGAGGAGCGCGCTCCCGCTCTCGAAGGAGAGGCTGTGGACACCCGGCGAGAGGCCCGCGGGGACCTGCTTCGGGACCTCCAGTGCCAATCGCCCGGGGATGGTGGGCTTCGGAGGGGTGGGTCTGGTGGCGGTGCGCGGGACGGCGCAGGCGGCAAATGAGGCGGTTGCCAGCATGGCGGGGAGGAGACGCGACATGCGGGAGATCAACGCGCGCTTCGAGCGCGCGCATTCCGCTCGTGCAGCGAACGGGCCGGCGCAAGGCGAGGAGCGGTGCGTGGCTTGAAAACGAAGTGGCGGCATGCGCGATACGACGAGCAGGGCCTGCGAAAAAATCACGAACGGGCACGACGCAGCGAACGAGCCAGCGGGCCCCCGCCTCTACGCCGCCCCCCGGAACGCCGCCAGCGGCACCCGGCAGTCGGAGCACGTCTCGCCGGTGCGGTACTCGGAACCGCAGATGGGGCAGTAGCGCGTGGCGTCGGAGGCAACCCGTTCCGGCGGGGCCAGCACCTCCTTGCTGGAGGTCTTCGCGTCGCGCAGCGCCCGGTCCCAGATCTTCCTCCGCGCCTGCCAGAACTCGCTCAGCCCGAGCTCCTTCGTCCGCTCGGCGCTGAGCTCCAGCCGCCCCAGTTCCCGCCGCGCGCAGGCGCGCAGCCCCTGCTCGTCCATCAGCGCCGCCGCCACCGCGGCCGGCTCGAAGCGCGCGTAGATAGCGCGGGTGACCGTGCCCAGCGCCCGCACCGCCGCGGGCGGGAAGAGGGCCATCTGCGCCAACAACCCGGTCATCTCCTCGCCCGGCACCTTCGCCCGCCACAGCATCATCCCCGCCAGCAGCACCACCCACCCGTGCAGCACCACCCACAGCCGGAGCGCGCGCTCCAGCTTCATCGGCACCAGGCCGGGCAGGTACACGATGGCCGGGAGCAGCCCGAACAGCGCCACCAGCAGCAGCGTGGACACCACCCGCAGCGCCAGCGCGTACCGCCGCGTCTCCGCCCGCAGCGCGCGGACCGCCTCCACGTCGGACGACTCCTGCAGGAGCGCCTTCGCCTTCTCCACCCGCTCCTTCGCCTCCGCCGACTGGATCGCCGAGAGCTGCGCGGCGAAGCGGGCGGCGAACGCGGGCGTGGCGGCGCCCACGATCAGCTGCTTCCCCGCCAGCACCCACGGCCGGAAGCGGAACGACCCGGCCCGCGCCTTCGGCAGCCCCTCGAGCTCAACGGCCTCCAGGTCGCCAGGCTCGAAGATGGTGGGTTCGCCGATGCGGTCGGCCGGCAGCCGGTACACCGCGCCCTCGGCCACCGCCAGCGGGAACGCCTGAACGCTCACCACCTCGCGCCACGGGGCCAGGCCGAGGAAGGTGAGGCCCGGCCCGCGCAGGTCGAACGCCCACCCCAAAGCAGAGGTGAGCACCCGCTGGAACGGGCGGACGATGGCGACGCCGGCCGCCACGTAGAGCGCCGCCAGGACCGGGAAGAGCTCGGCGAGGAGCTCGGTCATCCGTTACGGATCACGGCCCGTTCGGGTTGGACGAGTCGCCGCGTCCGAACAGCCGCTTGAAGAAGCGCCCCACCGTCGCGGCGGCCGCCGCCAAGCCGATGACGATCACCTTGGCAAACTTGGCGAGGTAGCCGAAAAAGCCCAGCTTGAGCGCCGCCGCGCCCGCGCCCGCCGCCACCAGCGCGGTGAGGCCGTACTCGGCGACCTTGTCGCCCGGCCGCCACTCCGAATACGTCCGGCCAGGCTTGTACGCGAAGTGCTCCATCACCTTGTTGAAGGAGACCTTGCTGTCCTCGATCAGCTTGGGGTCGTCGATCAGCGTGACCGCCATGAACCCCTCGCGGCCGAGGACGCGGACCTGGTGGTTGACGACCTCGCCTCCGTTCTCGTCCTTGGCGAGGATGCCCCAGGTCAGGTTGTGCGTCTGGGCGTCGTAGTGCGGCGGGTCCGACCAGCGGACCACGTGCAGCGCGGGCGCGCCGTGCTCCTTGCGGTAGTCGTTCCCCTCCTCGGTGCCCTCGCTGATGCTCTTGAGGAGCTCGTCGGCGTCGATCTTGTCCTTCTCGTCGTCCTTCACGTACCCGGCCGGCTCCCACTCGAAGATGGCCCACCAGCTGGCGTCGTCATCGAGGGGGCGGATCAGTCCGACCTCCTTGCCGGAGGTCTGGTTGCCCGACCGCTCCAGCAGCTTCCGGGTCTGGCTCGGGTCCAGGAACGCCTCGGCCTCGGAGATCTTCAGCAGGGCGACGCTCCCCGCCATGTCCACGTCCGCGGGGCCGGCCTGCCAGTTGAACTCGGGCTTCTTCTCGTCGGCCTCGTCGGCGGCCAACGCGGGGAGCGAGACCAGGCCGGCGGTGGCCAGGGCCAACGCGAGCCGGCGAAGCCATGGGAAGGGAAGGACGTGCATGGGAGGGCCCCCGGGGAGAGTGTGCGGCGGGAAAGGCGACACTTTCGATCCGTCATCGGAGACTTGTAAAGGAGCACGGATGCCCCCACCCCTTCTCGCCCGAGAGCTCCCCTGGCCCGAAGTGAAGCGCGCCGCCGAGGCGGGGGCCATCGCCCTGCTGCCGGTGGGCTCCACCGAAGCGCACGGCCCCCACCTGCCCCTGGCCACCGACGTGCTCATCGCCGAGGCGGTGGCGGCGCGGGTGGCACATCTGCTGGCGGCGCGATCGAAGGCCGCGCTCATCTTCCCCGCCTGCGCGTACTCCCTCACCGAGTTCGCGCGGCCCTGGGCGGGCACGGTCAGCGTGGGCGCGGACGCAGCGCGGAGCTACCTGGCGGACGTGCTGGCGGCCATCGCTCGCACCCCGTTCGCGCGCGTGGGCGTGCTCAACCACCACCTCGAACCGGCGCACTTCCGCCTGGTGCGCGACGCCGCCAGGCTGGCGCAGGAGCGGGTGCCCGGCGCCGACGTGCGCGTCCCCGACCACCGGCGGCCCCCCTTCTCGGAGCAGCTGGGCGCGGAGTTCACCCATGGCGGCAGCCACGCCGGCTGGTACGAGACGTCGCTGGTGATGGCCGCCGCGCCACACCTGGTGCGCGACGCCGAACGCCGCGCGCTCCCGCCCATCCCGGTGGACCTCCCCGCGCTGATCAAGGCCGGCAAGAAGGACTTCCTGGAGTGCGGCGGCCCCGACGCCTACCTGGGCGACCCGTCTTCCGCCTCCGCCGAGGACGGCGCGCGCCTGCTGGACCTCCTCGCCGAGCACGCCTGCGCCGCGCTCCTCTGAGCGCAAGCGCTGCTTTTGAGACCGGTGAGAATTGCTTGCCGCCTCAGGATGAGGGGTGCTAATGACCCCGCGACAGCTGACGAGGTCTTCTCATCATGCAACTCGAGTCCCTCAAGATGTTCTGCGACGTGGTGGAGACGGGATCGTTCTCGCGCGCCGCGCAGCTCAACCACGTGACCCAGTCCGCGGTGAGCCAGCAGATCCGGGCGCTGGAGAATCGCTATGAGCAGAAGCTGCTCTCGCGCAGCGCGCGCCAGGTGACGCCCACGCCGGCGGGCGAGCGCCTGTTCCGCGGCTGCAAGGAGATCCTGGCCCGGTTCGCGGAGGTGGAGAACGAGATCCGCGAGCAGAGCACCGAGGTGGCGGGCACCACGTCGGTCTCCACCATCTACTCGGTGGGCCTGCACGAGCTGCAGAACATCCAGAAGCACCTGCTCAAGACGCACCCCAAGGTGAACATGCGGCTGAACTACCGCCGCAACGATCAGGTCTACGACGACATCATCCTGGGCGCGGCGGAGATCGGCATCGTGGCCTACCCGCAGCCGCGCGCGGGCGTGGACATCGTGCCCTTCCGGGACGACAAGCTGGTGGTGGTGTGCGCGCCCACCCATCCCTTCGCCAGCAAGGGCAAGGTCTCGCTCAACGCGCTCTCCGGCGTTCCCTTCATCGCCTTCGACCGTGAAGCGCCCACGCGCAAGGCCATCGACCGGCTGTTCAAGGACCGCGGCTTGGAGCTGAACCCGGTGATGGAGATGGACAACGTGGAGACCATCAAGCGGGCGGTGGAGATGGGGCTGGGCGTCTCGGTGCTGCCCTCCGCCACCGTCCAGCACGAGCTGGCGATCGGCTCGGTGGTCTCCAAGCCGTTCGCGGAGGGCCCGTTCACCCGGCCCATCGGGCTGCTGGTCCGCAAG
>DATBSS010000112.1:0-15748 GCA_036559665.1 Myxococcaceae bacterium
GGCGTTGAAGATGACGTCGTCGAGGTGCCCGCTGTTCTCGAACAGCTCCCCGAACTGCGCTCCGCCGAGCAGCTCGTTGTAGACCTCCGAAGCGTTGGTGATCAGGTCGCGGCGGCGGCTCCGGGCCTTCCGCGTGGCGGCGGGGTGCTCCTTGAGGGCGCGGTCGATGACGTCGGTGCGCACCAGCCAGGAGGCGAAGGCCGGGATGATCTCCTCCGGGCGCTTGCCGCGGCTCTGCTCCAGCGCGTAGTAGGCGCCGGCGATCGTCCCGCCCGACACCGTGGACATCCCCTTCACCCGGTCCAAAAGCTGCAGCCGCCCGAGCATGTCCATCGCGCCCAGGTGGAACCCCGCCGCCCGGTACCCACCACCCGACAGCGCGAGCCCGATGCTCTTGATCTTCCGTTCCGCCACGGTGACCTCCGGGGCCGCGACGGTAGCCGCGGAGCCCCGGCGACTCCAGCCGGACCGATTCAGCCCGGCCGGGCGGCGGGCAGCGAGGCCCCCGTCTCCTCGCGCACGGCGGAGACCAGCGCGGCCACCAGGAACCCGGTGATGCCGAACACCACCACCCACTTCGGCCACGCGAACGCCGCGGTGATCCACGGCCAGTCGCCGGCGTCCGTTCCCATCTTCGCGCGGCCGATCATCTGGAGCATCCCCACGTTCTCCAGCGCGTCCAGGACCCCGGCCAGCAGCGTCAGCCAGCCGAAGCGCACGCCCCAGCGCTCGTACCAGCCTCCGCGCCGCGCGAACGCCAGGCAGGCGATGGAGAGCGCGGCGGCGTAGCCGGCGATGAACGCGTAGTCCCACCACATCGCCTCTTCCGCCTGGGTCAGCACCTGGGCCCTGGACCAGCGGCCGAGGGCGTCCGCGGCGCTCCACGGGCACACCTCCAGCTGCATCACCTCCGCGGCACCGCGCATCTCCTTGCGCCCGCTGGCGGCCAGGGCCAGCCCGGCGTTGACGGCGGTGAGGAGGATCACCAGGCCCACCACCACCAGCCAGGGTTGCTGCGCCACACGCCAGAGGGGATGGGAGCGCGGATTCATTGGGACATCTTCGCAAGCGGCGCCTAGGCTTCAAGCCTCGCCACCGTGGAGCGGGAGGAAGCATGGCGGGAGCGGACGCACACAGCGACGCGCTCGGGCACGCCGAGCAACTGATCCGCGAGGCTGAAGCAGCCGCCGAGCGCCAGGACGGACCGGCGGCGGCGCGCAAGGCCTGGCAGGCCGTCCAGGGACTGAAGGAGGCCCGCGCGCGCGCGCCCCGCGCCGAGGCCGAGCGCGGCAAGCGCTCCCCGCTCTACGTCCGCGCCGTGGAGGCGGTCAAGAAGAGCGGCAACTGGACCGAGGCGCGCAAGCTCGCCGCCCACCTGCGCTTCGACCGCGACGCGCGCCCGCAGCAGCGGGAGGTGCTGGCCGAGGTGGTGCAGCAGGCCAACGAGGCGCTCGGGCTCGCCGGTCCCCCGGATGAGTGCAACCTGTTGATGAAGGGCGGCATCACCAGCGGCGTCCTCTACCCGCGCGCGTTGCGCGCGCTCTCGGACCGGTACACCTTCCGCCAGATCGGCGGCGCGTCGGTGGGCGCGGTGGCGGCGGCGGCCGCGGCGGCGGCGGAGTACTCGCGCCGGCACTCGACCAACCTGGGCCCCACCCAGGGCTTCGAGGGGGTGGAGAAGCTCGCCGACGAGCTGGGCGGCACCGAGCCCGTGACCGGCCGATCCAAGCTGCTCTCGCTCTTCCAGCCGCAGCCGGAGACGAAGCCCGCCATGGACGTGCTGCTGGCGGTGCTGGGCGCGAAGACCGGCGCGGGCAAGGCGCTGGCGGCGGCGGGCGCGGTGCTCAAGTCGCAGCCGCTGCCGGCGATCGCCGGGTTGGCGCTGGGCGCGCTGCTGGTGGCGCTCGCGTGGGGGAGGGACCAGGCGCTCCTGGTGACGGTCTCGATGCTGGCCGCGGTCGCGGTGGTCGGCGCCGGCGTCGCCATCTCGGCGGCGGCGTTGGGAGGGCGGGTGTACCGCGCGGTGTCCGCCAACCGCTTCGGGATCTGCGCCGGCTACAGCGAGCGCGAGCAGCCCGAGGCGCTCACCAGCTGGATGACGGGGTTGTTCAACCGGATCGCCGGCCTGCCCGACAACGCGCCCCCCATCACCTTCGGCGACCTGTGGGGGGACGACCCGGACCACCCGGAGATCGAGCTGGTGGTGATGACCAGCAATCTCACCTTCGGCCATCCCTACCGGCTGCCGTTCCTCAAGGAGTACGAGAGGATCCCCCCCTCCGGCCGGGGCTTCGCCCCCAAGCGCTTCTTTTTCAAGGTCTCCGACTTCGAGGAGCTCTTCCCCGAGGACGTCTGCCTCCAGATGGGCCACTACGGGCAGGAGGTGTTGAACGCGCTGCTCGCGTCGCCGGCGCTGGACAAGCGGTGGCGCCAGGCGCTGCCCCGGTTCCGGGACGACGGGTACCTGCCGTTCCCGGACGGCAAGAACGTGCCGCTGGTCGTGGCGGTGCGCATGAGCCTCAGCTTCCCGGTGCTCCTGAGCATGGTGCCGCTCTACGCGGTGGACGAGTGGCAGGCGGCGGACGAGCTCCGGCTCGACCGGTGCTGGTTCTCCGACGGCGGCGCGTGCAGCAACCTGCCCATCCACTTCTTCGACAGGCTGATCCCGGACCGGCCCACGTTCGCCATGAACCTGCTCGAGCAGGAGGTGGACCCGGACGACCAGGAGAAGAACGTCTGGATGCCGTCCAACAACACGCAGGGCCTGAGCGAGCGCTGGAACCGCTTCGAGGAGCGCTCGCTGGCGGGGTTCTTCGGCGCGCTGATGGACACCATGCAGAATTGGAACGACGCGATGCAGATGACCGCGCCGGGCTACCGCGACCGCATCGTCCACATCTTCCACACCCCCGACGAGGGCGGGCTGAACCTCACCATGCCGGCGGAGCGCATCCGGGTGATGAGCCTGCGCGGCGAGAAGGCGGGCGAGCGCGTGCTCGCCGACTTCGACTGGGACAACCACCTCTGGGTGCGCCTGCGAAGCGTGCTCGACATCTCGGACTCGCAGCTGGTGGCGCTCCGCGATGGGCCGCTGAAGGACGAGAAGACCCGGAAGTTGTTCTCGAAGCTGCTGGACGAGCACACCGGCGCCCACGTCTCCGAGGACAACGCGCCGGTGGACGCGGCGCAGGCCGCCGAGCTCCCCGCGCTCCTGCACCTCCTCGAGGAGCTGGTAGGGGCCAAGCAACAGTCGTACTGCGACGAGGCGGCCCCCGACCCCACGCCGGAGCTGCGCGTGCGGCCCAAGCTCTGACGCTCGCGAGCGGCCGGGGTTGGCACCCGCCGCCCCTCCATGCGAGAACCCGCCGCGCCCAACGTATGTCGTCCTCCGTCCCCGTCCCCGCCCCGCCGTCCCTCGCGTCGCTGGCGCAGCTCTTCCCGCGCCGCCGCGTCCTGGTGGTGGGCGACCTGGTGGCTGACCACTACATCTACGGCCAGACCGAGCGCGTCTCGCGCGAGGCGCCGGTGCTGATCGTCAACCACGAGTCCTCCGAGGTGAAGCTGGGCGGGGGCGCCAACGCCGCGGCGAACGCGCGCAGCCTGGGCGGGCAGGTGACGGCGGTGGGCGTGCTGGGGCGCGACGAGATGGGGCAGCAGCTCCGCCGGCAGTTCAAGGCCTCCGGCATCTCGCTCCAGGCGGCCACGGCGGAGGGGCTGCAGACGGAGACCAAGACGCGCATCCTGGCCGGCGGTCTGAACACCACCCGGCAGCAGATGCTGCGGCTGGATCGGGGGAACCGGGGCCCGCTCCCGCCGCGCGTGCGGCAGGAGCTGGTCCGGCTGGTGGCGGAGGCCGCCCGGAGCGCGGACGCGGTGGTGGTCTCGGACTACGGGGCAGGCGTGGTCTGCGAGGAGCTGAGGCAGCAGCTCCGGGCGCTCGCCGCGGACGGGCAGGTGGTCTGCGCGGACTCGCGGTACCAACTCCGGACGCTGCACGGCCTCACCGCCTGCAAGCCGAACGAGCCGGAGCTGGAGGCGCTCACCGGCCGGCGGATCAGCACCGAGGCCGACTTGATCGCCGCCGGCCGCGAGGCGCGCAAGGCGCTGCGGTGCCAGGCGCTGCTGGTGACGCGCGGCCGCTCCGGGATGGCGATGTTCGACGCCCGCGGCCAGCCGGAGCTGATCCCGGTCCACGGGTCGGAGGAGGCGGTGGACGTCACCGGCGCGGGCGACACGGTGATCTCCGCGTTCGCGCTCGCGCTGGCGGCGGGCGCGGGCTTCCCGGACGCGGCGCGGCTGGCGAACGTGGCGGGCGGGCTGGTGGTGATGAAGCAGGGCACCGCCACCGTCTCGCGCGCGGAGCTGCTGCGCGAGCTGGGCGGGCGCGCGCCGTGAGCGACGCCAGCAAGGTGCGGGCGCTGCGCGAGGTGGCCGCGGAGGTGAAGCGGCTGCGGGCTTCGGGCCAGCGCGTCGCCCTCGCCAACGGCGTCTTCGACCTGCTCCACGTGGGCCACGTGCGCTACCTGCAGGGCGCGCGCGCGCTGGCCGACGCGCTGGTGGTGGCGGTGAACACGGACCAGTCCACCCGGATGTACAAGGGGCCGGGCCGGCCGATCGTCCCGGAGGCCGAGCGCGCCGAGCTGGTGGCGGCGCTGGCCTGCACCGACCTGGTGCTGCTGTTCGACGAGCCCGACGTGCGCGCCGTCATCCGGACGCTTCGCCCGGACGTGCACGTGAAGGGGACCGACTACACGCCCGAGACGGTCCCGGAGCGCGACGAGGTGGAGGCGTACGGCGGGAAGGTGGCGGTGGCCGGAGATCCCAAGTCGCACAGCACCACGGAGCTGGTCGAGCGGCGGCTTGGGCTTGGGGGGAAGAGGTGAGGCGACGTGCTGGATGAGGAGCTGAAGCAGATCCTGGTCTGCCCGAAGTGCCGCGGCGACCTCGAGTTCCACGAGGACGTCCAGGAGATCCACTGCCCGGAGTGCCAGGTGTTCTACGCCATCGATGACGGCGTGCCGGTGATGCTGATCGACGAGGCGAAGCCTCTCAGCGGCTCACGCGTGCGCCAGCAGCGTCAAGGTTCCTGACAGAACCGGCGCCTTTCCGTATCCGACAATGTAGGTACCCCATGGTCTCTCCCACGAAAAACGCTACGTCTGCCGCGCCTGCGCCGGTCGCCTCGCCGGCGAAGAACGAGGCCGCCGCCAAGTCCGTCGCCAGCACCGTCTCGGGCGCCATCTCCGGCGCCGTCTCGCATACAGCCAGCGCCTTCGCGGGCACTCTGTCGCGAGACCTGGGCGTGCTGGGGAGCGCGGCACGCAAGGACCTGTCGTTCTTCCCGTGGCCGGGCAAAGGCTCCGCGGGCCGCCCCGGCTGGATCACTCGCCAGGATCCGACGCCCACCACCGACGTCACCGACCAGTTCCGGACCCTGAACGCGCAGGCGAGCCACGGCGAGGGCGTGCTCCCCTCCGACGCCGGCAAGTACAAGTACCTCGTCATCGGCGGGCTCTTCGGCAAGCACCTGCCCGGCTACATGGACGAGAACGTGGACGCGTTGAAGTCGCAGGGCCTGGACGCGCGCCAGGTGCCGGTGGACCCCGACGCCTCGGTGAAGCAGAACGCGGAGACCATCCGCAAGGCCATCGAGGAGGCGACGAAGGACGGCAGCAAGGTGGTGCTGATCGGCCACAGCAAGGGCGGGGTGGACGCGGCGGCGGCGCTCGCCATGCACCCGGAGCTGAAGGAAAAGGTCCGCGCCATGGTGGCCATCCAGTCGCCCTTCGGCGGCTCTCCCATCGCGCAGGACATCGAGTCCACGCCCATCATCCGGCCGCTGGTGAACGGCGTGGTGAGCGAGCTGTTCCGCGGCGACCCGAAGAGCGTGAAGGACCTCACCTACGACGCGCGCGAGAAGTTCCTCGCCAAGTACCCGCTGCCCACGGACGTACCCTCGGTGTGCGTGGCGACGTCGCGGTTGTCACCGACGTCGATCCTTGGCAGCTCCGAGGGCTACATGAAGGCGCGCTACGGTTTCCCGTCGGACGGATTGGTGAACCCGGCGGACGCCGTCATCCCCGGCTCGCACGTGGTGCGGCTCAACGACATGGACCACGCGGAGTCTACCGTCCACGGGCTGCCCGGGTTCTCCCACTACTACCCGAAGAACGTCACCCTGGCCTCGGTGGCGCTGGCGCTGGACGCCGCGCGCGAGCAGGAGGGGTCGAAGTACAGCGAGGCGTTCTAGCGAACCCGGAACAGGCGCTCTTCCGTGCGGACCAACTCCAGGATCTCTGGCGGAGCGTCGAGCTCGCCCGAGATCGGCGCCACCGCGTCCGCCTCCGAGCGCCGGAAGTAGGCTCGCCATCCCGGAGGGAGCGGCGGGACGATCCAGCGGCCCTGCTGAGGGACCAGCGTCACCGAGAGCTCCGTCCCAACCGCCCGGTACGACGGTGCGGCTCCTTCCCCGGCGGCCCGTCGCAGCGTGGCGCGCTCCACTCGAGTCACCTTGAGGGGGGGCGGCGGCTCCGGGATGCGGGCCGCCCCCATCAAGCCCTCGTACATCACCGGGGGGAGGGCGATCAGGGCCGCGCCGTGGGGGAACGCTTCCACCATCAGCGCTAGCGAGTCGGCGCCCAGTCGCTGTGCGCTCTCCGCCGGCAGGTGCAGGATCACCATTCCCGGGAGGGTCTCCGGCCCAGGCCGCGAACCGGACGGCGCCAGCCGTACCTGGAAGCCCCGGACCGGCCGATCCAGGAAGTACTCGAACCCGAAGTTGTTGATGTGGTGGAAGTGAATGTACTCGTCCAGCGGGAGGGTGATCGGGTCCCGGGAGTAGATCGAGAAGGCGCGGCCGCCGCCGATGATCACCTCGCCCTCCGGGCCGGCGGACTCCAGGATCCAGCGGGCGGCTTCCGGCAGCACGGGTCGGGCATAGGCCGGGTCGCTGAAGCGCCGCGCCTCACCCAGCATCCCGGCACCGGCAACGCCCAGCAGCACGAGCCCCGCACCGGCCATCGCCGCCACGCCCCAGCGCCGGCCCCGGACGCGCTCCCAGGCGCGGTCGAGCGCCACCATGGCGAAGTACGCGAGGGTGGGAAGGATCGGCAGCACGTAGCGAGCTTCCTTGTGGCCAATCCACCAGGTCATCGCCGGGAGGAAGACCACCAGCCAGGCGATCTGCAGCAGGTCGACCCGGGTCCTCCGCACCAGCGAAAGGCCCAGGCCGATCAATGACAGGAGGAGGAAGGGCGCTCCGGCGGTGGCCAGCAACTCCTGGGGGTATTCGGTCCAGGGATCGGTCTCGAAGGCCCCGGCTGCCTGGGCGGCCGCCCGGAGGCCATCCTGGAGCCGGCCCAGCACCGAGGACTGCTGCGCTCCCTCCATCGGCGCCAGTTGGTACGCCAGCCAGTGGACGGCGAGGAAGGAGGCGACGGCCACCCCGGCCGCCGCCCACGGCTGCGGGCGGAGAAGGGTGCGGCGCAGGTGGCCCCGGTCGGGCTTCTGGGACGGGGTGACGAAAGCGCAGAGCAGCTCGAACAGGGCGAGGGACGCGCCGAAGACCACCGCGTTGTAGCGGGTGCAGGCCACGGCTCCCAATGCCAGCCCGGCGAGCGCGATCCGCCCGGTGCTCGCGCGGTCGCACGCTCGCAGGTAGGCGAGCTGGAGGAGCGCGGCGAACATCATGCAGATGAGGTCCGCCATCACCATCGGCGCGTAGTGGATGAAGAGCGGATTGAGGAGCACCAGCACCGCGCCCAGCGCCGCCGCGGGCGTGCTGCACCCCCGGCGCAGGACCGCGAAGGTCGCCCAGATCGCCGCGGCCGCTAGCCCGAAACACACCAGGTGCGCCGCCCATAGGCCCTCGCCGATGGGCCGATAAAAGGCGCGAGTCACCACCGATAACAGCAGTGGGACGAGCGGCGGGCGGGAGTTGGCGTACTGGTAGGTCAGCTCGGGGAAGCGCTGTCCGGCCAGCACCCGTGCGTTGTTCAGGCAATCCAGTCCGTCCCAGTACTCCACCCGGATTCGAGCAACGGCGATCCATCCCAGCCATCCGAGGATCGCCACCGCGAGCGCCATCAAGCCGCGCGTGGTGAGCACGGCGCGGTTCGTTTCCGGAACGTCAGGCGGGGTCGTCAACGGGGCCGGCGTTATAGCCCCTGGTGTCGAGGGCGTCAGCGGCGCTTCGGCGACCAACTCAGCCCGATGCCCAGGTGCGGCGCCGAGCGCAGCGCGCCGAAGGACGCGATCCGATGGGCGCCGATCTCCGGGCGGAGCGCCAGCCCGGTCTCGCCCAGATCGATGTCGCAGCCCAGGATCAAGCCCGTCTGGAAGAGCCGGGTGTTCTCACGCGGCGACGCCACGCCCAGCACGTCCACCGCGCCGTAGAAGCGGAAGGACGAGGTGAGGCTGTAGTCGGCGAGGAAGGCGGCGTAGAGCGGCCACCCGCTGGCTGGTTCCACCAGGCCGGCGCAGTTGGTGACGCCGGGTGGCCGGGAGGGTCGGGGAGGGACCAGGTAAGCCCGCAACCGGCCGACCACAGGCCGGCGGCGGCGAGGAGGGCAGCCTGGGTTCCGGGGCGCACGGCCGGCCAGTGTAACCAGGGGGGCGGGTCGCGCGTTTCAGGTTCTGGAGGAGGAGGATGATCGACATGAGGATCGTCGGACCTGCCGCACCGCTGCTGCTCCTGGGAGTGATCGCCGGGGCGCTCGCCTTCGCGGACGAGGCCGCCAAGCCGTCGCCTCCGCCCCAGAAGGGGCAGGCGGTGGCCACCTTCGCGGGCGGCTGCTTCTGGAGCGAGCAGCACGACTTCGATGGCGTCGACGGCATCCTCTCCACCCGCGTCGGGTACACCGGCGGCACCGTCGCCCACCCGTCCTACGAGGACGTCTCCACCGGTCGCACGGGGCACCTGGAGGCGGTGCGCATCACCTACGACCCGAAGAAGGTCACCTACGAGCAGCTGGTGAGCCACTACTTCCGGCATGTGGATCCGGTCTCCGGGGGCGGCCAGTTCTGCGACTTCGGCGACGAGTACCGGCCGTTCATCTTCGTGGGGAACGCGCAGGAGCGGGAGACCGCCGCGCGCGCCAGCAAGAAGGTGGAGGAGAAGCTGGGGCAGAAGGTCGCGGTGCAGATCTCCGACGCCGGGCCGTTCTGGGAGGCGGAGGAGTACCACCAGGACTTCGCGAAGAAGAACCCCGGCCACTACTTCGCCTACCGGCGCGGGTGCGGGCGCGACGCGCGGCTGGCGGAGATCCAGAAGAAGCTGGACGCGAAGTAGGGCATCAGCGCCGCGTGCGCCCGCGGCGCCGGATCATGGCCAGCAGGAGCGACAGGATGGCCGCTGCGCCGCCGCCGCCACCGTGGCACCCGCACAGCGTGAAGTTCCCCGGCGTGCAATCCACCACCACCTCCAGTTGCTGGGTCGCGGTCCCGCTCGGCGTCTGGACGCGCAACTCCGCGCTCACCGTCCCGGCGCTGGTTGCCTCCGGCGTCCAGCGGATCTCTCCGGTCTGCGGGTCGGCGGTGAGGCCGGCCGGGAGCGGCGCTCCCTCGTTGGCCGCCTGGAGGGTGAACTGGTACGGCCCGGTTCCTTCCACCGCCGGCAGGTAGTGCAGCTCCGCCCCGCACACGGCGAAGGCTGGTGGAGTGGAGGTGAGCCGCGGCGTGACGCAGGTCGCCGATAGGGTGTGCACCACCGGCATCCCCGTCCCGCCCTCCACGTCCGCGCCGAGGATCTGCGCCTGGACGGAGAACGCCAGCACGCCCTCGGATGGGCACTGCGGCAGCGAGACGCTGAACACCACCGACCCGTCGACCCGCACCGCGCCGGGGCTCACCGTCAGCCCCGAGGGCGCCAGGAACTGGACGTCCACCAGTCGCACCGAGGTGGCCGCGGCGCACGCGTCCTTGGGCACCACCCGGAGGATGACCGTGTCGCCCCCGGGCACGAGCACCAGCCCGTTCCCCTCCACCAGCAGATCCGAGTGGGTGGCCGAGACAGATCCCGGCGTCCAGGTCAGCGACGCGATGACCGGCGCGCCCGGCAACCCGGTCCGGGTGGCGGTGATCGTGGCCGTCTCGGCGACCGTGCTGGTGAAATCCACCGTCGATGCCCCGGACGTGCCGGTGAGGCCGGTGGCACACCGCCCTCCGGTCATGGCTCCCCCGAGCGTGGTGGACTGGACCACGGCGCTGCTGGCCGGATCGGCGCATACCGAGACATCCACCGCGCCGGCGACCACCACCCCCGCGGCATCCACCACGGAGGCCTCCACCTGGAGGGGGCCGCAGGTGTTGCCCGCGCTCGAGCCGATCGCGCGGACCCGGGTGTGGTCCGGCTGCGCGCCCGACGGCACCATCACCAGGGCAGACGGGAGGGCCACGAGGTCCGCCGAGTCGGCCCTGAACACGAGCGTCCCGTAGCCGTCTACCCGGAAGTACGCCGTCCCGCTGGCCTGCCCGGCCGCCAGCGACAGCACGGACAGCGAGGTTCCGGTGCAGGTGCCGCTGGAGAAGAACGCGCCGGCGACGCCGGTAGCCACAGGGGTGAGGTCCACCGGCTCGCGGGCCGGCGAGGGCCCAGCGGAGTCCGACTCGTGAAGGGCGACCGTCACCGGGATGCACGAGCCGACGGGGTAGGTGCTCAAAGGCACCGTGACCTGGGAATGGCTGAGCTGCGGGCGAATGGAGAGCCGGACGTCGTCGAAGTCAATGGTCCCGGTGAAGGACCGATCGTCCGACCAGGGCTGCCCGACCTCCACCGCCTGGGCGGCCCACGCCGCGCCCGAGAAGTCGAGCCCGGTCCGCTCCGCTACGAGCTGCGCGTCCACCCAGAGCCGCCGCCGCCCGCTCCCGGGGGCGCCGTTCGCGCCGTCCACCGCCAGCTCCAGCAGCGTCCAGCGCGCTGCCACCAGCGAGGCGCCAGATGGGGTCGTCACGTAGCCGGCCCGGTCGAAGCCCCCCAGGGAGATCGCACCCGTCGCCTGGTCCACGATGACCTCCGACATCGCCACCGCGCTGGGCGCCTGATTGTTGAGGACCTGGAGCAGGGTGAGCGTCCCCCCGGCGAACGTGGGATCCACCCGGACCCAGGCGCGGGCGTAGAAGTCGCCGGTCCGCGGAGCCATGGAGAAGGACAGCTCGGTGACCGCGCCCGGGCCGGTCACGGAGTCTGGATCCGTCACCCGCAGCCCGGCGGTCCCGCGATGCGCGGCGGCCGGGGTGGAGGCGATCGTCGCCGCCTGGCGCTCCGCCCGCCCGGTCCAGGGGCCCCGCGGCGCGTCCGTCACCAGCCGCCCCGGCGACTCGAAGTCGTCCTCCAGCGCCTCCGGTCGAACCTCGACCAGCGCTTGCAACGTGTCCCAGGTCGGCCCCGCATCCGCGCCCACCGCCGCGAGCCCGGGGACGTGGTCCCGGTAGTAGACCGGTGCGCTGACGGAGGCGTCCGCGGCGATGGTCACCGCGTAGGGCGAGACCCACGACCCGAGCGGATCCGGGGCCGCGGAGAACGCGCCCGTCGCCGAGGAGGAGGACAGCTCCATCCGCAGGAGTGGCAAGCCCGCGCCGAGAACCGTGCCTCCGTCGGGCCGCTCGCGGCGAACGACGAAGGCGGCCGAGGAGGCTCCGGTCCCCAATGGGCCCGGCGCGGGCACCAGCCTCACGTCGCCCTCGGTGTACCGGACCGAGAAGGCGGGGCGTTCGGTGAGCGTGCTGTCGCTGCGCGTCTCCCAGTTCAGGCCGTCCGAGTACAGCCCTCCGTCCGGGTAGACGTAGGCCTGGGCCAGGAAGCCTTGGTTGGGTTGCGCGCCGGAGATCCAGTCCTGCACCACCTGCACTCCGGCCGGCGTGAGATTGAAGGTGACGGGGACGTCGGTGAGCGGAGTGGTCAGGTAGGCGAGCGGGATCAGCCCGTGGTCGAGCGGGCTGTCCGCCCCCGGCGCGCCCCACGCAGTCACGCCGTCCGTGGTGTACCAGGTGGCGGTGGTCTCTCCCCAGCTCCGCAGGGTCTGGTAGACCGGGTAGACCTCCGTCGAGCTGTTGGTCATGAAGAATTCGAAGCTGGCCCCCCGGACCGTGGACCAGGGCGGGATGGCGGTCAGGCTCCACGACATGAGCGTGCTCTCGCGCTGGGTGTCCCCGTCGGTGCCGTTGGCCTGCGAGTTCCAGTTCACCGTCCTGGGGTCCGGCCCGAAGGCGATGAAGGTGTCCTGCCCGCCGGCGTAGCTGGCGGAGGGCGCGGACCCGTTGGCGAACTCGATGGGGGTGGGGTTGGAGTTGAAGAACACCCGCAACCGGGGGCGGGCGCTGCTGGTGCCGTACTCCTCGGCCCGGACGATCAGGTCATCCCCGGCCGCCAGGTCGAAGACCACCACGCCCCGGTTGGTGGAGGGGGTGGAGACCCAGCGCTGCACCATGGCCACCCCGGCCGCGTTGAGCGGGATGGTGAGGGTCCCCGATCCGGTGGCGCCGGCCAGCACCACGCCCCCGTGGTCGAACGGACCGGCGCCGCCGTCGGCCGCCGCCTGCGCGCCCGGCAACCCCCAGGGCGCCGAACCGCCGTCCGGGTACTGGCGATACCGGTTCCAGGTCGCCTCCGAGTCCACCCAGTCCTGCAGGCACTCGTAGATCTCGTAGGTGTTGGCGGTGCCGCTGGTGGCGGTCAGGACGATGCTGGCCGAGTCCACCGTGGCGGCGGGCGGGATGAACCCCGCCAGGTCCCAGCGGAACAGGCCCACCTGGTCCTGGGGCGAGCCGTCGATCACCACCTCGGTCCGCCCGTTGTAGTTGCGGTCCGCCTCCCAGAAGAAGTCCGCGCCGTCGGTGAGCAGCACGTCGCGCGAGCCGTTGTACGAGGGAGCGGGGGACACTCCCTGGCGGAAGGTGACGACGGTCTCGGCCGCCGCCGTCGACCCCAGGGCAGCGGTCACCGCGAGGAGGGATGCCATGGAGCGACGCATGGCCGCGATTAGAGCAAACCAGGTGGCTTTCCGGCAGCGTGCACCTGAGATGGTTCAGTTGACGCTCGGGGCGCGTCGAGCGCGTGTGTCGGTTACCCGCGGCGGGCGAACGAGGCCGAGTGCTCCCCGGCCGCCTCGGCCAGCTTCTGCTCGTCTCCCGCCAGCGACGTGAGATCGACCATCCGGTGCGGCGCGAACGGGTGCCCCCACCGCTCCATGTCCATCCGCAGGAAGAACGCCAGCGTGGGCGCGCCCACTGCCACCGACAGGTGCATCGGCCCGGTGTTGTTGCACACCGTCATCCCGCACGCGCTCATCAGTGCCGCGAGCTCATCCAGGTCCGTGGGTGGCGCGAGGACCGCCCCGGGGCATGCCTTCGCGATCTCCTCCGCCAACTCGCGCTCTCCCGGGCCCCAGGTGACGATCGGCCTCCGCCCGGCCCCCTCCAGCGCTCGGCCCGCCGCGGCGAACGCGGACGGTGGAATCCGCCGCTCCCCGAGCCGGCCACCCGGATTGAGCACCGCGCGGTCGCCCCCGCGCCGAGCCTCCTCGCACAGCCGCGCCACATCCCCGGACGGCGCCCGGACGGGCCGGAAGCTCACCCGGTCCATCTCCTCCGGCACCCCACCCAGCGGCGCCAGAAGATGCACCCGCTGCAACACCTCCCGCCGCGTGTCCGCCCTCGCCGCCACCGCCACGTCTCGCAGCGCATCCAGCCCTCCACCCGCCGGCCCCACCACCACCCCCTCCGGCGCGCAGAGCCGGGCCACCAGCGCCGCCTGCGTGGACGGCCCCGTCCAGTTCGTGCAGTCCACCACCACCTCGAACCGCTCCGCCCGCAGCGCCCGCACCGTCGCCGCGTCGAACCGGTGGAGCCGATCCAGCTCCGGGTGACCCTCCAGGACGCGGGCGATCCACGGGTGCGCCAGCGCGTGCACCTCCACCGCCGGCCGCCGCGCCCGCAGCGCCGAGAACAGCGGCGTCAGCAGCAGCGCCTCTCCCACCCGCCGGTCGATCCGGACCAGCAGCACCCTCCGGGCCCCCGCGAGGAGCGCCTGGGCTCGTGCCTTCCGCCCCGGCCGCGCCAGGAGCGCCGACGCCGCCACCGCCCCGGCCCGCTTCAGCCCGCGCTCCGCGCCCTTGAGCAACTCCATCCGATGCGCTTGACCTCTCGGCCAAAAGCCCCTAGCACCTTTTCATGTTGAGGAGCATGACTGGCTTCGGCTCCGGCCGCGCAAGGGTGCAGGACGAAGAGCTGACCGTCGAGCTCAAGTCGCTCAATCACAAGTTCTGTGAGGTGAAGGCCCGCCTCCCGCGGGAGCTCTCCACCCTGGAACCGACGGTGACCAAGGCGATCAAGGACCGCCTCGCGCGCGGCGCGGTGGAGGTGTTCGTCAAACGCCAGACCCCCGGCGCGACCGCATCCGCGCCCCAGGTGGACGTGGCGCTGGCCCGCGAGTACCAGCGCGCGCTGCTGGAGCTGGCGCGCGCGATCGGCGCCCCGGAGCAGATCGCCCTGCGAGACGTGGCCACCCTCCCCGGCGTCCTCCGCATCGAGGAGCGGGGTATGGACGTCGAGTCCGCCCAGCGCGCGCTGGAGACCGCCCTGCAGGAGGCGCTGGAACGGCTGACCGAGATGCGCGCCCGGGAGGGAGAGGCCATCCGCGCCGACCTGGAGGCGCGCCTGTCGTTCCTCGAGGCCGGCGCCAACAAGCTGGAGGCCCTCGCCCCCAGGCAGGTGGCCGAGTACCAGAAGCGCCTGGAGGAGCGCATCGCCGAGCTGGCCCGCGGCGTGGCGGTGGACCCCCAGCGGCTGGCGCAGGAGGTGGCCTACCTCGCCGAGCGCACCGACGTGGCGGAGGAGATGACCCGCCTGCGCTCGCACCTGGTCCAGTTCCGCGAGCTGATCGCCTCCAGGGAGCCCTCCGGGCGCAAGATGGACTTCCTCGTCCAGGAGATGCACCGGGAGGTGAACACCACCGGCTCCAAGAGCCAGCACCCGGAGATCGCCTCCCACGTCGTCGCCATGAAGGCTGAGCTTGAGCGCATCCGCGAGCAGGTTCAGAACGTGGAATGAACCCCACCCCCTCCGTCACCCCGGGCGTCCTCCTGGTGCTCTCCGCCCCCTCCGGCGCCGGCAAGACCACGCTCGCCAGGCGGTTGATGGTCGACCTCCCCGACGCGGAGTTCTCCGTCAGCTACACCACCCGCGCGGCCCGCGGGCAGGAGAAGGACGGCGTGGACTACCGCTTCGTGGACGTGATGACCTTCAAGGCCAAGATCGAGGCCGGCGAGTTCGTCGAGTGGGCCGAGGTCCACGGCCACTTCTACGGGAGCCCCCAGGCGGTGATCGACCAGGCGCTCGCCTCCAAGGGCGTGGCCGTCTTCGACATCGACGTCCAGGGCGGCCAGGCCATCAAGCGCAAGTACCCCGAAGCCGCCCTGGTCTTCATCCTCCCGCCCTCCATGGAGGAGCTGGAGCGCCGCCTGCGCGGCCGCAAGACCGACTCCGAAGACACCATCCAGAAGCGCCTGCTGGGCGCCCGGTCGGAGATCGAGCGCGGGGTGGCCTCGTACGACTACGTGATCATCAACGATGACCTGGAGCGCGCCTACACCGAGTTGCGCAGCGTCCTCACCGCCGAGCGCTGCCGCCGCGGTCGGGCGGATCTGGCCAAGCTCCACCTGGTGGAGGCCTCCGGAGCATCGCGGAGTTGACACCACTGGCCGTCGGGTCTAGATCCGGCCCTTCCCACGATGCGCTGCGGCGCGCCGGGGGC
>DATBSS010000113.1:0-7414 GCA_036559665.1 Myxococcaceae bacterium
CCGGGCAACGCCACCACCCTGGGCGTCTGGGCGTCCGCCAGCCGCCGCAAGGTGACCGTCCTCCACCGCCGCGGTGACGATGTGGACTTCGGCCCCTGGATCCAGATCTCCCGCCTGGGCCTGCCGCTGATCAACGAGGCGGTGATCGGCCTGCAGGACAAGGACAAGTACAACAGCACCTACCCGAAGGACGACGTGGCCAACTTCGGCGCGTACTTCCTCAACCCGGTCATCGTGCGCGATGCGGAGTTCCTCGGCGTGTACGGCGCCGGCGCGCAGGGCCCGCGCAGCGGCCGCACCGACATCCTGGATGCCATCGGCCTCACCAACATCCCCGCCACCGGCGCGCATAACTTCACCAAGATCGGCGACGTGCTCCGCGTGGACATGGCGACCGACTCCGGCTTCCCGAACGGCCGGCCGCTGGTGGGCGGCACCAACGTCGAGCAGGCGGACGTGACGGACGTGCTCCTCTCGCTCCTGCTGACCCGGAACCTCTCCGGCGTCTCCGACGGCGTGAACCACAACGACGCGAACTTCCTGAACCAGTCGCCGTGGCTCGCGCTCCCCTGGACCGGCCTGGACCAGGGCCACGGCCGGCCGGCGCCGTAACCGGTTCGCGCAGAGGTAACCCAAGGTAGTACCCAAGCGGTCCCGGGCGTGCCCATGCGCCCGGGACCGCATCGTCTTTTCGGGGGGTTACGCACAGATCCGCCGCGGCTCGGGCGGCGTACTGAGCCCGACGCCTCGCTTCTTCGTGGAAGCCCCCGGAGGTCCTCATGAAAATCCTCTCCCTGCCGTCCCTGGTTTCCCTCGCCGCCGCCCTGTCGCTGGCGGCGCTCCTCGCCTGCCACAAGCCCTCTGAGCCGTCCGGCCCCGCTCCCGCGCGCGCCGACGCGGAGCTGCGGGCGCTCGCGCTGGCCCGCCCCACCGGGACGGGCGCGGTGGAGGACGCCATCCGCAAGCTGGAGGGGCAGCTGGAGAAGAGCGGCGGTGAGAACGCCGACTGGTGGGCCACCCTGGCGCAGGAGTGGGTCATCAAGGCCCGCCGCTCGCAGGACCCGGGCTACTACCTCTCTGCGGACGCCGCCGCGCAGCTCGCCCTGCAGGAGGCGCCGCGCCACCCGCTGGCCTCCGCGCTCCGGGTGGTGGTCCAGGTGAACCAGCACCGCTTCGCCGAGGCGCGCGACCAGGCCAAGGCGCTGCTGCGCTCGCAGCCGGAAAACCTGGTGGCGCTGAGCGCGCTGGCCGACGCGCAGCTGGAGCTGGGCGAGATCGACGGCGCGGCGGACACCGTCCAGAAGATGGTGGACCTCAAGCCGGACCTCACCTCCTACGGCCGCGCCGCTCACCTGCGCTGGCTGCACGGCGATGCGGAGGGGGCCAAGCGCTTCTACCGCTCCGCCATCGACGCCGGCGGCGGCGCACGCGACCCGGAGCCCGCCGCGTGGATGGTGGTGCAGGTGGCGCTGGTGTTCTGGAACCAGGGCGACGCCGGCGGCGCCGAGGCCGGCTTCCAGACCGCCCTGAAGATGCTCCCCGGCTACCCGCCGGCGCTGGTGGGCCAGGCGAAGGTGGAGCTCTCCCGCGGCCGCGCCCCGCAGGCGGTGGCGCTGCTGGAGCAGGCGTGGGCGCAGGGCCCGCTGGTGGAGACCGGGTGGCTGCTGGGCGACGCGCGCGCCGCGGCCGGCGACGCCAAGGGCGCGCAGCCCTCCTGGGACGCGGCGATGGCGCTGGGCGAACGCTCCGACCACCTCTCGCTGGGGAACCTCCTCGCTGCGAAGGCGTGGCGTATCCCCGAGGCACTGGAGAAGCTGGAGGGCGAGCTGCGGTCGCGCCCGAACCAGGGGGTGCGCGACGCGTACAGCTGGGCGCTCTACCGCGCCGGCCGGTACCAGGAGGCGAAGGCCCAGAGCGACCAGGTGATGTCGGCGGGCACGCCGGAGCCGAAGTACTTCTTCCACGCCGGCGCCATCCGGGCGGCGGCCGGTGACTCCACCTCGGGCCGGGCGCTGCTGGAGCGGGCGCTGAAGATGAACCCCGCGTTCGACCTCGAGGGCGCCCGCGAGTGCAGGTCGCTGCTCGCCAAGCTGGACGCGAGCGCCTCCGGCCCGACGGCGGGGGCTCGCTGATGTCCCGCGCGCAGCGAGCGGTCCTGGTGTTGGCGGCGGGCTGGGCGGCGGTCGCGGCGGCGCACCCGGTAGGGTTGTCCCGGGGTGAGTACCGGCTGGAGGGCGGGACGCTGCGCGCGGCGCTGGAGTTCGCGCCGGGCGAGTTGGCCGCGGGCAAGGAAGCCGCGCTCCTTCAGGACGGGGTGGTGGTCACCGCGGGCGGCGCGCGCTGCGAGGGTGCCTGGCAGGTGACCCGGATGGACGACGGCGGCGCGCGGGCGCAGGCCTCCCTGCAGTGCCCCTCCGGCGCGGAGCGGGCGGCGGTGGAGCTGCCGCTCCTGGACGCGATGTCGCCGGGGCACCGCCACATCGCGCGGGCGGTCGCGGGCGGGCAGGAGGTGGAGTCGGTGCTGTTCCGCGGGCAGGCGCGGCTGGAGGTGAGCGCCGGCGCGGTGGCCCCGCCCAGCTTCCTCTCCTTCGTCGCCCTGGGCTTGGAGCACATCCTCAGCGGCATCGACCACCTGCTCTTCCTCTTCGGTCTGCTGCTGGTGGGCGGGCGCTTCAAGGAGCTGACCAAGGTGGTGACCGCGTTCACGGTGGCGCACTCGCTGACGCTGGCGGCCACGGTGCTGGGGCTGCTGGCGCCCAGCCCGCGCCTCACCGAGCCGCTGATCGCCCTCAGCATCGCCTACGTGGGCGTGGAGAACCTGTTCAAGCCGGACCCGAAGAAGCGGTGGCGGCTCACCTTCCTGTTCGGGCTGGTGCACGGCTTCGGCTTCGCCGGCGCGCTGGCGGAGATCTCCCTGCCGGCCACGCAGAAGCCGCTGGCGCTGCTGGGCTTCAACGCCGGGGTGGAGTTGGGTCAGCTGGCGGTGCTGGCGCTGGTGCTGCCCGTGCTCAACGCGCTCTCGAAGGCGGAGTGGTTCAAGCGGCGCGCGGTGCCGGCGATGTCGGCGCTGATCGTGGTCCCGGCGATGATCTGGTTCGTCGCCCGGATCTCGCTGTAGCGATCGCTAGAGGACGGCGGCCGCTTCCCAGCACGAGATGCAGAACCCGCCGCCGTTCGGAGCCGAGTTGACGAAGGACTTCAGCTCCATGATGGACAGGTATTTGAGCGCCTCGTTCGCAGGATCGGCCACCGAATAGCGGGCCGCCTGCGCCTGCGTGGCCGCCTCATACGCGGTGACGTCCATGTAGTGACCCGCGCTTTGCGAGTCATCCACGCGTCCGGGCACCGCGTAGTAGTCGCCCAGCGCCGTCACGTAGTGACCGGCCGCCAGCTGGCTGTTGATCCAGCTCATGTCCACGCCCGGGATGGCTGCCGTCTCCAGGCCCATCTCCTCGTAGATGGCGATCATCCCGTTGCCGGTGGTGCCGGACTCGTCGGTCAGGCCGATGTCCGCCAGCTTCTCCACGAGTTGGACGTCGCTCAGTCCCTCACCGTAGCCACACGCGCGCCCGATCATCGCCCCAGCCGCCGGGCCGCAGTTCATGCCGCCATTGTCGTAGGCGTCCGTGAAGCCCGTGGGTTCCAGCTGGCTGATCCACTCGAATTGAGGCTGCGCCGGCTCGGATGGGATCGCGACCGGAAGCGGAGCCGCGGCTTGTTCCGCCGGCTGCGGAGTCGCGGTCGGTGCCGCCGGAGGCAGAGTCGTGGTCTGCCCCGCCGGAAGCGGAGCCGCAGCCTGTCCCGCCGGCTGCGGAGTCGCGGTCGGTGCCGCCGGAGGCGGAGTCGCAGCCTGTCCCGCCGGCTGCGGAGTCGCAGCCTGTCCCGCCGGCTGCGGAGTCGCGGTCTGCCCCGCCGGAGGCGGAGTCGCGGCCTGTCCCGCCGAAGGCGGAGTCGCAGTCGGTTTTGCCGGAGGCGCAACTACCACCTTGGGCGGCTTGTGCTCACCAGTGGCGCCGGGGGCGAGGTCCACCGGCGGTGGGGTCTGCGGCGTGTACTGATCCTTCGGCTTCTGCGGCGTCGGAGGCGGGGCGCCCGCGGCCAGCTGTGGCGGCTTCCCCGCTTGGGGCGCCTGCTTCGGCTGCGTCGGCTTGTCAGTCTTGACAGGCTTGTCGGTCTTGGTGGGCTTATTACCACCATTGTGGGCCTGTTGACCCTGATGTGCGTTCTGGCCCTGGTGCGCGCGGTGGTGATGCTGATGCGAGCGGTGGGCGTGGTGCGCGTGGTGGCGGTGGCCGCCGACTGGCTTGGTAGCCATGACAAACCTCGGGAGGGAAAAGCGACTTCCTGGGGGCACTCCAGGTCTACAAAATTCTCGTCAGCTGGATGGTCGTAGTTGCGCCTGGGAAATCGAGTCAATTCAGCGGAATGCGCACCCGGACCCACACCTGGAACCACCAGAGGCGGGGATGCACGCGCCCTGGCATTCCAGGTGCGAAGTGCAGGGCGTCCCGTCGGGAGCGGGCGCGCGGCAGACGTCCTTCACGCAGCGGAGCCCCCGATCACAGCTGCCGGCGCTGCACGGCTCACCGACGCGCGAGACCTCCCCGTCCACGCAAGTGCCGTTGGCGCAATGCTTTCCTCGAGGGCACTGGAGGTTGACGAGGCACGCCGCCTTCGGCTCGACCGGCGGCCGGCAGATGCGCCGCTGGCAGAAGCCGTCGCACTCCGGATGGAGCGCCGCGTCCTGGCGGGTGTAGCTCGCCAGCGCGTCCACGGCCACGTCGCAGCGCATGCCGGGGGTCCCCGCGGGCGCGCAGCGGCCAAGGTCGGTGGGCCCCACGCCGAAGCACCGCAGCGTGCCCTGGCACTCCAGTGACGAGCGGCACCTGGCTACCGGCGCCAGCGTCCCGGTGAAAATGCCGGAGCACTCCGCCGGCAGCGGCACCTCGTTGGGCCCCACCCAGGCACAGCCCGCGTACGCCGCGCCCAGGGCGGCGACGCACTTGTCCACCGCCTCCGGCTTCACGGTCACCGCGCCCAGGCGCAGCGCCGCCGAGAGCATGGGGGTGCACTGTGAGGCCACGTTGACGGCGGTGACCGGTCCCCCCGGGCAGCATTGCGCGCGCCGGTCCTCCGGCAGCTTGTAGAGCGCTTCGCACAGCCGGGTGGCCAGCGGGTCAGCGGGCCCGGTCAGGTCGTAGTTGGGCCGGACCTGGTCCTCGTCATCTTCATTGCCCGCGTCCACCGTCACGACCGTGACCTTCGTCTTCGACTCCGAGCACGTGCACCCGGGCCCGCCCGCGGCGGCGAGGAGGAAGGCGGCCGCTCCGAAGCGGAGCGCGAGCCTCTGGAGGCGGCGGCTCATGCGCGGTCCGCCTGCAGATGCACGCGTTCGGTGACCACCGGCACCTGGCCGGCGACCCGGGCGATCTCCACCGCGTGGTCCAGGAGCAGCCCAGCCTGGTCCAGGACGCCGATCAACACCGACCGCCCGTCCTTCGTCTCCGCGTATAGCTCCGCGTCCCGCTGGGACTTCTGCACCGCCGGGTTGCGGTTCAGGAACTGCTCCTCCTCGAGCTGGCTGAAGTACTCCCGGAGGCGGAGCTGCTTCACCTCGTCCAGCCGGCACACGGTCCGGAAGCGGAACTTCACCGCCCGGCTGCCGGCGTCCACCACGGTGCCCCCCAGGCGGGGGCCGAACTTGATGACGTTGCTCACGGTTCGCCCAGCTTCTTCCTGAGCAGCTCGTTGAGGAGCTGCGGGTTGCCTTTCCCCTTCATCGCCTTCATCGCCTGGCCCATCAAGAACCCCAGCACCTGCTTCTTCCCCGCCTTGTACTTCTCCACCTCGCCCGCGTTCTTGGCCAGGATCTCGTCCAGCACCTGCTCCATCGCCCCAGCGTCGCTGACCTGGGCCAGCCCCTTCTCGGCGATGATCGCCTGCGGCTCCTTCCCGCTGCGGAACATCTCCCCCAGCACGTCCTTGCCGGCGGTGGAGGAGATGGTGCCCTGCTCCACCGCCGACACCAGCGCGGCGAAGTGCGCGGGGGAGAACCTGAGCTGCGCGAGCGCGGCGCCCGACTCGTTGAGCTGGCGGAGCAGGTCGCCCACCATCCAGTTGGCGAGCTTCTTCGGGTCCTTCACGCCGGGGACCGCCGCCTCGAAGAAGTCCGCCAGCGCGCGGTCCGCGCAGAGGGTGCGCGCATCCGCCGCGGAGAGCCCGTGCCGCTGCTGGAAGCGCTGCATCCGCGCCCGCGGCAACTCCGGGAGCGACGACCGCACCTTCTCCAGCAGCGCCTCACTCACCCGCACCGGCGGGAGGTCGGGCTCCGGGAAGTAGCGGTAGTCGTGCGCCTCCTCCTTGCTGCGCATGGACCGGGTCTCGTCGCGCTGCGGGTCGTAGAGGCGGGTCTCCTGCACCACCTTGCCGCCGGCTTCGATCAGGTCCACCTGCCGGCCGATCTCGAACTCGATGGCCTTCTGCACGAAGCGGAAGGAGTTGATGTTCTTCAGCTCGGCGCGGGTGCCCAGCTCGGAGGCGCCCTTGCGCATCACCGACACGTTGGCGTCGCAGCGGAACGACCCCTCCTCCAGGTTGCCGTCGTTCACGCCCAGGTACACCAGCACGTCGCGCAGGGTCTTGAGGTATTCGGCGGCCTCCTCGGCGCTGCGGAGGTCCGGCTCGCTGACGATCTCCAGAAGGGGCACGCCGGCGCGGTTCAGGTCCACCAGGGACTCGCCGCCGCCCGGGTCGTGCACGCTCTTGCCCGCGTCCTCCTCCAGGTGGGCCCGGCGGATGCGGACGGTCCGCTCGGTGCCGTCCGGGCTCTCGATGCGGAGCTGGCCCTCCCCGCAGATTGGCTGGTCGTACTGGGAGATCTGGTAGCCCTTGGGAAGGTCCGGGTAGAAGTAGTTCTTCCGGGCGAACAGGCTCACCGGGCGGACGTGGCAGCCCAGCGCCAGCCCCACCCGGACGGCCATCTCCACCACCTTCTCGTTCAGCACCGGCAGTACGCCCGGCATCCCCAGGCACACCGGGCAGGTGTGGTGGTTGGGCGGCGCGCCGAACGCGGTGGAGCACCCGCAGAAGATCTTGCTCTGGGTGAGGAGCTGGGCGTGCACCTCGAGGCCGATCACCGGCTGGAAGTCGCTCACAGACATCGGGCGGTCTGTGAGTTAGCCCAAGCCCGGCGCCCGCGCCACCGCCTCGTCACACAGGCGGCGCGCGCCGGAAGTGCTCGGCCGCCCGCTCCTGCGCGCGGGCGACGCGCAGGATGGTGGCCTCGTCGAACGGGCGACCGATGACCTGGAGCCCCACCGGCAGCCCGGCGCGGGTGAAGCCGCAGGGGACGCTGAGCCCGGGCAGGCCCGCCAGGTTCACCGGCAGGGTGAGGACGTCGTTGAGGTACATGGCC
>DATBSS010000114.1:0-9256 GCA_036559665.1 Myxococcaceae bacterium
GCGCTGCGCGGCATCCGTGTTGGATGGCGAGCGACAAGGTACAGAAGCTCCGCGTAAACGAGTGCAAGGACTCGTTAAATGATGTCTCGCTTGTAAACGAGATGTAAAAGCTTGCCGCGGCCGGGCGGGCCCCGGTTGGCGCGAGTGGCGAGAGGGTATAGTGCGCTCCTGAAAATGGCGGCATTCCTCAGGGCGCTCCGGCGGCACGCGTTGTGGGTCGGGCTGGCGGCGGTGGTGGCGCCGCTGCTGGTGCTGCTGACGCTGCAGTACCGATCGCTCTCCACGCTGAAACGCACCTGGGCGCTGGCGCACCGGACGTCGCTGGAGGGGTTCCTGGAGGAGGTCGGCGCCTCGGTGGAGCAGGCGGTGGGCCCGCGGGCGGAACGGCTGCTCCACGTGCCGGCGGCGGCCTTCAAGCCGGGCAAGGAGGCGCTGGCCGCCGAACAGTTCGCGCGGGAGTCGAGGGAGGGTTTCCGCGCCGTCTTCCTCTACGTGTTCGAGCACGGGGGCCACGGCTCCATCTTCTGGTTCGACGCGCGCACGGGCGCGTTGGTGCCGGACGAGGAGCACGCCTCCACCCACGCCGCCAGGCTGGCCTCCAGCCAGTGGCGGCTGTTCAACGACAAGGCGGTCCCTCTGGAGGCGCCGACGCTCATCGTGGACGAGCGCGACTCCGACCACCGGATGATCCTGCTGCCGATCGTCGACGCCACCTCGCGCGTGGTGGGGATGGCCGGGGCCGAGCTGGATCCGGACCAGGTGGCCCGGTCGCTCCTGCCGGGGATCATCCGGCGGGCGCTGGCCAACCACTTCGCCGAGGAGACGCGGGACAACCTGGTGGTCACCGTCCGGGACGACAACCAGAAGCTGATGTTCGCGACCGAGGACGTGGAGGGCCAGCAGGACGAGACCTCCGGCCCGCTGGTCTACATCTTCAAGGACTGGCGGGTGGGCGTCCGCAGCCGCGACTACACGCCGGAGCAATTCGCGCGCAGCAACTTCGCCGTCAACGTGGCGCTGTCGGGGATCCTGGCGGCGGTGCTGATCGGCGGGGTGGTACTGGCCCTGCGGACGGCGTCGCGTGAATTGAAGTTGTCGCAGATGAAATCGGACTTCGTGTCCAACGTGTCGCACGAGCTCAAGACGCCGCTGGCGTCGATACGCCTGTTCGGGGAGCTGATGCGGCTGGGGCGGGTCACCAGCGAGGAGAAGGTGAAGGAGTACGGCGCCTTCATCGACGCGGAGAGCCGGCGGTTGACCCAGCTCATCACCAACATCCTGGACTCGTCGCGCATCGAGTCCGGGAAGAAGGAGTACACGCGCGCCGAGGTGGAGTTGGGCAGCCTGGTGGCGGAGGTGCTCAAGAGCTTCGAGGTCATCGTCCGGCACCAGGGGTACGTGATGAAGCTCACCCCGCCGGCGGAGCCGGTGGTGGTGGAGGCCGACTGGAGCGCGCTGGCGCAGGTGGTCCACAACCTGGTGGATAACGCCATCAAGTACTCGCCCGCGAAGAGCACCATCGAGCTGGAGGTGGGCCTCCGCCGGGGCCAGGCGCGGCTGCTGGTCCGCGACCAGGGGATCGGCATCGCCCCGGACGAGCAGGAGAAGATCTTCGAACGCTTCCACCGCGTGTCCACGGGGCTGTTGCACGAGGTCCGGGGCAGCGGCCTGGGCCTCTCCATCGTCAAGCACGTGGTGGAGGCCCACGGCGGCCGGATCGAGCTCGAGAGCGCGCTGGGGAAAGGGAGCACCTTCACGCTCTCCCTACCCGCCGTGGCCAGGCCGCCGGCCGAATCGCCGCCCCGGGAGGAGCCGGAGATGTCCGCGCAAGCGCTGGGAGGTGAGCCATGAACCCGAGCCCGGGCCGGAAGGTCCTGGTGGTGGAAGACGACGAGGCGATGCGGATCGGTCTCCGGGACGGGCTGGAGATGGAGGGCTTCTCGGTCACCGTGGCCGCCGACGGGGAGGCCGCCCTCAAGGCCTGGGAGGACGCGAAGCCGGATCTCCTGGTGCTGGACGTGATGCTGCCCAAGGTCTCGGGCGTGGACGTCTGCAAGCGCATCCGGCGCGCCGGGGACAAGGTGGGCATCATCATGCTCACCGCCCGCGGGCAGGAGATCGACAAGGTGATGGGCCTCAAGAGCGGCGCGGACGACTACGTGACCAAGCCGTTCGGCTTCCTGGAGCTGATGGCGCGGGTGGACGCGGTGCTGCGCCGGACGTCGAAGACCCAGGCGGTGCCGGAGACGTGCAGGTTCGGAGACCTGGAGGTGAACTTCCGCCAGGGAGAGGTCCACAAGGCCGGGCAGGCGGTGGCTGTCTCCGCCAGGGAGCTCCGGCTGCTGGAGTACTTCATGGCGCGGCGGGGGGAGATCGTCTCCCGCGAGCAGCTGCTGACCGAGGTCTGGGGACAGGTCGGCGACCTGCGCACGCGGACGGTGGACGTCCACGTGGCCAAGCTCCGGAAGAAGATCGAGGACTCGCCGTCGAATCCCCGCTACCTCGTGACCGTCCACAACCTGGGGTACAAGCTGAACGCGTGAGGCACGCTCCCGTGCCTATTCCGTCGCCTCGATCGCCGCCGAGACCGGCACCTTCTCGATGAGGCAGATCTCGGGGCTGCAGACGCTGAGCGCGACCACCCCGCCGGCGCGCCGGGAGCCCTTCGCTGCCGCCCGGAACGGCACCCGGGCGCGAAAGGCACAGGCGTGGGCCGGCTCACCCGGACAGGGCGTGCGCTCCCATCCCTGCCGCAGGTCGTACCGGTCGGCGCCGAACTGAACGCCCTCGCCGCCCTGGGTGGGCCGGAACGTGTGCGGGTACTCGTCGTTGACGTGGAACCCACCGCGCGCGGCGACCTCCACGACCACCTCGCCTTGCTTGCCGACGGCGATCTGGCCCGGACCGGTCAACGAAGCGTGGAAGGCATCCGCCGGCGCGCGCGCTCCCGCATCAGCGCCGGCGACCGCGGCCGCCGGCGGCGATTTCTGGGGATCGTTCGGGCACGCGCAGAGCGCCAGCGCCGCGACCGTCGCGACCAGGCGGCTCAGCTGCCGTACTTGACCGAGCAACCGTAGGCCTTGGAGCTGGAGGTCTTCACCGGCCGGCCCGCGGCGATGTCTTCGAGCGCCGCGTCCACGTAGTTGATCAGCTTGCCGCCGGTGGGCGAGGCGCCTTCGCCGTCGGGCGAGTTGTCGATCGCGCCCGCGTAGACCAGCGTTCCCGCCTTGTCGATGATGAACATGTGCGGGGTGTTGGTCGCCCCGTAGGCGCGGCCCGCCTGGCCGGACTCGTCGAGGAGCACCGGGTGGTCGAGGTTGAAGGACTTCTTCGCCTCGCGGTTGGTCTCGGCCCCCGCCCCCTGCTTGCCCGGAGCGCCGGAGTTGATGGCCAGCCACACCACACCGTTCTTGGTCTGCCGCTGGGCGGTGTCCTTCAGCGAGCCCTTGCCGTGCGCCGCCTTGACGAAGGGGCAGCCCGGATTGAACCACTCCAGCACCACGACCTTTCCCTTGTAGTCGGCCAGCTTCACCGGCTTGCCGTCGAGGTCCTTGAGGGTGAAGTCGGGAGCGGGGGCTCCCACGGTGGCGCCCCCCGCGAATGCGGAGGCCGACAGGAGCGAAAAGGCGAGCAAGGTGCTGCGGAGGAGGGTTTGCATGGCGCCCTGGTTAATCGGGTCCGGCGCCGGACTCAACGGATTCGCGAGCAGCGAACGGGGCCGCCTCTTCCGGATCCGGCCACCGTCGCCCCGGTCCACAGATGGGGCCATGTCGTCTCTTGGCTACCCGGTCGGTTCGACGTCGTCGTCGATGACGCCGAGGTGCTTCTTCACGTTCAGGGCCTTCCACTTGAGCCCCGGGTGGTCCTGGATGACCGCCTGCATGGCGGCTTCGGCCGTGAGGAGCTGGGGCGCGATGTCCCCTGAGCCGTTCAGGCGCTCGAGGAACTCGAGCTCGTGTGCCTCGAGAGGGAGCACCGCCGCCATGAGCTCACGGGTCTCGCGAACCAGCCTCTCAGTCCACGCGGCGATGTCGGCTTTCGCGGGGCGCACGTCGAGCCGAAGCATCGGGACCAGCTGTGAGTCGACGTCGCCCGCGGTCGTGCGAACGTGCTCGACGGTGATCGCGCGCCAGTCGACGCGGTTCAAACCGCCATAGACGACGAACCCAAGGCGCAGCTTGGCCCGGTCCAGACCCGGACGCCGGAGGATCTCGCGTGCGTCGAAGAGGTCGCGGCTCGCGCTCCGCACCACCAACGCGGCGAGCTTCCCCGCGGCCAACTCGTGGTCTTCGACGACGAGCACCCGGGTGGCCTTCTCGCTGCCGATCGGGTGGGAATCTTTCGGAGCCACCGGCCACAGGGGCGTCCGCAGCATGAAGTTGACGTCGACCTCGATACTGCCTTGCCGTCCGAGCGCGGTGGCGTAGGTCAGCCGCCACTTGCCTCCCGCGTGCTCCACCGGTACCCGCTTGACGGTCAGGCCCATGCGGCCGGCGACTTGTTGGAGCGCCTGCTCGACGCGCGGTCGCTCGGCGAGCATCGTCTCGCGATCGGATGCGCCGACGTAGTTCAGGTCGATGTCGACCGAAAGCCGCGGCAGGTCGAGGACGAACAAGTTGAGGGCGGTCCCTCCCTTGAGGGCCATCCGCGGCCCGAGAAAAGGGTGCGTCCGGATGGCCTCGAGCAGACGCACGAGCACGTAGGCCTTCTCGTAGGACTCGGCCTGGAAGCCGCTGCCCGCGGCCGCTCGCTGGAGCTGTTCTCGCGAAAGCATTACGCCACCTCGGCCCAGGCCCGGTGGAGCACACGTTCCGGGACCACGAGGTTCCACGGCTTCACGAGCCGTCCCGTTTCGCGCCTGCGGTCGAGGTACCGGGGCTGTCGAGGCGCATGCTCGCGGAGCGCCTCGAGGTGCTGCTCTTCGACGAACAGCTCTTCCCGATGCTGCTCCAGGAAGAACCCGACCCGCGCGGTGGTGAGCGCGGAGCTCCGCTTGAGCGTGTGGTCGATGACCGCGCCGAGATCGAAGTACTCGACCATCTCGAGCGACCGCCAGACCTCCTCCCATCCACCGGCGAGGTCAGGAGCATCGAGGACATCGACGAGCGTGCGCTCGAACGTCGTCACCCGGACGGTCCCGCCGGCATGGGGCTCGGAGGCGATCCCGCCGCCAAGATCGGGAAGGTCGTCGAGCGCGCGCGGTGGATGAACGCCGACGAACTCGCTGCCCTGGAAGACCAGCGGGCGCACATGGCTTCGCGTGAGCACGGCGAACCGGTGCCACACCGAGTAGGTCTTGCCCCGGAACTGGAGCGCCGCGTGGTAGGCCACCGCTGCATCGGGCGCGAGCTTGGTCGCGAGCAGGAAGGGTTCGACCTGGAAGGTGTCGGGCGCGGCACCCGCGGGCACCGACGCGTAGAGCCCGCGGCGCACGTGCAGAACCTTGCCCGCGGCGGCGTGCCGCGTGAGCAGGCTGTCGGCGGTCCGAGGGCTCCGATCGCCGCGGGCTCCATGGGCCGCGAGGTACTCCTCGTGCGTGAAGAGCGGGTGGGCGGCGAAGAAGTCGGTGGACCTCATGATTGCCGTTTCGTATCGGTACGCGGATCTATTGTGCGCGTACCGATAGATTATGGCAAGTAAAGGGGCCGTCGGACTTGCCAGATCATCGCATCATGCGGATTTGGATGCCGCATATCGCTCAATTCTGACAAGTGACGCGGCCTCGCTGCACCGGTGGACGGGAGCGAGGCCGGGGACTCCGGGCGGCTACTTCTTCTTCCGCTTGTTCGTGAAGTAGTCCTTTTTCGACTCGAAGTTGCCCTTCATGGTGGGCGCTCCCTCATCCCAGTCCATGGGGCACACCTCGCCGTGCTTGGCCGCGTACTGGGCCGCGTGCACCGTGCGGACGTGCTCCTTCACCGACCGGCCGAAGTCGGTGGCGTTGACGGTGGCGTGCACCACCACCCCGTCCGGGTTGATCAGGAAGGACGCGCGCAGCGCCTTCACGCCCGACTTCACGCCGTACCGCTCCGCCACCACGCCGCCCAGGTCCTCCAGCAGCGGGAACTGCAGGCCGGAGACGCCGCCCTCCTCGACGGGGGCGCGCAGCCAGTTGAAGTGGGAGAACTTGGAGTCGACCGAGACGCCGAGCACCTCAACGCCCATCCCCTTCAGCTGCGGCACGACCTCGGACATCGCCAAAAGCTCGGTCGGGCAGACGAAGGTGAAGTCGAACGGGTAGAAGAAGAGGTACAGCCACTTGCCCTTGTAGTCCTCCAGCTTGGTGGGCTTGAAGCCGTCCGGGTTGGTGTCGCTCTTGAATGACGGATGGACCATCGTCCCCGAGAAATCAGGGGCCTTCGCCGAGACGAGACATTCCACGCGTGAATCTCCTTGCAGGTTCAGGTGAGGATCGCTGGGAGGCGGACCCTGCCAAAAGAGCAGGCCCGCGCACAAGTGCTGGATGCGCGAATGTCAGGCGTGCTTCGCTCCGTCGGGGGGGGTGACCCCCTCGCCGGCCTTCCCGTCTGGGCGGTGGCGCGCCAGCACCCACAGCAGCGGCGCGAGCGCCAGGGCGAGCTGGGGGAAGAAGCTGTACGCGTCCGGGAACACCCCCAGCGCCTCGATCTGGACCATCCGGATCGGCGACAGCGGCAGCCACCCGATCTCCTGGACAGCGTGGAGGCCCTTGCCCAGCAGCACCACCGCGGTGACCACCAGCAGCACGGTGGAGGCGTTGAAGAGCAGCTTCATGGGCAGCCGGTAGCCCACCCGGCCAATGAACAGCACCAGCCCCACCAGCACCACCGCGCCGGCCGCGGTGCCCCACAGCGTCCCGGAGGCGGAGTCGATGGCCAGGCCCTGGAGGAAGATCGCCGTCTCGAACGACTCGCGGAACATGGAGGTGAAGGCGATGGCGAACAGCCCCAGCGCGCTCCCCCGCCCGATGGCGCCCTGCATGGCGGCGCGGATCTGCCCCATGAACTTCCGGATGTTGCTGCGCGCGTTCAGCCAGAGCGCGGCGTAGAGCAGCATCCCCACCGCCAGGAGCGACATCAGGCCCTCCACCAGCTCCCGGTTCTGGCCGGAGATGAGCTGGCGGGCGAAGGCGAAGGCGGCCGCGCCGGCGAGGAGGGCGGTGACCCAGCCGGCGTGCACCAGGCGGACGTGCTGGGGCTGCTGGAGCTTCTTGAGCACCGCCAGGAGCGCGGCGATCACCACCGTGGCCTCGAAGCCCTCGCGCAAGAGGATCAGCGCCGCCATCCAGAAGACCGACCAGAAGTCCTGCGCGGAGGCCGAAGAGGTCTGCCCGCGCGCCCGTTCGATCAGCGCCCGCAGCCGCTGGCCCTCCTCCTGGACGGCCGGGCCGCCGCCGCCGCCCTGCTCCGCGGCCAGGCGCGCCTTCGCGAACGACTGCTCGATGGCCTGCACCAGCCCGGGGTCGCGCGCGCGCAGCCGCGGCTCCACCGGCTCCACGCCGTTCAGGTACGCGTCCAGCAGCGACTCGCGGGCGCCCTTCAGGTCGCCGGCCGCGGCCAGCTTCATCGCGCCGTCCACGCCGTCCCGCGCCACCAGCCAGGCGCGGTCCTCGTCCAGCGCGGGCAGCTTGCGGCGCAGGCAGCTCAGGTGCTCCGGGCCGAACCGGGCCGAAAGCTCCGCGTCCGTGCTCTTCGACAGCAGCTCCAGCTCGGCGCGCGGCGGCTGGGCGTCGCAAGGCGGCTGCCGGAGCGTGAAGACGTAGAAGGCCAGGGCCCAGCGGTCCGCCTCCGTGAGGGTGGTGAACTCCGGCATCGGCGTGCCGCTCACCCCCAGGCTGACCACGTTGAACGCCTTGTACGGGGACAGCCCGTCCATCAGCGCCGCGTCCTGGAACTTCTTCGGCTGCGGGTCGAGCTGCGCCGCCACCGGCGTGTCCGCGTTGCCCGTCGCCCCGTGGCACGCCGCGCAAGCCTGCGCGTAGAGCTGCCGCCCGTGCTCGAGGTCCGGCGGCTCCCGCGGGCTCCGGGACAGGTCGCCCAGCGCCACCGCCTCCTCCACGAGCGCCCCGCAGTCGCGGCTCACGCCCGGCGTGTCCTCCCCCTTCGCGATGCGCGCCTGGAGGGACTGCACCTTCGGCACCAGCGCCGCCGCGGGCGGACCCAGCGCGTGCGCCGCCTCCAGCGCGTCCGCCACCAGCGCCGACTGCTCCTCCAGCTCCGCCCGGTCGCCCGAGGCCACCGCCTCCGGATAGTCCGCTTGCAGGTACTGGAGGATGCCCACCAGCTTCTGCCAGTCGTGCGCCGCCTCCGGAGCCGCGGAGAGGGCCGACGCGAGGATCAGGAGCCGGATCATCTCCCGAAGAGAGGTACCACGGGTCGTCCGTCGATTTCAATTTTGAGAATCATTCTCAATTAAGCTTGTCAGACCTGACCTGTAAGGGCCGGGCCCAAATGTCCATGGCCGAACCCTTCCGGTCCCCCCCGCCCAAGGCCCGGCTCACCAACGGCTTCACCGAGGTGTACGACAACTCGGTCGCGACGGCCCGGACCTGCTACTCCAGCCGCATCGTCAGCGCGCAGGACGTCCGCAAGGACGACAAGGCGCGGGAGCTCCGCGACCGGATCGCCCGCGAGACCTACGCGGCGGGGCACCACACCACCATCCAGCACGCGACCTTCCAGTTCGCGGTGGAGCACGTCTCCCGCCACGGCATCTGGTCCTTCCTGCACGCGCACCCCTTCTACAACTCGGAGCAGGTGTCGCAGCGGTACGTGGAGGTGAAGCCGGGGAACGTCATCCGCCCGGAGCTGCCGCAGCGGCTGGGGTTCCTCTACGACGCCGCGGTGGCGGACATGATGGGCGCGTACCAGTCGCTCATCGCGCTCCTCCAGCCGAAGGTGGCGGAGGAGTTCTTCCGCATCTTCCCCGCGCGGCGCAGGACTCCGGAGAAGTGGGCGCCGCAGATCAAGAAGCGGGCGCAGGAGGTGGCGCGCTACGTGCTGCCCATCGGCACCTTCGCGCACCTGTACCACACCATCTCGGGCATCACGCTGCACTGCTACCACCGGCTCTGCCAGCAGCTGGACACGCCCACCGAGACGCTGCTGCTGGTGAAGGGGATGGTGGCGGAGGTCAACAAGCTGGACCCGCTCTTCTTCGAGCGCATCGAGGACCCCATCCCGCTGGAGCAGACGCTGGAACACCAGGCGCTGGCGGAGCTGGGGCGGGTACGCGCCAGCGGTGCGTCGGCCCGGTCCTTCACCCGCGCCTTTGACGC
>DATBSS010000115.1:0-5358 GCA_036559665.1 Myxococcaceae bacterium
GCCGGAAGGGCCGGAGTACGGCCTGATGATCACCGAGTCGCTCTTCGGGATCGTGACCGCGGCGGGGGTCTGCCTCATCCCGTACTTCCTGCTCCGGATCGTCCCCGGCGCCTTCGGCGGGACGGACGACCCGACGCTCCAGGCGCTGATCCTGATCCTCACCTTCTCCGGGGTGCCGCTGGCCGTCTCCCAGACGGAGCAATCCATTGCCCAGGGGAGCCGCTACTACGACGTGGAGGGGTGGCCGGCGCCGCTGGGCGGGCTGCTGGCCGAGGCGGCCGTGCTGGGCCTCTACTTCTGGGCGCGCTCGCAGCCCGGCGCGGACGCCGGCGCCACCGAGGTGATGCTGCTGGCCGGGACGGTGGGCGTGGTGCCGCTGGTGGAGATGGGGATGATCAACCTGTTCAAGGTCCCCCGCAGCCAGATCCCGGCGCCGCGCGCGATCTTCACCTCCGACGCCTCGGGCGTGAAGCTGGGGCTGCCCGCGCCCCGGCCCTTCGCCTCCGTGGGCGCCGGCGGGAGGATGGGCCTGGGCGTCCAGGTCCCCATCCTCTCCGGGCGCTTCTAAAGGGCGGCCGCGCCTACTTCTTCTTGGCCAGCTCGTCGTCGATGATCGACTTGATCTGGTTGAAGTCCGCGCCCTGGACCATCCGCCCGTTCACGAAGAACGTGGGCGTGGCGTTGGCGCCGACCTTGAAGCCTTCGGCGGAGTCGTTGGCGACGGCGGACTTGAACTTCCCGGTGTCCAGCGCCGCCTTGAACTTCCCCACGTCCATGCCGACCTCCTGGGCGTACGTCTCCAGGGAGGCCCGGTCCAGCGCGCGCTGATTGGCGAAGAGCTTGTCGTGGTACTCCCAGAACTTGCCCTGCTCGTTGGCGGCCATGGACGCCTCGGCCGCGATCTGCGCGTTGGGGTGCAGGGTGGCCAGCGGCTGGTGCTTGAAGGCGAACCGGAACTTGTCCTTGTAGCTCCCCTCCAACTGCTTCACCACGTCCACCGCGCGGCTGCAGAACGGGCACTGGAAGTCGGAGTACTCCACGATGGTGATCGGGGCGTTCTTGGGGCCCTTCACCGGCGCGGAGCCGACCTGGACGTCCTTCGCCGGGGCGCCGCCGCCGGGTGATGGGTTCGCCGCCGCGGTGGGGGCGGGCGCCGCGCTCTCCTCCAGCATCTTCTCGTACAGCTTGTCGATCTTGGTCCCCGCGGCGAGGAGCTTGTCCGCCTTCTTGATCTCGTCCTCGACGCGGCTCTTCCACTGGTCGAAGGTGGGGCCGCCCACCTGCGCCTGGCCGTTGATGAAGAAGGTCGGCGTGCCGTTCACGCCTACCGCGCTGCCGGCCGACTGGTCCTCGGCGACCTTGGCCTTGAACTTCCCCTCGTCCAGGGCGGACTTGAACTTCGACATGTTGAGGCCGATCTGCTCGGCGTACTTCTCGATGTCCGGCCGGTTCAGCGCGGCGCGGTTCTCGAACAGCTTGTCGTGCATCGGCCAGAACTTGCCCTGGTCGTGCGCCGCCAGCGCCGCCTCCGCCGCGATCTGCGCGTGCGGGTGCATGGTGGCCGGGAGCGGGTACTGGCGGAACACCACCTTCACGTCCTTCGGGTAGGCCTCCCTCACCTGGTTCAGCGCACCGATGGCGCGCTGGCAGAACGGGCACTCGAAGTCGGAGAACTCGACGATGATGACCTTGGCGTACTTGAGCCCGAGGTAGGGCGCGTCCTCGGGGATGGGGACCTTCTTCATCGCGTTGGCCGGCGCGGCGGCGGAGGGCGCCGCGCTGGGGCCGGTGGCCGCGCTGGCCATCAGCTTGGCGTACACCTGGTCCGGCTTGACGCCGCCCTTCACCATCTCATCGACCTTCTTCAGCTCCTCGTCGATGATCCCCTTGAAGAAGTTGATGTCGCGCGCGCCGGAGATGTGGCGCCCGTTGATGAAGAACTGCGGGGTGGAGGTGGCCTGCAGCTGGCCGGCGAGCGCCTGGTCGCGGGCGATGACCTGGTCCCACTTCGGGTTGCTCTGGTCCTTCTTGAACCGCTCCAGGTCCAGGCCCAGCTCCTGGGCGTACTTCTCCAGGCTGGCCTGGTCCAGCGAGCGCTGGTTCTCGAACATCTTGTCGTGCATCGGCCAGTACTTGCCCTGGGCGCCGGCGGCGAGGGCCGCCTTGGCGGCGCCGCGCGCGAACGGGTGGATGCTGTCCAGCGGGTTCTGCTTCATCACCAGCCGGAGCTTGTCGCCGTACTCCTTCTGGAGCTGCAGGATGGTGGTGTTGCCGCGGCTGCAGAACGGGCACTGGTAGTCGGAGATCTCCACCAGGGTGACGGGCGCGGTGTCGCTGCCCAGCACCGGCGAGTCCTCCAGCGGGACCTTGAACACGGTGGTCGTGTCGTCCCCCGGGCGGGCGGGCTTGGCCGGCTTGGCGCCGGGGCCGAACATCTCGGCGGTCATCTGTTCGTACGTCTTCCCCAGGCGGGCCATGGCCGTCAGCTGCTTCAGCTTGGCGGGGCTGTTGGGGCAGCCGGGGTCGGTCTTGATGCACTGGGCGAACGAGCCGCGGCCGCAACCGCATTCGCAGTCGTGCTCGTTCATCACCCGCATCACCGCCACCTTCTGGGGGTCGGTCATGCCGCCGAAGGTGCCGGCCGGCATCTCCGCGGACTTGATGGCCAGCGAGGACTCGTCGGTCATCACCGCCCCGGACGGCCCGGCCGGCTGCATGAGGCGGCTCGGCAGGCTGGCCGCTCCCCCGGTTCCCTTCACGGCTTGCCCGAAGGCAAAGCCGAGCACCAAGCCCACGAGGAGGGCCACGATGACGTTTGGTTTCATGGTGAGGTATTGCTCCTGAGACGGTGACTCGCCACAGTCGGTCCGGGCGAGGCTGGACGGTCGCGGTCCATAGCAAACGGGCGTTCGGGCGTGCAACAAACCGTGGAGGCGGTGTACCACCGCCGCCTCGGGGACGAGGCTTCCAAGCATGCTCCTGGTCGATGCCCGTCAGACATGGTGCCCGGTGCCCATCCTGCGTTTGGCGCAGGCGGCCAGGGGAGCAGTGACCGGAGACGAGCTGGAGTTACTCGCGACCGATCCGGCCGTGCGGTCCGACCTGCCCGCCTGGTGTGCCTCCACCGGACACGAACTGGTGTCCCTGGAGGAACGGGGTGGGGCGTGGCGGGGGGTGGTCCGGATCCGGGGGGCGGGGGTGCCTGCGTAGCGGCGGCGAAAGGGGGTGTGCTACGCCCGTGGGGTCATGCCGCGGACTACCCTGGAGTCGCCCCCTCGCCCTGCTACCTTGCCCGGCGCCACCGCGCCTGATCGGCCGGCGCTGCTGAATCCCGTCACGGCGGTGGGTGGGACCCCTGCTGGAACGCCCGCGGATGCGTTCCGGACGGACGCCGCGAAGGCGACGGTGGGGGTGGGAGGGCCGGGGGAGCCGCCGCCCGCGCCGGGGGCGCTGAAGGACAGCGCGCTGAGGAACGCGTTCGGGGAGGGGGCGGAGCTGTTCCCGCCGGCAGACGGGAGCCCCCAGGCGGTGGCGCTGGAGTACGCGCTGGGACGGCTGGGGATGCTGGGGCGGACGGGGAAGGGGAAGTTCGACGCGGCGGCGCAGGAGGGGCTGGCGTCGTTCCAGGCGGCGCATGGGCTGCCGGCGACGGGGAAGCTGAACCGGCCCACGCTGGACGCGATGGACCAGGCGCTGGCGGAGATCCCGCGCGAGGTGTCGGCGGTGCGGTCGGGGGATCCGATGAAGTACCTGTCGGATTTCGACGCGCGTGGGTTGACGAAGGTGGCGGTCCACGACCGGAGCCGGCCGGTGGACTGGAACCACCCGGAGATCCAGGACGCGTACGGGAAGTTCGTGGGCGAGTACTGGGACGTGCTGAAGGCGAACCACGTCGAGACGGACTGCAAGACGATGTCGCTGCTGTTCATGGACCAGTTCCGCGCGAAGGTGAAGAAGGACCTGGGCGTGGAGATGCCGATGCCGCGGTCGGAGCAGGGGAGCGTGAAGCCGCTGGAGTGGAGGGCGGCCACGGCGGGGAAGCCGATCGGGTACTTCCAGCGGTTCGAGACGCTGCCGCAGGTGCGGCCGGGGTACGACCAGGCGCAGGCGATCCAGAAGCTGGATCCGGACGCGTCGATGATCCCCGGGGTCGACCTGATGACGCCGGAGATCGACGCCAACATGGTCGGGCGGGCGGCGAAGACGGTGGTGCCGTGGGACCCGGCGCGGGACAACATGGGCGACCAGACGAAGCCGGAGGTGCCGGTGGACCAACTCCGGCCCGGGGACCTGATCTTCCTCGACCATACGGGCGATGGGCGGTGGGACCACGCGGTGAACGTGGTGAAGGCGGAGAAGGACGCGCAGGGGCACGTGCGGAAGCTGGTGCTGGCGGTGGGCAGCTTCGACGACATGAAGGACGCGAATGGGGCCACGGCGCCGCGCGGCGGGTTCGAGATCAACAACTACGCGGAAGAGGTGACGGTGGACCTGGACGCGGCGGGGAAGATCCTCCGGTCCGGGACCACGTACTCCTCGGAGCCGGCGTACCTGGTGAAGCCCCGGTATGACGCGCACAACACGATCATGGAGCTGAAGCCCGGCGGGCGCATCAAGGTCGGTCGCTGGGGGGATTGATGGAGCCGAAGGTCGTCTGGATCCTCGGGGCGGGCTTCAGCCGGTCGTTGGGTGGTCCGCTCCTGGACGACCTGCTGCAGCCGGACTGCCTCCGACGGTTGCGCGCGACCTTCCCGGACCCTGGCTTCCCGCTCTTGCAGGGCATTCTCCCGGAGTTGGTCGTCTGGCTCTTTCACTATGGGCGGCGCTTCTCCGCCGGACGACGTTCCGAGCTGCGCTGGGAAACGCCAGGCGAGACGCTCTGGCGAGATGCCGAGGAGTTTCTCGACTTCGTCGACCTGGCTGCGGCCTCGCCGAAGGGAGCGGCGGCGACGACGCTCAAGGCCATCATGCATCAAAGCCACGGTCGCCTGCCTCCCGAACCCTCGGAGCTCCGAGGCATGGCCAGGCGACTCATCGCTGCCGAGTGCACCGCATTCCTCCGCAGCGCGAACCTTGAGACGGAGCGGTGGGGTCCGTATCGGCGTTGGGTCACGGAAGTCGTTGGCCCGAGCGACTCGATCGTGACCTTCAATTACGACGTAGCGCTCGAGCACCTCTGTGGGGTGTCGAAGTCCATGACGATCTTGTTGCCGGGGACATCGAAGGGCTCCCGCGACGGAGCCTCCGTGCTCAAGCTACATGGAAGCGTCAACTGGCGCCGGATCCCAGGTAAGGGCGCACCCCGGTATCAAGAGACCGATCTCGAGTCCGCGGCGTGCTGCACGTGCCAGGACACGG
>DATBSS010000116.1:0-15707 GCA_036559665.1 Myxococcaceae bacterium
GGTCCGGGTAGCGCGCGCGGAGCTGTTCGAGGCCCTGCTCCAGGCGGCTGTCGCCGCTGCCCAGGGCGACGAAGTTGAGGTTCCACTCGGTGAGCGCGGCGTGCATCACCGACAGCAGGAGGTCCACGCCCTTCTGGTCCACCAGGCGGGAGACGATGCCGTAGAGGGGCAGGTGCCCGGTCTCCGGCGGGAGGGCGAAGCGGGCGCGGAGGTCCTTCTTGCAGGCCTCCTTCCCGGCCAGGTCGTCCGCGCTGTAGTGGGCGGGGAGGTGGCGGTCGGTGGGCGGGTCCCACTCCCTGTAGTCCACGCCGTTGAGGATGCCGTGGAGCTTGCCCACCCGGGCGCGGATGAATCCGTCCAGCCCGCAGCCCAACTCGGGGGTCATGATCTCCTGCGCGTAGCGGAAGGAGACCGCGGTGACGGCGTCCGACCAGGCCACCCCCGCCTTGAGGAAGCTCACGCCGTCGTACATCTCCAGACCGTCGTCGCGGAACAGGTCCCAGGGGAGGCCCAGCTCGTCCATCACCCGCTTGGGGAAGAGGCCCTGGTAGGCGAGGTTGTGGATGGTGAAGACGGTGCGCGCGCGGTTCAGCGGCGTGCCGGCGTAGCCGCGGCGCAGCGCGACGGCGCCCAGGCCGGTGGGCCAGTCGTTGAGGTGGACGATGTCCGGCTCGAAGCGCAGCGCCTGGGCGGCGGAGAGCGCCCCCACGGTGAGCAGGCCGAAGCGGACGTGGTTGTCCCCGAACTCGCCGTACTGGTCGCCGTAGACGCCGTTGCGCCCGTAGAGCCCCGGGTGGTGCAGGAGCACGACCTGGTGGCCGGGGGCCATCTGCGCGGCGTACAACTCCACGTACAGCTCCGTCACCGGGAAGCGGAGGCGGATGGAGACGCCCAGCGGCGCGATGTCCGGCTGCTTCACCGTGGCGTACAGCGGGGTCACCACCTTCACCTCGTGACCCAGCTTCGCCAGCGCGCCGGGCAGCGCCCCGGCCACGTCCCCCAGGCCGCCGGTCTTCGAGAAGGGGGCGACCTCGGAGGAGATGAAGAGTATCTTCATTGTCTGGCGCGCACGGTACGAAGCGTGGAAGACCCGATCCAGCTCTTTGGTCAGCTCTACGAGCAGGCCGTGAAGGCCATCCCGGTCGACCCCAACGCCATGGTGCTCAGCACGGTGGGGAAGGACGGGCGGCCGTCGTCCCGGGTGGTGCTGCTCAAGGGCTTCGACGCGCGGGGGTTCACCTTCTACACGAACCTCGAATCGCGGAAGGGTCGGGAGCTGAAGGAGAACCCCTTCGCGGCGCTCTGCTTCCTCTGGCGCCCGCTGGAGAAGCAGGTCCGCATCGAGGGGAAGGTGGAGCCGGTGAGCGGCGAGGAGGCGGACGCGTACTTCGCCTCTCGCGTGCGCGGGAGCCAGGTGGGCGCCTGGGCGTCGCACCAGAGCCAGGTGCTGGACTCGCGGGAGGCGCTGGAGGCGCGGGCGGCGGAGATCGACGCGAGGTACGCGGGGACGGTGGTGCCGCGCCCGCCGCACTGGTCCGGGCTGCGGTTGGTGCCGGACCGCATCGAATTCTGGACGTCGCGGCCCAGCCGGCTGCACGACCGGGTGCTCTACCGGAGGGTCGAAGGGGAATGGGCGAGGGAGCTGCTCAACCCGTGAGGCGGGTGCGAGGGGGAAGCGCCGCCGCCATCCGCTTCACCGCGCCCTCCAGCTCCTCCGGAGTGTGCGTGGCGTAGCCGAGGCGGAAGAAGGGCTGAGGGCGAGACGGGTCGAAGGCGAAGGACCAGCAGGGCTTCACGTCCACGCCCTTGTCCAGGCAGCGGTCCATCCAGGCCGCGGCGTCGAGGTCCTGAGCGCACTGGACCCAGAGCGCGGAGCCGCCCGAGGGGACCTGGAAGGACACCGCGTCGCCCAGGCGTTTGCGGAGCGCGGAGGCGAGCGCGTCGCGCCGCTGCTGGTAGATCTTGCGCGAGCGGCGGGCGTGGCGCTGCACCTCCCCGTCCTCCAGGAGCTCCGCCACCGCGTACTCGGCCAGGTTGTCGCCCTGGCGGTCGGCGAACATCCTCAAGTGCGAGAGGCGGTCGATGATCGGGGGCGGCGCGACGGCGAAGCCGATGCGCAGCGCGGGCGCGAGGATCTTGGAGAGGGTGCCCAGGTAGACCACGCAGCCGGAGCGGTCCGCGCTGGCGAGCGGGAGCACCGGGCGGCCCTCGAAGTGGAACTCGTGGTCGTAGTCGTCCTCCAGGATGGCGAAGCGCTTGCGGTGCGCCAGCTCCAGCAGGCGCAAGCGGCGGCCGGGGGAGAGGACGACGGTGGTGGGGTACTGGTGGTGCGGGGTGACGTAGATGGCGCGGAGCTTCTCGCGGTCCGCCACCTTCTCCAGGCAGGCCACGTCCAGGCCCTCGCCGTCGACCGGGATGGGGACCAGCTTCGCGCCGGCGCTGCGGAAGGCCTCCCATGCCATCCGGTAGCCCAGCGCCTCCACCGCCACCACGTCCCCCGGCTGGATCAGCGCTCGCGCCGTGAGGTCCAGGGCCCCCTGGCTGCCGCGGGTGAGCTGGACGGTGGACGCCGAGCACGCCAGCCCGCGCACGCTGCGCAGCATGTCGGCGAGCGCCTCGCGGAGCTTGGGGAGTCCGCGCGGGTCGCCGTAGTCGAGGAGGGTGCGGGCGTGGAGGCGGAGGGCGCGGCGGTAGGCGCGGGCGAGCGCGGCCGCGGGGAAGAGGCGCGAGTCGGGGGCGCCGGAGGAGAGGGAGAGGGCGCCGCGCGGGGGGACCCAGGGGTCCGGGTGCGGGCACTGGCGGAGGTCGAAGCCGGAGCGCTCCGGCGTGCCCTCGCGGGAGGGGAGGGCGGCGAAGGCGCGGGGGCGGCGGTCGGGGAGCGCGGAGGAGACGAAGGTGCCGCGGGCGGCGGAGGTGACGATCCAGCCTTCGGCCTCCAGCTCGCGGTAGGCGGCCAGCGCGGTGTTGCGGTGGATGCGCAGGGTGGCGGCGAGGGTGCGGCTGCCGGGGAGCGGTTCGCCGGGGCGCAGGCGGCCGGAGCGGACGCCGTCCGCCACCGCCCGGGCGATCTGGAGGAAGAGGGGGAGGCTGGAGCGGGCGTCCAGCTCGATGCCGAGGTCCCAACCGCGCATGGTCGAATTCCTGGTCCGTTGGTTTTTGTGAATCTGGTCCTTTCGAAGGTACCAGGTCCGGAGCATGAATTCCCCCGTCATGAACGACCAGCGTCGAGCGGACGGGGTGGGATTGGTGCTCCTGTGCTTTGCGGCCATCTACCTGGTGTGGGGATCCACCTTCCTCGCCATCCGGTACGCGGTGGAGGAGCTCCCGCCGGTGCTGATGGCGGGGGCGAGGTTCCTGGTAGCGGGGGCGGTGATGTGCGCGGTGGCGAAGGTGCGGGGGGCGGGGCGCATCTCCGGGGCGGCGTGGGCGTCGAGCGTGCTGGTCGGGTCCTTGCTGTTCGGAGGGAACGCGCTGCTGGCGTGGGCGGAGACCCGGGTCTCGTCCGGGCTGGCGGCGCTGATGCTGGCGACCATCCCGCTGTGGATGACGGGGCTGGGCTCGCTGCGGCGTGACGCCAAGCCGCTCTCGGCACGGCAGAGGGCGGGGTTCGCGCTGGGGTTCGCGGGGATGGTCGTGCTGGTGGGGCCGGGGCAGCTTTTGGGCTCGCGGTCGGTGGATCCGCTGGCGGCGGTGGCGCTGGTGGGCGCGGCGCTGTCGTGGTCGGTGGGTTCGTTGATCTCGCGTGACCTGCCGCAGCCCGGGGATCCGGTGTCCGCCGCCGGGTTGCCCATGGTGAGCGGCGGCGTGGTGCTGCTGGTGGGGTCGCTGCTCGCGGGGGACGGGGCGGCGGTGCTGGCGCACGGCGTCTCGACGAAGGCCGCGCTGTCGTGGGGCTACCTGGTGGTCATGGGGTCGCTGGTCGGGTTCAGCGCCTACAGCTGGCTCCTGCGGCGCGTCTCGCCGCCCCTGGTCTCCACCTACGCGTTCGTCAACCCGGTGGTGGCCCTGGCGGTGGGTTGGGCGATGGTCGGCGAGGTGCTCACCGGGCGCGGCGCGCTGGCGGCGGTGCTCATCGTCGGGGCCGTGGCGATGATCATCATCCCGCGGCGGGCGCCCCGGACGGTGCTGAAGGCGGCGTTATCCACCGCCGCCGACGGGGCGTGAACGCTAGGCCGGCGCGGAAGGGCGCTGCTCGTGGCGCTGCTGGCGCCGGAGCGAGGAGAGGCGCTGGTGGACGAGCAGATCGAGCGGGTCGTACCGGAGCGCCCGCTCGTACGCCGCGGCGGCCTGCTCCAGCTCGCCCTGCTGCTCGAACGACCTCGCGCACATCGTCTCGAGCGTCGCGTGACTGGCCGCCTTCGGCCGCTCCGCCAGGAACCGGCTCCGCAGCCGCTCCAGCTCCGTCACCGTGAGCCCGGCGGCGATCGACTGCGCGATGCCCACGTAGTTCCCGATGGCCGCGTCGTACTCCGCCCGCAGCGGCGGCTCCGCCAGCATCTGCAGCGCGCGCGAGATCCGCTCCATCAACCGCTCCGCCTCCGCCACCTGCTCCGCGCTTGCCCGCGGCGTCCGGACCGCCTGCAACCCCTTCCGCAGCTCCCGCCCCCGCGAACGGATCGTCGACGCGTCGGCATCGATTGACACGTCGAGCACCGCATACGGATCCCCGACCTTCGATGCGCGCTTCCTCAACGGCGCCAGGACGACCTCCGGATCCGGACCACCCACATTGGCGGCGTCCAGGGCCGGTTCCGGCTCCGGGGGAATCGGCACTCCCTTCAGCAGCGCCACCAGCGCCCGCTTCTGCGCCGCCGTCACGTGGACGAACTGCACGCCCACGCCCTCCGACATGCCCCACGCCAGCGCCTGCGCGGAGGAGACGTAGCGCACCACCTCCCCCTCCAGCCTCACCACCCCACCAGCGGCACCGTGCAGCGTCAGATGCAGCGTCGAGAAGAGCCGAGGTGCAAAGCCGGCGCCCGCCAGGAACACGCCGTCCTTCGACAGCTCCATCCCCGTGGTCCGGCGTCCGGCGTTCCCCTTCGCCTCCAGCACGTCGACGTTGAACGTCGGCCGCACCGGGCGCGGCACCGCGGGCTTCTGTGCCGCGGGCGCCGCCGGTCGCGGAGCAGGCGCGTCCATCGACGCCAGCAGGTCCGCCTTCATCGCCCGCGCGTCCCGGTACCGGTCCTCCGGACGCTTGGACAGCGCGCGCAGGGTGATCTCCGACCAACGCGCCGGGATGTCCTTCCGGACGAGGTTCGGCGCCGTCGGCACCGACACCAGGTGCGCCCGCATCAGCTGGGCGACCTTGTCGGAGTTGAACGGGAGCCGGCCGGTGGAGATCTGGTAGGAGACCGCCCCCAGCGCGTAGAGGTCGGTGCGGCCGTCGATGGGGCCGCTCTCGAACTGCTCCGGCGCCATGTACGCCGGCGTCCCCACCACCATCCCCGCCGAGGTGATGGCGGCCGCGTCCTCGAGCAGCTTCGCCACCCCGAAGTCCAGCAGCTTCACGAACGGCGGGGCCCCGCGCCGCTCCACCAGGAAGATGTTCTCCGGCTTGAGGTCCCGGTGCACCACCCCGTGGTCGTGCGCCGCCGCCAGCGCGTCGCACACCTGCGCCAGGAGGGGGATCGCCTTCTCCGCCGGCAGCGGCTCGCTCGCGTACCTCGAGAGCGGCTGTCCCTCCAGGTACTCCATGATCAGGTAGTGGAGGCCGTCCTCGTGGCAGAGGTCATAGATCTTCAGGATGTGCTCGTGGCCGATCAGGTTCACCGCGCGCGCCTCGGCGTGGAAGCGCTGCAGGATGCTGGAGTCGGTGGAGAGCGAAGGGTGGAGGACCTTCACCGCCACCCGGCTCCCGATGACCACGTGCTCGGCGAGGTAGACCGCGCCCATCCCTCCCGTGCCGAGCCGCCGCAGCAGCCGGAAGCTGCCGAGCCGTCGGCCCACCAGGTCATCCTCGAAGGACGCAGGGGCATTCGACCTCGACGGAGGCGCGGTGCGGCTCGACGGGTCGGCTTCGGGGCTCTCGTGAGAAATGGCGCAGCTCATGGTTCCGCGGGGGGGAAGGTACCGGCCATCCGTGCAAGAGCCGTGCTGCGCCCCCGCCGTCCTGGATTCGTCCGGGAAGCCGTACTCTTCGTCTGGAACAGGGCGCTCCAAGCGGAGGAGGACTGAAGAAAGTTCACCCAGCGCGCACTCCGCGACTGGATCAATTTCCGGTCAGCGCTCGAGGTGGTCGATCGACTCGGCGGCCTTGCGCGCCTCGTCGGATCGGCCGATGACGAACTGCACCAGCGGACGCGCGCCACCCTTCACCGCTTCGGCGTCGGCCCGGAGGATGGGGGTCACGTCCACGGTCGTACCTCCCTCCACCTCTCGCACCACCGCGCTGGCCCACGCGTCGGTCTTCCGGAGCGAGCGGATGGACAGCTCCCGCGGTGAGCCACCCGGCGCCCGTTCGGCCAGCGTCACGCCCGCCGCCCCGCGGAACTGGTCCCGGTAGAAGGCGGCGACGCGCGCGTAACCCAGCGGCAGGCGGAAGGTCTTCTGCCCCGGGGAGACGGCGAGCGGCTTCCCGCCCACCAGGGGCAGCGGGAACGGCTCGGGCGGCGCCTGCTCTCCGGCCCGTGCCCCGCCGGACACTCCGAGCGCCAGCGCGGCCAAGACCGCGGCGAGCGCCAGTCGAAGCGTGGGCTGGGCGCGCATGCGTCACTAGCTTAACGGCGATCATGGCAAGGAGCGTGCGGATGCGGCCGTCGCGGACGTGGATCGTGGTGGCGGACAGCGCGCGGGCCCGGATCTTCCGCACGGAGCGGCGCGACCAGGACTGGGAGCTGGTGGAGTGGCTGGAGCACCCCGAGGGGCGGGCCCACACGCCGGAGCTGGTGACGGACATGCCAAATATGGAGAGCGGCGAGCTGCCCAAGGAATACGAGGCCAAGGTCTTCGCCCGCCAGCTCGCGCGGCGGCTGGAGCGCGCGTTCGACGCCCACGAGTTCCGGCACCTGGTGCTGGTGGCCCCTCCCGAGATGATGGGCCTCCTCCGCCAGGCACTGGACGCCCCGGTCGCCGCCACCGTCGCCAACGAGATCACCAAGGACCTCTCGCAGCTCCGGCAGGACGAGCTGGAGGACCGCATCGCCAGCTGGTGACGTAGGCTGGCCGGCGCGTGCAATCGCTCGAACGGCAGGCCCAGCGGGGCCGCTCCCCGCTCTCGCCGCTGACCGCCATCGCGCTCGGGGTGATCGCCGCCCTGGTGCTGGTGAACGCGCTCTCCCCCGCGGTGTTCTGGGTGGAGAAGCTGTACCTCGTCGGCCTGGCGGTGGGCCTGGCGTCCTGCGCGCGGATGGTGTGGCGGGGCGCGCCCGGGTCCGCGCTGTGGACCGCCGCGGCGCTGGGCGCGGACGCCGCCGTGGCCGCCAGCGCGGACGCGCTCACCTCCGGCGGGGTGGCGATCGGCCTGGCCGTGGCGCTCGCTGCGGCGCTGGCGGAGCGCGGGCCGGAGCCCCTCCCGGAGGCCTGGTGGCGAGGCGGTGCCCTGCTCGCCTGGGCGGCCCTGTGCGCGTTCCTGGTGTCGGGGTTCCCGCCCTCCGTCGACCTGCCGGCCCACGGCGCGCAGATGCAGACGCTGGTGGAGCTCCTCCGCGGCGAACCGGACCTGCGCGCGCTGTACCGGATCCAGTTCCCGCTGGGGTACGGGTTGCCGTACTGGCTCTTCCTCCCGGTGGCGTGGCTGGGCTCCGGAGCCCTGGCGATGCGCGCCGCGCTCTGGCTGGCGCTGGTCGCCTTCCCGGTCTCGGTGTCCGCGCTGCTCCGCGCCGCCGGCCGGCCGGCGCCGGTGCCGCTGCTGGCGCTCTGCCTCCCGCTCGCGTTCAACCTCTCCTACTGGTACGGCCTGGTGTCGGGGCTATTCGCCCAGCCGCTGGCGCTGTTCGGCCTGGCCGCATACCTGGAGGCGCTCAAGGACGGGAGGCGGCGCTGGGTGGTGCTCGCCAACCTCGCCGGCGCCGCGTGCCTGCTCTCGCACCTGGTGGCGTTCGCCGTGCTCGCGTTCCTGGTGGGCGTCGCCGCGCTCGCCAGTCGCCCGCGCGGGAAGGCGATCCGCATGGGAGCGCTCTCGCTGGGCCTCCCGGTGGCGCTGTCGTTGCCGAAGGCGATCGGCATGGCCACCCGCGCCGTCACGCCCGGCGACTGGCCGGCCACCTTCTACGGCGCCGAAGCGCACCTGAACTGGTTCTTCAAGAACTACCGCCCCGAAGGGCTGCTCTCCATCGCCGGGCCACTGGCCATCGCCGCCGCCTTCGCCGGGCTGTGGGGGTGGCGGTGGCGGCGGTCGGAGCCGGACCTGCGTCCGGTGGCGCTCTTCCTGGCCATGTCGGCGCTCTACGTGGCCTCGCCGAAGACGCTCTCCGGCATCTACCTCATCGCCATGCGGCTGCCGGTCTTCGCGGGGGCGCTGGCGCTGCTGCTGGTGCCGTGGAGCGCGGTGCCGCGGGTGCTCCGGGTGGGGATGCTGCTGGTGGCGGTGGCCTCGCTGGCGGAGACCACCGCCTTCCACGTCCGCTTCAAGCGCGAGGTGGACGGGCTGCAGGCGCTGATCGCCTCGGGACCGCGCCCCGGCCGCCACGGGTACGTGCCGCTGAACGGGACGAAGGTGCTGGGGAGCCACCACATCTACGCCGAGCACCTCGGCCAGTGGTGGACCGCCGAGCGCGGCGGGGTGGGCCACCACTTCTTCGCCGACGCCGAGCACCACCCGGTCGCCTTCCAGCCCGGCGTCACCGTCCCCGCCACGCTGGAGGATGGGAAGAGCCGGGTGGGCTGGTTCGACGAGCTGCTGGTCTACGGGGATGGCCCGCTGCCGGAGTGGTTGGCGGGCTTCGACGAGGTTGAACGGGCGGGCGCGAACTGGAGGAGGTTACGGCGCCGGCCGGAGACACCGCCGGCGCCCGGCCCGAGCCCAGGCGACTAGAGCGCCACCAGGCCGACGGTGGAGGTGGGGAGCTCGCCGGCGCCCGGGACCTGCACCTCGACGAGCGCCCCGTTCCGCTGCACCTGGTAGGCGCCGATGCGGTGCGCGCCCGCTTCCAGGACGTAGAGAAACCGGCCGTGGTGGCTGAGCGCCAGGTCCGCGGGCCTGGAGCCTGCGCCGGTGGACGCCGTCTGGCCGGCGTCGCCCAGCAGGGAGAGCCCACCCGCCACGTCGATGGCGAAGCCGGTGATGGTCCCGGCCGGGGTGTTGGCGGAGTAGGCGTAGGCGTCGTCATCGGTGATCGCCACCCAGCACGGCGCGGTCTGGCCGGTGTGGACGGAGGCGCTCACCAGGCCCGGGGCCGCGCCGGTGCCGAGGCGGTAGGAGGAGACCGTGCCCAGGTTCGGCATCGCGCCGACCGCCTCGGAGACCACCAGCGTGCCGTCCGAGGTGAGCGCGAACCCGAACGGCGTCTGCCCGCTGGAGGGGGTGACGGCCGGCGAGCCCAGCGAGCCGTCCTCGCGCACTGCGTAGGTGGTGATGGCGTTGGTGGCCTTCTCGGTGACCACCAGCGTGCGCCGGTTCGCGCTCAGGGACACCTGGGCGGGGCCGGAGGCGCGGCTGCTCAGCGGCTGGCTGCTCCCGGCGATCCGGTGCAGGCGGCCCCAGCAGTCCAGGCGGAAGCCGGTCACGTTCCCGTCGCCGCCCGCGTTGAGCACGTAGACCAGGTTGCCCTGCATGGTGACGCTGATCGGCTGCTTGCCGCCCGAGGCGTCGACGTCCGTCAGGTAGAGGGCCGTCCCGATCACCCAGAACACGCTGAGCTGGTCGCTCCCGGCGTTCACCGCCAGCAGCCAGCGCCCGTTGGGGCTGAGCGCCAGCGCGCCCTGGGAGCCCAGGCCGGCGCCGCTCCCCATGCCGCCGGTGGGGATCCGCCCGGCAGGGATGAGCCGCCCCTCGTCGCCGCGCCGGAAGACCAGGACCTCGTTCTTCGTCTCGTTGGAGAGGGTGAAGACGGCGGCGCGCCTCGCCAGGCCCAGCTCCGAATTCAGCTCGCCGTTGTCCGCGAACACATCCTCGGAACCGAGGGCGCCGGGCTCGTCGGCCGCGGGCCCGCAGCCGGCGAGGAAGAGAAGGGACAGCGAAGACACCAGCGGCAACACGACGGCCCTGCGCGTGGAAGCGCTCATGGGGAGGTCCTTTTCTGTTCGGGAGAACTTCGGGGGCGGCTGAGGACTGAAGGGAACTTCGGTTGCAGGTACGCGCGCTGGCCACCGCTGGTTACCCGGCCGCTTTGACCGTTCTTGGCGGAAACCCAGCAAGGGGCCGAGCCTGTGATCTCGCGGCCTTGGGGTACGCTCGGCGTGTGCTCGAGGCCTTCGACAGCGCGATCCGCCAGGTCGGCCCGGCGGCGTTCTTCGTGCTCGGGCTGGCGGCGCTGCTGGAGTACCTGGTCCCGCCGTTCCCCGGCGACTCGGTGATGTTGCTGGGCGGCATCTACGCGGTGCGCGGGCAGCAGCCGTACTGGCTGGTCTTCACGGCGGTGATGGTGGGGAGCGTCCTGGGCGCGCTGGCCAACTTCAGCATCGGCCAGTGGCTGGGCGCGCGCGTGGAGCGGGACCCGGCGCGCCAGTCGGTGCTGGGGATCTCCATGCGCGCGCTCCACGACGCCGAGGCGAGGATGCGGAAGTACGGCGACTGGCTGATCGCCGCCAACCGGTTCATCCCCGGCATCCGGGGGCTGTTCTTCGTCGCCGCCGGGATGGCCGGGATGCGGCGCAGCCGGGTGCTGGTGCTGGGGGCGGTATCCGCCGCCGCCCACAGCGCGCTCATCCTCTACGTGGGCGTGGCGCTGGGCGGCAACGCGGAGCGCATCGCCGCGTTCGTCGGCGGTTGGCAGCGCGGGGTGGGCGGCCTGCTGGCGGTGGCGGCGCTCGCGCTGCTGATCCGCTGGCTCGCCCGGCGCAAGAAGAACGGCGTGGCCACGCCTTGAGGTGGGGAGCGGGCCAGGCGGCCGCGGCGCTGGCGGCGGTGGTGGTGTTGGTCGGTTCGTGCCGGTGCAACGACCTGCCGGTGCGCCCGGCCCGCGTCGGCTTCCAGCCCGACGTCTTCGAGATCGACTTCGGGCGTCACCTGGAGGGCGAGCGCACCACCAGGGTGCTGGAGCTGCAGAGCATCGGGCGCGCCGAGGTGGTGGTGCAGGCGTCCACGTCCCCGCCGTTCGAAGTGCAGGAGAGGGTGGCGCTTCCACCCAGCGGCCGCGGCGCGCTGGAGGTCGCCTTCACCGCGGGCGCGGAGCTGGTGGAACGGGACCTGGTGCTGCGCTCCGCGGGAGAGGCGGACGCGGTTGTCGTGCGCCTGCGCGGCACCGGCGTGCGGCCGATCCCCTGTATCGCCACCACGCTGTGCACGGTGTCCAGCTTCGACGTGGCGTCGGGGACGTGCGTGGATTCGGTGGCGCCGGAGGGGACGTCGTGCGTCCACCCGAACCCGTGCCTGGTCAACGGGCGGTGCGACCCGATCGGGCAGTGCATCGCCGAGCCGCGCCTGTGCGACGACAACAACGCGTGCACCAATGACTTCTGCTCGGTGCTGCTGGGGTGCGTGCACACGTCCGTGAGCTGCCCGCTGCCGGGCCAGCTCTGCCAGGTCGCGACGTGCCATCCGACCAACGGTTGCGGCCAGGGCCCAGCGCCGAATGGGACGCTGTGCGGGGCGATCGACTGCCGGACGGGGAGCTTCTGCGACCAGGGGACGTGCATGCCGGCGCCGACCCCCGAGGGGTTCCCGTGCTCGCCGCCCACGCCGTGCCAGGGACCGGGGGAGTGCCACAACCAGGCCTGCGTCCAGCCGGATGCGGGCGTGTTCCCGCCCACGTTCAGCTTGCCGCTGAATGGCGTGCCGGCCGCGACGCCGGACGAGCCCGGGCTGCTGTTGTTCCGCGGCAACCTCTACGCGGAGGTATGCGGCCCGGCGTACGACGCGGGCTGCGCGCTGGTGTCGTGGACGTCCACCGCCTTCGAGCGCTTCGCCGCGCCGCATGCGGGGACGCGCGCCGTGCTGACCGCAACGGATGCGGGGGTGTGGATGCTGGGCGCGGATGCCGTGTCGCTCCATCGGCTGGACACGGGAGCGGCGGCGGTCGAGGTGCCGCTGGCGTTGCTGCCGCCGGTGCCGGCCACGCGCGCGTGGAGTGCGACCGATCGGTATGCGGCCGACCCGTCCGGGGACCTGTGGTTGGCGGTGAGCAGCGTGAACGAGGTGGATGCGGGCTCCGAGGATGCCGGGGATGTGGATGCGGGCGAGCTGGACGCGGGTGATCCAGATGCAGGCGACCCGGATGCAGGCGGGGTGGACCCGGACGCGGGGACGGGAGATGCGGGGGTGGAGGACGCGGGGGCGCCGGCGTGGATCGAATCGTTCGTGCACGTGTCCTCGGACGGTGGGGTGGAGCGGTTCGATCCGGTGCTGGCAGGGACGGAGCATCGGCTGGCCTTCGCAGCGACTGGCGCGCTGTACGCATTCGATACTGACGCGGGGTTGTCGCGGCTGGGGCGGGACGATGCGGGGGCGGTGGTGCTCATCCCGGTGGCGCCGGTGGTGGGCGGGGCGCCCGCGGTGATCGCCGGGGCGGGGCGGGTGCTGGCGGGGAACATCCGCCTGTTCGACTCCGTGTCGGAGGTGGTGCTGGGAGACCTGGACTGGAACGTCGACGCGGGCGACCTGGAGGTACTGCATCGCCGGACGATGCTGGTGGTCAGCGCGGGCTTCGGCTTCTTCCGCGACCGGGCGGACGGGGGCACCTACGCGCTGGCGTTCGGGCCTGGAGACGGCGGGCGCCGATGGATCGCCGAGATGATCGCGCCCGGGACGCCGGGCTTCGTCGCGGACGCGGTGCCGGCGCCGGATGGTGGGCTGGGGGCGCTGGTGCAGATGACGGATCCGGACGGGGGCATCCGCACCGAGTTGCAGGTGTACGTGGATGGGGAGCGACTGGTCACCTGTCCGCTCTTGCCGGACACCCAGGTCGTGGCCTCGGTGTTCGGCCCGGGTGCGCTCGACGCGCTGGTGTTCCGCGACGGCGGCTGGGCGCTGGACGTCTACGACCTCACCGGCGCGCCGCTCGACCTGCGTGGTTGGCCGGCGCCGAACAGCACCGCGGGCACGCGCAGGGAGCAGTGACGCTTCGAGTGGCTAGGCCGCGGTCTTCTGCTTGGACTGCCGGCTGTCCTCGGCTGGATTCACGCCCGCGCGCACCATCATCACCTTCTTGAGCAGGTCGAACCAGAACGGCGCGCCCAGCGAGGTCGCCAACGCGGTCAGCAGCAGGCCGATGATCTTCATGACCTGGTCCGTTCCATCGGAGGGCCACGGACGCTTACTGCTCCATCCGATCGGGAATCCGAGGCCCTCCAACTGGGTCCTCGCGTCCTTGAACCGCGCGGCCGCGTCCTTCTGCTGAGACGGGTCCGCCTTCGACGCGGCCTCCGCCTCGGCGACCAGGGCCGTCCGGAGCGCCGAGTCCGACGCCAGGTCCTTGGTGAGCGCGATGGCGTCCAGGTTCATCCCGACCGCGAGCGCGCAGCCGAGGACGAAGATGATGAACTGCGAGCGGCGCTTGTACCAGGCGGTCACCTGGTCCATGCCGTCGTCGAACCATTTCTCGATGGAGCCGAGCGACTGCGCCACCGTGACCGTCAGCCCGCTCTCGCGAGCCAGGGCCGCCACGACATTGGTTGCCGCCTGCGTCGGTACCACCACCTCGGGAGCCCCCCCGGCCACGACGTTCACCCCGGCCGCGGCCTGCGGCGCTGCCTGGGCGCCAGGGACCATGATGGCACCCGGAGCCCCCGGCGCCAGCGCCGCGCCGGATCCAGTCCCCTGCAGCAACGCGGCAGCCTCGGCCTGTGCCATGCCCTTGGCGATCGCGAGCACGCCGGTCAGCGACTGCTTGAGCGCACTGTCCGGGATGTCCTTGAGGAGGTTGTCGACGGGGCCCGCCAGCGCGTCGATGACCGCTGAGGACTTGTCCGTGCTCTGGCCTTCGATGGCCTCTGGCGCGGGCGCACCGGCGAAGAACGCCCAGAAGTCCCCAGCGTAATCACCGATCCAGTCCCACAGGCGTTTGAAGACGTGAGGGCCGCGATCGCCAGCAGGGTCGTTGACCTGGTCCTTCGTGATCCCGCGCGCGACGAGATCGAGGAGCGCGATGGCGAACGTCCTGGACGGCAGGTGCGTCGGAGCCTGCCCCTTGTTGGCGAGGCTCCGGATCAACGGGTGATCCAGCACCTTGCGCCCGAGCTGGCGTGAGCCCACCAGCGAGATGAGCCCTTTCTCGAGGTCCTTCGCGCGGTTCTTGAGGAGCCCCTCCAGCAGCTCCGCCGCCGCCGAGCACGTCAGGCTGGCCACCGCGAAGACGAAGAAAACGCCGATCAACACCTCGAGCATCGGGCCCATGCGGCGAAGCGTTCCTGATTTCTTCCGCCGAAGTCCAGACCCCTCAGATCCCCCAGACGCTGGTGCTGACCTTCGCCTTCGCCCGCGACATCACCAGCTCCACCGTCTTGTACCGCCGCACCTGCTCGGTGAGCTGGGCGCGGAAGCGAGGGTCCTTCTCCATCCGCTCCCACGCCTGCTCGGCGGTGAGTCCCTGCGCGGCGAGGACCGGTTTCGCCTCCTCCATCAGGTTGCCCGGGTCCACCTCCACGCCCTCCTGCTCGGCGACCGACTCCAGCACCCGCGCCTCCTTCAACTGCTGCGCGACCTCCTCGCGCAGGCGCGCCTTCGTCAGCCACGCCTCCAGCGCCTCGCGTCGCATCCCCTCCGGCAACTGGCGCGCCTCGAGCAGGTCCCCTTCCGCCTCCTGCCACCGCGCCTCGATCTCCGCGTCGATGTCCGCCGCCGGAGGCACCCACCCCACCCGCGAGGCGAGCTTGCCCACGACCTCCTGTACGGCCCGACCCTCCGCCTCGTGCAGCCGCTCCTCCGCGATCTGCTGCGCCAACCGCTGGCCCACCTCGTCCAGCGAGCCGCCGCCCAGCTTCTCCAGGAACGCCGGGTCCATCACCGCCGCCCGGGTGATCCGCCGCGCCGACTTCAGCTCCACGTCGAACTCGGCCTCGGACACGCGCCGCCCGATCTCCGGCCACGTGGGCGGGAGGTGGAGCTGGATCCGCCGCTTCCCCCCCACCTCCATCCCCACCAGGCTCTCCGCGTACCCAGGCAACTCGGGGTCCGGCTTCAACGTCATCCGCTGCCCGGCCACCGCGCTGAATGCCAGCACCTTCCCGCCCACGAACCCCACCGAATCCAGCACCACCTGGTCGCCCTCGGCCACCGGCGTGCCGGGCGGGAGCTCCTCCGCCTGCCCCAGGTCGGTCCGGAGCTGCTCGATGCGCGCGACGACGTCCTCCTTCATGACCGTCGGCGGTCCGGGTACGGTCACGCGGAGCCCATCCAGCGAGGGCGCGTCGAACAGGTCGAAGGGCGGCACGTGGCCGAACGCTACCTCACCGGACCGGGATGTCGCTCCCCAGCACCTGGTCGATCTTCTTCAGCACGTCCGCGGAGAGCTTGATCCCCGACGCGGCCGCGTTCTCCGTCACCTGCTCCGGCCGGGTGGCGCCGATGATCGCCGACGACACGTTCGGCTCCCGCAGCACCCACGCCAGCGCCAACTGCGACATGGTGCACCCCACCTCCGCGGCGATGGGCTTCAGCTGCTGCACCG
>DATBSS010000117.1:0-4352 GCA_036559665.1 Myxococcaceae bacterium
CACTTCCAGTCCAAGGAGAACCTCCAGCTGGAGATCATCAAGCTCTCCGCGGAGCAGTTCACCGACGAGGTCTTCCGCCCGGCCATCCAGGAAGCCCGCGGGCTCCCGCGCGTCCAGGCCATCTTCTGGGGCTGGCTGGAGTGGGTCCGCAAGCCCGGCGGCTGCGTCTTCATCGCCGCCTCGTCGGAGCTGGACGACCGGCCCGGCCCCTTGCGCGACGAGCTGGTCCGCCAGCAGCGGCTCCTCCTCGAGTCGCTGGAGAAGGCGGCGCAGCTCACCGTCGCGGAAGGGCACTTCCGGCGCGGCCTGGACGCCGCGCAGTTCGCCTTCGAGCTGAACGCCATCCTCGTCGGCTATAGCCACCTGCACCGGCTGATCGCCGACCCTCGCGCCGAGACGCGCGCCCGCAAGGCGTTCGAGGCGCTCGTCGCTCGATCGCTCGCCGCCCAGAGCTGACCTTCACCCACTGACCACGCCCGGAGACGCGCCATGGAACCCGTTAGCACGACCGTTCGTTCTATGGCGAACCCTTCCCACCGGCGCCGCCCCCGCCTGTCGCAGCAGGGCGCCATGGCCATGGTCCGCAGGGCGACGATGGTGACGGAGCGCCTGGGCCACCCGGTCTCCACCTGGCTGTGCGAGCGGATCTGGCTCACGCCGGTGCCGAGGCGCCCGCGGCTCCGGCCACAGGAACAGGCGCTGGTGGGGGAAGCGATCCGGTTCCAGGTCCCGGTGGGCGGGGGGCTGGTGTCCGGGTGGCGCTGGGGCGAAGGCGAGCGCGCGGTGCTGCTGCTGCACGGCTGGGGCGGCTATGGCCTGCAGCTCTCCGCCTTCGTCCGGCCGCTCCTGGAGCGAGGACTCTCGGTGGCTGCGTTCGACTTCCCGTCGCACGGCGAGTCGGAGGGCAAGCGCACCGACCTGCCGTCGATGGTGAAGGCGCTGGCGGCGGTGGTGAAGGCGCTGCCACCTCTGGCCGGCGTCGTGGCGCACTCCTTCGGGGCGGTAGCCGCCGTGCTGGCGGCCTCGCGGGGGATGGAGGCGGAGCGGCTGGCCCTGCTGGCGGGACCGGCGCACTTCCACACCGCCGAGGAGCGGTTCCGCGCCATGACCGGCATCTCCTCCCGCACCTTCGAGCAGATGCGCCGCCACATCGAGCAACGGACCGGCGAGCACTGGGAGGGGCTGGAACCGATGGCGCTGGTGCACAAGCTCCGGCGGCCGGGGCTGATCGTCCAGTCGGAGGACGACACCGAGCTGCCCATCACCCACGCGGAGACGTTGGCCCGGCTGTGGCCCGAAGCGAAGCTGGACCGCCGCCAGGGGCTGGGCCACTACCGTCTGCTGCGCGACCCTACGGTGGTGGGGGCGGTGGTCGACTTCGTCGCACCCCGCTGACGCGCCGCTGCGTTGCCGCCGCGGGACGCGCTCCCTACGTTCGCGCGGCGGCTTGGAGGCGCGCGGAATGGATCTGCTCACGTTGCAACGGCTGGGGCGCGGGCTCCAGCGCTACAAGGTCCCGCTGGTGCCGTCGCTGATCCGGCGGATGATGCGCTTCCTCTACCAGGCCCACCTGCCCTACTCGGCCGAGGTCGGGCCGGGGACGCGCTTCGGTTACAACGGGGTGGGGAACTTCATCCACCCGGGCGCGCGCATCGGGAAGTGCTGCCTCCTCTCCCCGTTCATCATCATCGGCGGGCGGCAGGGCCTGGAGGGCGTCGGGCAGATCGGCGACTACGTCCGCATCGGCGCGGGGGCGAAGATCCTCGGACCGGTGAAGATCGGCGACTTCGCGGTGGTGGGCGCCAACGCGGTGGTGACGCGGGACGTGGCGGCCGGCACCGTGGTGGGCGGCGTCCCGGCGCGCGAGCTGCGGCGGATGGAGGACCCGGCCACCGAGTACGAGCGCGCCACCGGGCAGCCGGTGCCGCCGGCGGACCGCCACCGCGCGCCGCGCTGGGAGCTGCCGAAGGTGAAGGTGCTGGAGGCGCCGCCGCTGGGCCCTCAGCGGAACGTCCTCGCCCAGGCAGGCGCGCTGCGCGATTCGCTGGAGTTGGGGATGACCGAGCGCGACCAGTTCGCCTAGTGCCGTCACCTGCTGGACGGTGGCGAAAACTTTGGGTCGCCGCCTCCCGTCCCGTTCCTCCTCCCTCCATCGGACATCGCAACGCCCGGACATTCCCCGCCTCGAGGCCCGTGCCCCACCGGCACGTGTCTTGATGAACCCATCCCGGGATCACCTCACCTGGTGGAGGCGGGATGGCGAGCGGTCGAGTGAGCGGGATGGCGATGGCCGGGGTGGCCCTGCTCCTGGCGGCCTGCCACGAACCTCGCCAGACCGGCCTGGTCAGCGCGAGCGCGGCGGTGGAGCCGGCGGTGCTGGACTTCGGCGAGGTGCCCGTCGGCGAGTGGAGGTCGCTGGAGGTGACCATCAAGAACGTCGGGTTCGTCCCTTTCCACGCGCTGGAGGTGCTCCGGCTGGACGACAACCCGTCCTTCACCGCCGAGCTCGAGAGCTCCGGCAAGATCATGCCGGGCGCGGACCGGCGGGTCGTGGTCTCCTTCCACCCGATTCACGAGGGCGCGCAGGGCGACCGCCTCCAGATCTCCACCGACGCCGAGCACCGGCCGACCAGCCCGGTCGCCTTGCAGGGGAAAGGTTCGCCCGCGCAGGTGCGGATCATCCCCTCCACCATCGACTTCGAGACCCTGGAGATCGACTCCGAACGCTGGATGGGCGCGATGGTGGACAACCCCACCGACCTCCCGCTCACCCTCCGGATGGAGGGCGCCGGCGCCGACCAGTTCGAGGTCGCGCAGGTCACCATCCCGCCCTCGGGGACCTACAAGCTCGACGCCCGGTTCTTCCCCCAGCAGCTGGGCCACAGCGGCGCCCGGGTGGAGCTGCGGGCGTGCGAGACCTGCACGCCGGCGGTCGCCTCGCTGCAGGGCGAATCCGTGCAGAGCGCGTTCCGGTTCGAGCCGCAGCCGCTGGCGTTCCAGCCCATCCCGGTACACGAGGTGACCGAGGCCACCGGCGTGGCGCGAAACATCACCTGGCGGCCGGTGACCATCACCCAGGCGAGCACCTCGGACGCGTCGTTCACCCTGCTCACCGGGCTGGAGCACGAGACGGTGGCGCCCGGCGAAGCGGTGTCGCTGCCGATGCGCTTCGCGGCGCGCTCGTCCGGGCCGGACCTGGGCGAGATGACGGTGAGCTACACGAGCGATCGGCCGAGGTCCTCGCACCTGGTGCTGGACGCGTCCGGCGGACGCCCGACGCTGGCGGTGGCGCCGATGTCGCTGGAGCTGGGCGATCTGCCGGTGGGCGCCAAGGCGCATCGGGTCATCCGGCTCTCCAACGCCGGGACCGTCGGAGACCTGCTGCTGCAAGGGATGGGCGGGCAGGGGCCGGACGTGGCGCAGTTCAACGTCTCGCCGCCCTTCCTGGGGGCCGCGGCGTACCCGTATTCGGGCGGCGCCTGGCCGGCGTGGACGGCGCCGAACGTGCCCATTGCGCCGGGGCAGTACGTGGACGTGAAGGTCTACTTCGAGCCGCTGCAGGCCGGCGACTTCACCGCCGAGGTGCTGATCACCACCAGCGACCAGTTCAACCCGGTGCGGGCGGTGCGGGTGCACGGCACCGCGCACCCTTCGGGGAGGTGCCAGTACCGGCTCTCCCCGCAACCGAAGCTGGACTTCGGCATGGTGCAGCCGCCCTTCGGCGCGGTGTTGGGCTTCTACTTCGAGAACGTCGGCACCGAAGAGTGCGCGGTGAAGGACATCCACCTCTCCAACGACGCGGGCGGGGCGTTCTTCATGCCCGGCGGCCCGCTCACCGGCGGGTCGGTGCCGCCACAGACGGCGTTCTCCGCGCAGGTCGCCTTCAAGCCGAAGAAGGACGGGCACTACACCGGCGAGCTGTCGATCACCGTGAACGACCCGGCCGGGCCGGTGGCGAAGCTGCCGGTGGTCGCCAACGCCTACCTGCCGTGCCTCACCGCGGCGCCGCGGTACCTGGACTTCGGCGCCATCCGCTACGACTGCGCGCCGAAGCCGCGGGCGGTGTACGTGTCCAACCAGTGCTCGTCGGCAGTGACGGTGTCGAACGGATGGATCGGCACCGGCACCTCGGACCAGTTCCAGGTGGTGCAGGAGCCCCGGTACCCGGTGAAGCTGGAGCCAGGCGGTGGCTTCGAGGTGGGGGTGACCTACGCGCGCACCGTGCTGGGGCAGCACTACAGCCCGCTCTTCTTCCAGGCGGCGGGCGAGCCCAGCCCATTCATGGTCCCGCTGCTGGCGGAGACGAACCACGAGGGCCTGCGGGTCGAGCGCTTCGTCCAGGGGACGGACAG
>DATBSS010000118.1:0-2899 GCA_036559665.1 Myxococcaceae bacterium
CCGCCGCCGGGTTCTGGACGAAGACGTTCTCCACCGTGTCGACGATGTTGGAGACACCGCCGGAGGTGGACCAGTTGCCCGCGGTGAGGCCGTTGTTGCCCCAGTACACGACGCCGGAGGGCGAGGTCACCCGCACCGACAGGTCGTTGATGCGCGCCCGCGCCGCGCCCACGGTGCCCATGGGATCGGTGTAGGCCATGGTCACGTTCAGCTCGGTCTGGAAGGCGGGGACGCTGACGCTGTAGCTCCGCATGCCCAGCGGCTTGAGGACGTCGGTCTCGTCCACGATGCTGGTCAGGCTGGCGCGGTTGCGCAGCCGGGTCAGATCCGGCCGGCCCCAGCCCTGCTTGGCGCGGTCCAGGTCGCCGTTGCTGCCGCCCAGGGTCCAGTTGTACCGGTAGGCGTTGTTGATCATCAGCGCCTTGGCGGTGGCCATGTTCGGCCGGCTGGTGAACACGTCGGTCTTGCCGCCGTGGCCCGCCCAGATGCCGTTGTGCCACATCTGGTGGAGCAGGCCGAAGTGGCCGCCCGTCTCCGGGGTGGCGGCGCTGGTGCCGCCGAAGTCGGTGTAATTGGTGTTGCCGGAGCCGGTCGTGGTGTCGATGTCGTCGTAATAGAACGACAGGTCAGGCTTGAGGCGGCCGTCGGCGGCCGGGCCGATGCTGGCCCCGGAACCCCAGTGGTCGTCGGTCAGGTTGGTGTTGTTGAAGTGATACATCCCGCCGATGGAGACGATGTTCTTCGCCCACGCCTGCGGGCGGGACATGGTGGTGCCGGCGTTGCTCTGCGACTGGGTGCTGAGGATGGGGTACTCGAGGAGGTAGTCGTCCACCTCGGCGGAGATGGTGGTGTACGCGGTGGTCAGCGAGCTGCCGACGCTGGAGGTCTGGAACACCGCGCGGTAGGGGCCGGCCGGGTCGATCAGCTCGGCGTTGATGTCATAGCGGGACTTGGCGCCGCCGAACTGGGTGGACTCGTTGTAGAGGAAGAAGATGCCCTGGCCGTCCGGCAGGAGTCCGCGCGCCGGGGCGCTGATGCCCTGGGCGAAGTTGATGCCGTAGCAGCTGGACCCGTGCTTGACCGATACGCCGGGAGGGGGAAGGGTGGAATTGACGCTGTGGAGGATGGGCGCGGTGGGCCACTCCACGTGGGAGGTCAGCAGCTCGGTGTCGAACACCTCGCCGCGCACGCCTTCCCCGCTGTAGCCGGTGGCGATCTCCAGCGCGTTCGCGCCGCCCACCTCGCGGACGTGGTCCATGTCCACCTCGCCGGGGCCGCCCCAGCGGTCGACGTACTGGACGTCATCGGACTGCACCAGGCGGGCCAGCTGCTCCTGGGTGAGCGTGGCCTCCACGCGCATCCCGCCCTTCTCCACCAGGTCCACCTTCCCACCCAGGCCGCGGACCATCTCGGCGACGGCGTTCTGCCGCTTCGCGCCGCGCTCGCCGACCATGATGGAGTAGCGCTGCGACCGGAGGGCATTGGCCCGGCCGGTGATCGCGTCGCGCAGCTCCGGCTCCAGCCGGTACTCGGGGTGGTACGGGCCCACCCAGCGGACGTAGGGGAGCGCGGAGACCAGCTTCTTGGCGGAGGCGTCCATCTCCACCAGGTAGGTGTGGTCCGCGTAGAAGCGCAGCACCTTGCCGCCCGCGGCCTCGATGGCGTCCCGGAACTCGGGGAGCGGGGTGGCCATGAACTGCACGAAGTGGAGCTTGCTGTCGATGCCGGCCAGCAGCTGGCTGCTCACCAGGGGCGCCTGGCCCTTGAGCGGGTCGAACTGGGCGTCGCGCAGGCGGAGGAGGTAGGACGTCTCGCGGACCCGGCCCATGGGGACGGTGCCGCCCTGGCTGTAGGCGTAGAAGGACTGCTGGCTCCCGTCGGAGAGCTGCTCGTCCCAGGTGTACAGCTCGGTGGCGGAGCCGGGGACCTGCACCGTGCGCAGGTTCGCGACCGGGCGGTCGGTCCGGTGAAGGACCATGCCGGCGCCGGTGACCAGCTGGTACCGGCCGTCCGCCGCCACCTTCGCGGCCTTGGCGCGGCCCATGGCGGCGTCGGCGGAGAGCCCCACCTTCTGGACGTCCACCACCCGGGCGGGGACGCGCTGGGCGGCAAGGCCCGGGTCAGGGACCAGCAGCTCCTACATCGGCCGGAAGTCCGAGGCCGGCTGCGAGGGACCTTGCCCGGGCGCGGCGGCCGCCGCGTGGACCGTGGGCGCCGTCAGCGCGTAGCACAGGAATACCGCCAGACCGGCGCGCCACCCGCGCCGGCGATCGATGTCGTGATTCATCTTGGTTATCTCCGTGACCTGGTCACGTGCCAGCGCGCACGCGCGGGCACCCCGTCCAATATGCCGGGTGGGGGTCAGATCTGACGGGGGCCGTCACGACCCGGACCCGGACCCGCCCCCGTCAGGGAGTGGGCGGGACCGCGGGTAGGGTGAAGTGAACGGACGTCCCCTGCCCCGCCTGCGACTCCACCCAGATGCGCCCGCCGTGGCGCTCCACGATCTTCTTGCAGATCGCCAGGCCGATGCCGGTGCCCGGGTACGTCCTCCGCGTGTGCAGGCGCTGGAAGACGCCGAAGATCCGGTCGAAGTACTGCGGTTCGATGCCGATGCCGTTGTCGCGCACCACGAACCTCACCTCGCCGCCGGCGCGCTCCACCTGGATGTGGACCTCCGGCCGGCCCTCCCCCCGGAACTTGAGGCTGTTGCCGATGAGGTTCTGGAACAGCTGGACCATCTGGGTCCGGTCGGCGGCGATGGTGGGCAGCTCCCCGTGGGTCACCCGGGCGCCGCTCTCCTGGACGGCCACGGCCAGGTTGGCGAGCGCCTCCCTCAGGATGGCCGAGCAGTCCGCGGGCTCGGGTGCCTGGCCGCGGCTGTTGACGCGGGAGAAGT
>DATBSS010000119.1:0-3223 GCA_036559665.1 Myxococcaceae bacterium
GACGTCGCGCTCAACGACCTGGAGGACAACCTCCTGCTGTTCTTCACCGGCTACTCGCGCAGCGCGAGCGCGGTGCTGGCCGACCAGAAGGCGAAGACGGAGAAGGACGACAAGTCCATGCTGGAGAACCTCAACTTCATCATGGAGCTGGGGCTCTCCATCAAGACGACCCTGGAGAAGGGCAACACCCGCGGCTTCGGCGAGCTGATGCACGAGCACTGGCTTCACAAGCAGAAGCGGTCGGACGGCATCTCCTCGCCGCAGATCAACGCCTGGTACGACCTGGCGCGGCAGAACGGCGCCGTGGGTGGCAAGCTGGTGGGCGCGGGCGGCGGCGGGTTCCTCCTCTTCTACGCCTCTGACCGGGCCGCCCTTCGCGCGGCCATGGCCACCGCCGGGCTGGAGGAGGTGCGGTTCACCTTCGACCACGAGGGTTGCAAGACCCTGGTGCACAACATCTGAGCGGGACGTGCTGCGAGTCGGGATCCTCGGCGCAGGGCTGATCGGCGGGAAGCGCGCGGCGCAGATGGCCGGCGGCCGCCTGGTGGCGGTGGCGGACCAGGTGCCGGAGCGGGCGCGCGCGCTGGCCTCCGCGCACCAGGCGGACGCCGAGCCGGACTGGGCCGCGCTGGTCCGGCGCCCGGACGTGGACGCGGTCATCGTGGCCACCACCAACGACGCGCTGTCGCCGTGCGCGCGCGCCGCGCTGGAGGCCGGCAAGCACGTGCTGGTGGAGAAGCCGGCCGGGCGGCACCCGGCGGACGTCGCCGCTCTGCTGGCCGCGGAGAAGGCCTCTGGCCGCGTGCTGCGCGTGGGCTTCAACCACCGCTTCCACCCGGCGCTGGCCCGCGCCAAGGAGTTGCTCGACTCCGGCGCGGTGGGGCCGCTGATGCACATCCGCGCCCGCTACGGCCACGGCGGCCGGCTGGGCTACGACCGCGAGTGGCGCGCGGACCCGGCGCGCGCCGGCGGCGGCGAGCTGCTGGACCAGGGCGTCCACCTGATCGACCTCTGCCGTTGGATGGGGGGCGAGCTGCAGCTCGAGGGCGGGGGGATCAGCACCTCCTTCTGGAAGATGCCGGTGGAGGACAACGGCTTCGTGTTCCTGAAGTCCGCGGACGGCGCCCGGCGCGCCTGGCTCCACGCCAGCTGCACCGAGTGGAAGAACCTGTTCGACTTCGAGATCTTCGGGCAGGTGGGGAAGATCGAGATCTTCGGGCTGGGCCGGAGCTACGGGACCGAGGAGCTCCGCGTCTACCGGATGAAGCCGGAGATGGGGCCGCCGGACACGGAGATCGTCCAGTTCCCGGGCGAGGACCAGTCCTGGCAGGCGGAGTGGGACGCGTTCCTGGCCGAGGTGTCCGGCCGGCCCACCCCCATCGCCCGCGCCTCGGACGCGCTGAGGGCGGTGGAGCTGGTTCACGAGCTCTACCGCCGGGAGGGGGCGCCATGGGCACAGCCGTAGACGGGGCGTACACGTCGGCCGACCACCAGTCGCGCGAGGACGACCGCTACGCCTGGAGCAAGTACGAGCTCACCACCGCGTGGCTGCGCCCGTTCGTCCAGCCCGGGCGGACGCTCCTCAACATCGGCTGCGGCGGCGGCGCGTACAACCGCGTGGCGGCGGACATGGGTCTCCGGGTCAGCGCCTGCGAGCCGGAGCGGGACGCGTACGAGATGGCGCTCAAGGCCTGCCCGCCGGGCTGCGAGGTGCGTCACTGCGGCGTCCTGGACCTCCAGCCGGAGCAGGACGCGGCGGACTTCGTGGTGATGCACGACGTGCTGGAGCACATCGAGGACGATGCGGGCGCGGCGGCCCACCTGGCGCGGCTGCTCCGGCCGGGCGGGCGGGCGGTGATCAGCGTCCCCGCGCTCCAATGGCTGTTCGGCCAGCACGACGAGAAACTGGGCCACTACCGGCGCTACACCCGGAGGACCCTGCGCCGGGTGCTGGAGCCGCACTTCGCCATCCGCCGGATGCGGTACTTCGGCGCGGCCTTCATTCCCATTGCGCTGTACTACTCGGTGCTGGCGCGCAAGCCGTACCCGGTCGCGCAGTCGGGGAAGGGGGCGGCGTCGAAGGTCCTCGGCGCGGTGTGCGAGGTCGAGAAGCGGATTCCATTCCCGTTGGGGACCAGCATCCTCGCGGTCCTCGAGCACAAGGAACGTCCATGAAGCTTTCCGTGGTGGTCCCCGTCTACAAGGAGGAGAAGAACGTCCCCGAGTTCCTCTCCCGCGTGCTCCCCATCCTGGAAGGGCTCACCGCGGACTTCGAGGTCGTCTTCTCCATGGACCCGTCGAGCGACCGCACCGAGGAGGTCATCCTCGACCACGCCGGGCGCGAACCCCGCATCAAGCTGCTCAAGTTCTCCCGCCGCTTTGGCCAGCCCATGGCCACGCTGGCCGGCATGGCGCACGCGCGGGGCGACGCGGTGGTGGTGATGGACGTGGACCTCCAGGACCCGCCGGAGCTGATCCGGGAGATGGTGGCCCGGTTCCAGGAGGGGTTCGACGTGGTCTACGCCCAGCGGCGCAACCGCAAGGGAGAGACGCTGATCAAGCGGGTCGTCGCCAACGTCGGCTACCGGGTGATCAACCGGATCGCCGAGGTGAACATCCCGCCCAACACCGGCGACTTCCGGCTGATGAGCCGGCGGGTGGTGGACGAGGTCGTCAAGCTGAAGGAGAGCCACGGCTTCCTGCGCGGGATGGTGGCGCTGGTCGGCTTCAAGCAGACCTCCATCCTGTTCGAACGGCCGGAGCGCTTCGCCGGGCAGGGCAACTACAACCGCTTCCTGGGCTCCGTGCGGATCGGCATGAACGGGGTGGTCTGCTTCTCCAACTACCTGCTCTCGCTCTCCACGCTGTTCGGGTTCCTGGTCGCCGGGCTCTCGTTCCTGGGTGGGCTGGGCTACCTGATCGCCAAGTTTGCGGGCGTCGAGTTCCCGATCGGCAACCCCACCATCGTGCTGCTGGTGCTCTTCCTGGGCGGGGTGCAGCTGATCAGCATCGGCATCCTGGGCGAGTACATCGGCCGCATCTACGACGAGGTGAAGCAGCGCCCGCGGTACATCCTGGACAGCACCCACGGCTTCGACGAGGAGGGGGCGCGCTCGCTCCACGTGGTCGGCAAGCGCTGAAGGCCCGCGGACGATGCAGTGCGCGATCCTCGCCGGCGGGTTGGGCACCCGGATCCGCTCCGTCACCGGCGACGCCATCCCCA
>DATBSS010000120.1:0-2227 GCA_036559665.1 Myxococcaceae bacterium
GGTCTCCACCTCGGCGATCGCCTCGCCGGAGCTGATCTTGTCCCCCTCCTTCTTCAGCCACTTCGTGATCTTCCCCTCCTTCATGGTGGGGGAGAGGGAGGGCATCTGGATCACGGTCGCCATCACTGCTTCTCCCGGTAGAGGACCTTCTTCGCCGCGGCGACGATCTTCGGCGCGTCCGGCTGGGTGGCGTTCTCGAGGTTCGCCGCGTAGGACATGTTCACGTCCAGGCCGGTGACGCGCGCCACCGGCGCGTCCAGGTAGTCGAACGCCCTGGACTGGAGGACGTCCACCACCTGGGCGCCCACGCCCGAGTGCGGCCACCCCTCCTCCACCACCACCGCCCGGTTGGTCTTCTGCACGGAGGCGACCAGCGCCTCCTCGTCCAGCGGGCGCAGCGTGCGCAGGTCCAGGATCTCCGCGGAGATCCCCTCCTTCTCCAGCTGCTGCGCCGCCTGCTCGCAGAAGTAGTACATGCGCGACCAGGTGATGAGGGTGACGTCCTTCCCCTCGCGCTTCACGTCCGCCTTGCCCAGCGGCACCACGTGCTCGCCCTCGGGCACCTCGCCCTTGAGGGCGTACAGGCGCTCGCCCTCGAACATCACCACGGGGTTCTCGTCCCGGATGGCGGACTTGAGCATCCCCTTGGCGTCCGCCGGGGTGGCGGGGGCAATGACCTTCAGCCCCGGGAAGTGGGCGTAGTTGGACTCCAGCGCCTGGCTGTGCTGCGAGGAGAGCCGCCCGCCGGCGCCGCCCGGCCCCCGGAACACGATGGGGCAGCGGAGCTGGCCGCCGGACATGTGGCGGAGCTTGGCGGCGTTGTTGACGATCTGGTCCATCGCCAGGATGGCGAAGTTCCAGGTCATCATCTCCACCACGGGACGCAGGCCGATCATCGCCGCGCCCACGCCCAGCCCGGCGAAGCCCAGCTCGGAGATGGGCGAATCCACCACCCGCGCGCTCCCGAACTTCTCCAGCAACCCCTGCGACACCTTGAACGCGCCCTGGTACTTGCCGACCTCTTCCCCGATCAGGAAGACCCGGCGGTCGCGCTCCATCTCCTCGGCGAGGGCCTGGTTGAGCGCCTCGCGGTACATGATCTCCGGCATAAAGGTCTCTTGGCTCCGCTACACCGTGGGGCTGGCGCGCCCGTTCTGCTGCTTGCTCCGCTCCTCCGCGCGCGAGGCGGCCTGGGCCTGCTCATCCGCCCCGGTGGGCTCCTTCGGCTCCAGCTCCCAGCGCACGTCGAAGTCCCTGGGGCCCGGCCAGGAGGGCCAATCCACCTGCGCCCCCAGCACGCGCTGGCGCGGCTTCACGTCCTCCTCGCCCTCCTCGACGATGGTGTCGCGCCACAGCTCGTCCACGGACGGCTCCGGCGAGGTGTCCGCGAACTTCACCGCCTGCTCGCAGAGCGCCTTCACCTCGGCGTCGATGGCGTCCAGCTCCGGCTCGCCGGCCGCGCCGGCGGCGACGATGTGGTCGCGCAGCTTGGGGATGGGGTCGCCCTTCCGCTCCTCCTCCACCTCCTGCTTGGAGCGGTAGTTGGCCGGGTCCACCACCGAGTGGCCGCGGAAGCGGTAGGTGAGCGCCTCCAGCAGCACCGGGCCCTTCCCGGACCGGCAGTGCTCCGCGCAGTCGGAGACGGCCTCGTGCATCTTGAGCACGTCCATCCCGTCGACCTGCTCGCCGCGCATCGCGTAGCCGGCCGACCGCCTGGCGATCTGCGGGACCGCGGCGACGCGGGTGATGGCGGTGCCCATCCCGTAGCGGTTGTTCTCGCAAACGTAGATCACCGGCAGCTTCCACTTGGACGCCATGTTGAGCGACTCGTGGAAGGAGCCCTGGTTGGCGGCCGCCTCGCCGAAGAAGCACACGGTCACCCGGCCGTCGCTCCGGTAGCGGGAGGCGAACGCCATCCCGGTGGCCAGCGGGATCTGCCCGCCGACGATGCCGTAGCCCCCGTAGAAGTGGTGCTCGATGTCGAAGATGTGCATCGAACCCCCCTTCCCCTTGCTGTACCCGCCGTTGCGGCCGAACAGCTCCGCCATCACCATCCCGGGGTCGGCGCCGCGCGCCAGGGCGTGCCCGTGCTCGCGGTACGCGGCGATCATGTAGTCGTCCCGACGCATCGCCTCGTCGGCGCCCACCGCCACGGCCTCCTGGCCGATGTACAGGTGGCAGAACCCGGCGATCTTCCCCAGGCCGTACTGTTGTCCTGCTTTCTCTT
>DATBSS010000121.1:0-14489 GCA_036559665.1 Myxococcaceae bacterium
CCCGTCGATCAGGACCCGCCGCACCATGGCCAGCAGGTAGACGGAGCCCGGGTACTGCTGGCTGTCCATCTGCATCGCGAAGGACTGGCCCAGCGTGGGGTCCAGGTAGAACTTCTCGTCCTTCTTGTGCAGGTAGGGGGCGATCTCCCCCAGCGCCACGAAGAGCGCCCCGGTGAGCTGGAGGCACGGCATGCCCTCCGCCTTGCCGCTCACCAGCATCTTGTTCGTCTTGGAGAACTTGAAGCGGCGATCCAGCTCCTGCTCGCGGAACAGGGGCGGCTTGCCGCTGCCGAACACGCCCGCACCGACCTGGGCGAGGGCACTGGTGGAGAACAGGGCGAGGAGGAGGGCGGCGCGGCGCATCGGTCCGCCCAAGGTTATCACGCCGGCTCGGGGGGCTTCGCCCACAGGACCAGGAGCGCCGGCACCAGCTCCAGCGCCGCCGCCGCCGCGAACAGGCCGTGCCCGCCCAGCCGGTCGTACACCGCGCCCGCCGCCGGGAAGCCCACCAGCCCGCCCACGCCGAACGTCACCGCCGCGAACAGCGCCTGCCCGGAAGAGCGCAGGTGCGGCGGCACCCGGCGGGACAGGGCGGAGACGCTGGCCGTGTAGAACGCGCCGAAGCTGAGGCCGTGCAGCGCCTGCACCAGCACCAGCGCGGCGCCGCCGTCCAGGAACGCCATCGCCAGCCAGCGCGCCGCGCTCGCCGCGAACGAGATCGAGAGCACGTGCCTGGGCTGGAGCCGCCCGAACAGGTCCGGGTACGTGAACAGCACGGCGATCTCCACCAGCACGCCCAGCCCGGCCCCCATCCCCACCACGGACGGCGGCAGCCCCAGCGCGCCCACGTGGATGGCGAAGGAGCCGTGGTACGGCGCGCAGGCGATCCAGTGCAGCGCGGTGGCGGCCAGCAGCACGGCGACGTCGCGCTGGCCCAGCAGCCGCACCCCCGACAGGGGGGACGCTCCGGGCGAGGGCGGGCTGGGGGAGTGGAGGGAGAGGCTCCAGGCGAAGGCGGCGAACATCAGCCCCAGCGGGACCCACACCGCGCGCGCGTCGATCTCCGACACGGTGAGCCCGAACGCGGTGGAGGAGAGGACGAACCCCAGGGAACCGAACAGCCGGATCCTCGAGAAGCTCCCGCCCACCGCGTCCACGCGCCGCAGGGTGAGGCTGTCGATGAGGATGCTGACGGACGAGGCGAAGAACGCGTAGGTGGCGCAGGCGGCGATCAGGAGCGGGAAGGAGCGGGCGCGAACCAGCGGAAGGAAGCCCAGGCACGCCCCCAGCGCGATGACGGAGAGCACCCGGTCCGCGCGGCCGGTGCGGTCCGCCAGGTGACCCCACAAGGGCGGCGCCAGCAGGGCCAGCAGCGGGCTCATGGCCAGCAGCCAGCCGATCTGCGCTCCGGAGAGGTGGAGCGACCGGTAGTACGCCGGCAGGAAGGGGAGCGTGATCCCCACCGTGGTGAAGTGGAGCAGGTAGTAGCCGGAGAGCGGGAGTGCCCCGGCCACTTTCACCGGCTGGGAGGGCTGGTCCCCCGGACCCGCGCTCACCGGGGCAGCCCGAGCCGGTTGGCCACGTCGGGCAGGTGCTGCCGCAGGAGCGCCGCCAGCTGGTTGCCGTCGATCAGCTCCACGCTGGAGCCCCGTGCCAGGAGCTTGGCCTCGTCGGAGAAGGTGGTGACGGTGATCACCACCGCCTTGCTGAGCTGCTCGTGGCGGGCGGTGTCCAGCGCGGCCTGGACCTGCGCGCTCTCCACCGCCCCGGCCTCCGGCTGAAGCAGGCAGCGGATGTAGACCTTCTGGCCGGTCACCGGGGTGGGGTCCTCCATCCGGAGATCCACGCGGCCGGGCAAACCTTCACTGGTGAGGGACGTAAACCCAAGCTCGTTGAAGAGGCGGCCGGCCACGCTCCCCAGCTCCTCCAGCCCCAGGGTGGCCACGCCCTTCGCCTCCTCGGAGAGGCCGCCGGGGGAGATGGTCTCCGTGGGCCCGCCCCGCGCGAAGAGCGCAAGCGACAGGAAGATCGCCAACAGCACGATCCCGGCGATGAGGACCGGTCCCATGGGGAGGCTTCGCCTTTAGCACACCGGCGATTCTTGTTAGGGTGCGCGCCGCCCATGGCCCAGCCGGAAGGACCCACCGAGGTCGCCATCACCCCGGTCCAGAACGAGGCCGACCTGGCGCAGGCGCTCGCGATCCGGGAGGTCGTGTTCATCGAGGAACAACACGTCCCCGAGGCCGAGGAGCGCGACGCCGAGGACGCCCGCGCGTTCCACGTGCTCGCCACGCACGCCGGCCACGCCATCGGCACCGGGCGCGTGGTGGACCTGCCGGAGCCTCCGCCTGGCGAGTCCGGGCGCTGGGCGCGCGTGGGCCGGATGGCGGTGCTGCAGGCCAGCCGCAAGCTGGGCGTGGGGTCCAAGATCCTCCACGCCCTGGAGACCGAGGCGCAGCGGCGTCAGCTCAAAGGCATCGTCCTGCACGCCCAGCTCTCCGCGCTCGACTTCTACAAGCAGCATGGATACCAGCCGGTGGGAGCGGTGTTCGAGGAAGCGGGGATGCCGCACCTGGTGATGCAGAAGAAGCTCTAGGGCTCTAGGGAGGGAACGATGAAGCTGTCGAAGCGACTGGAAGCGGTGATCGCCGAACGGAGCCTGCTCAAGCACGCGTTCTACCAGGCGTGGTCGCAGGGAAGGCTGTCCAGGGAGATCCTCCGCGACTACGCCGGGCAGTACTTCGCCCAGGTGAAGGAGTTCCCGCGGTTCGTCTCCGCGGTGCACAGCCGCTGCCCGGAGATCGAGGCCCGCAAGCTCCTCACCGAGAACCTGGCGGACGAGGAGATCCACGGCAAGGACCACCCGGAGCTGTGGATGCAGTTCGCCGAAGGGCTGGGCGCCACCCGCGAGGGCGTGCGCGCGGAGCCGCTGCTGCCGGAGACGGCGCAGTCGGTGGAGAAGCTCTTCGAGCTCACCTCGCGCGACTGGACCCAGGGCCTGTGCGCGCTGTTCGCCTACGAGTCGCAGGTGCCGGAGGTGGCGCGCACCAAGATCGAAGGGCTGAAGGCCTTCTACGGGATCTCCGACGACCGGACCCTGGAGTTCTTCACCGCGCACATGAAGTACGACGTGCGGCACTCCGAGGCGGTGGCGGCGCTGATCGACCGGCACTGCGACCCGGAGAGCGCGGAGCGCGCCACCCGCGAGGCGGCGGACGCCCTCTGGACCTTCCTGGACGGGATGTGCAAGCGGGCGGGCATCGCCTGCGCGTGAGCGCGGGATGGACGCTCGCCACTTCGGAGTCACCGAGGCCAATCGATACGTTCCCCTGCTCCAGCGGACCTTCACGCTGGTGAGGGCGGAGCTGCACCGGCTCCAGGAGATCGATCGGCTGCTCGAGCGGTCCGCGTCGCCGGCGCCGGACCGCCTGTCGGAGGAACGCAACGCCAGGCTCCGGCGGGTGGACGCGGAGCTCCAGAACCTCGTCGACCTGGGCATCGAGATCAAGGCGGTGGACGGGCTGGTGGACTTCCGCGCGCTGCTCGACGGGCGGACGGTCTACCTGTGCTGGCGGTTCGGCGAGGAGCGCGTCGAGTACTGGCACGAGCTGGACTCCGGGTTCCAGGGGCGCAGGCCCATCCAGGAGACGGACGGCTTCGCTCCGACCTACGACGCGTGAGGGCCGCGTGCTAGACCGCGGGGCGATGGGAGCGCTCAGCGGACGGCGGGTGGCGGTCGGGGTGGGTGGCGGGATCGCCGCCTACAAGGCCTGCGAGCTGGTGCGCGAGCTGCGCCGCCGCGGGGCCGAGGTCCGGGTGGCGCTCACCGCCGCCGCCCAGCAGTTCGTCACCGCGCTCACCTTCCAGTCGCTCTCCGGCCACCCGGCGCTCACCGACTACTTCGACCCGGGCCAGGAGGCGCTCTTCGGCCACCTCCACCTGGCGCGCTGGGCGGAGCTGTTCGTGCTGGCGCCCGCCACCGCCGATCTGCTCGCCCGCGTCCGCGCTGGGATGGCCAACGACGCGGTGACCACCTCGCTGCTGGCGTTCCGCGGGACGGTGGTGGTGGCACCGGCGATGAACGTGGCGATGTACGAGAACGCCATCACCCAGGAGAACCTCCGCGCGCTGCTGGCGGATCCGCGCTACCGGGCGGTCGGGCCCGATTCGGGGTTGCTGGCGGACGGTGACGTGGGGCCGGGCCGCCTGGCCGAGGTCACGGAGATCGCGGGGGTTTGCGAGCGCACGCTCGGGGACGGTCCGCTGTCCGGGAAGCGGGTGCTGATCACCGCCGGGCCCACCCGTGAGCCGATCGACCCGGTGCGGTTCATCTCCAACCCCTCCACCGGGAAGATGGGCCTGGCGCTGGCGCACGAGGCGCGCGCGCGGGGCGCCGCGGTGACCGTGGTGCTGGGGCCGGTGGCGGAGGCCGCTCGGGATGGGCTGGAGGTGGTGGACGTCCGGACCGCCGAGGAGATGGCGGCGGCGGCGCTGGCCCGGGCGGGCGAGGCGGACTTCTTCGTCGCCACCGCGGCGGTGAGCGACTACCGGCCGCGCACGGTGGCGCCCCAGAAGATCAAGAAGTCCGAGGGGCCGGAGGTGCTGGAGCTGGTCCGCACGCCGGACGTGCTGCTGGAGGTGTCCCGGAAGGTGCGGGCGGCGGCGCGGCGGCCGGTGCTGGTGGGCTTCGCCGCGGAGACCGAGCGCGTGCTCGAGCACGCCCGGCAGAAGCTGGCCGACAAGGGCCTGGACTTCGTGGTGGCCAACGACGTGACCCGTCCGGGCGCGGGCTTCGGAGGGGACACCAACCACGTGCACGTGCTTTCGGCGGGTGGCCCGCCGGTCGAGCTGAGCGGCAGCAAGCGCGAGGTGGCGGCGCGGATCTGGGACGTGCTGTCAGGGAGAGGGCATGGCTGACTCCGACTCCGAGGAGATCGCCGAGGCAGTGGCGGATGTCCGCCGGCACGTGGAGTGGCTCCGGTCCACCGGGCAGAAGTTCGTCCTCGCCGATCGCTCGGCGCCCAGGGCGACAGCCGCGCCCGCGCCGAAGCCAGCGGCCGCTCCTCCTCCACCCCCTCCAGCACCCGCGGCCCCCCGGGCGCAAGCCACGCTCTTCTCCGAACCGCCCAAGGCGCCTTCCACCGGTGGGTCGCGCCGCACGCTGGAGGAGATCCGGGCCGAGCTGGGGGACTGCAAGCGGTGCAAGCTCTGCTCCGGCCGCACCAACATCGTCTTCGGCGTCGGCAACCCGAAGGCGGAGCTGGTGTTCGTGGGCGAGGGGCCGGGGGCGGACGAGGACGCGCAGGGCATTCCGTTCGTGGGGAAGGCGGGTCAGCTCCTCACCAAGATGATCGAGGCCATGGGCTTCACCCGCGACGAGGTCTACATCTGCAACGTGGTGAAGTGCCGGCCGCCGGGGAACCGGAACCCGGAGCCGGACGAGATCGAGGCCTGCGAGCCGTTCCTCAAGGCGCAGATCGACTCCATCCGTCCCAAGGCGATCGTGACGCTGGGAAAGTTCGCCGCCCAGACGCTGCTGCGCGACTCCACGCCAATCACCCGGATGCGGGGCAACTGGCGCACCTATGAAGGCGTGCCGCTGATGCCGACCTTCCACCCGGCGTACCTGCTGCGGAGCCCGGGAGAGAAGAAGCTGGCGTGGGCGGACCTGAAGCAGGTGATGAAGATGTTCGGCAAGGAGCCGGCGAAGCGCGAGGAGGGCGAGTGAAGGGCACCGTCCGGGTCGAGTCGGTCGCGGCGCCGTCGCTCCAGGGGAACCCGCTGGGCGACCCCACCGTGCGCCAGCTCCCGGTCTACCTGCCGCCTGGTTATGAAGGGGGTTCGGAGCGCTACCCGGCGGTCTACTTTCTCCACGGCTTCAGCGGTTCCGGGCTGGGGTGGATCGCGCCCACCGCCTTCACCGCCACCGTCCCCGAGCGCATCGACGCGCTGATCGAACAGGGGACGGTTCCACCCTTCATCGCCGTGTTCCTGGACGGGTGGACGCGGTTCGGCGGCAGCCAGTACGTGAACAGCGAGGCAGTGGGCCGGTACCGCGACTGGGTGGCGAGGGACGTGGTGGGCTGGGCGGACCGGACGCTGCGCACGCTGCCGCGCCGCGAGTCGCGGGCGGTGGTGGGGAAGAGCTCCGGCGGCTACGGCGCCTACGTGATGGCGGCGGAGGAGAGCGCCGTCTTCGCGCACGTTGGGGCACACGCGGGCGACGCCTACTTCGAATACTGCTACCTCACGGATTTCCCCAAGGCGGCCGGCGCGCTGCTGAAGGCGGGTGGGGTGCAGGCCTGGTTCGACGAGTTCCTGGCCCGCGCGCGCGCCACCCGCATGAAGAGCGAGGATCACCCGGTCATCAACACGGTGGCCATGGCGGCGGCCTACTCGCCGGCGGCGGGGAAGCCGCTGGGGATCGAATTGCCCTTCGACCTGGAGACCGGTCGCCTCCGGGACGACGTCTTCGGCCGTTGGCTGGAGAAGGACCCGGTCCGCTTCCTCCCGGCGAGGCTGGCCGCGGTGCGCACGCTCCAGAGCTTCTACGTGGACTGCGGCACCCGCGACGAGTTCAACCTCCGCTGGGGCACCCGGATGGTGGCGCGCATCCTCAAGGAGGCGGGCGTGGCCCACCTCCACGAGGAGTTCGAGGACGGGCACATGGGGATCAACTACCGGTACGACCGATCCCTCGGGTATCTCGTCCCACGACTGGCCCGCTAGGCAGCGGCGCCCGCACCCGCCATGGGCCGCCCGCGGAGGGCGTGGAACTCCTCCAGCGCCAGCTCGCGCCCCGCCGCCGCCCGTTCGGCCTTCGTCCGGAGGTGGAGGTTCTTGGGCTGGCGCCAGCGGACGATCTTCTCTTGCACGCCGGCCCAGAAGCGCGCCCGCGCCTGGAGGGAGAGCTCCGAGCCGCGGCGGATCTCCGCCTGAGCCTTCTCTGTGGTCGCGTAGCGCTCCAGCGCCTGCTCCAGCCACGCCCCGTGGTCGATGTCCTGCGCCAGGTGGAGCGTGAAGTAGACGATCTCCTCCTCGGTGAAGCGCGCCCGCCGCAGGCCCTGCACGATGGGCGGGAACATCTTCGGGATGCTCCACTCGTGGCCAGGCCCCAGCGCGCCCAGGCCCACCAGGAACGGCTCCCGGGTGCAGATCCGGTCGTGCTCGTCGATGAAGCCGGTGACCGCAGGGTGCAGCGGCGTCTTCCGCTCCTCGCCCGGCGTGGCGCCCGTCGCCTTCAGGAAGCCCCGGTACAGCTCCGCGTGGTCCTGGCCGTTGGAGCCTTCGCCGTACTCGTCCACCAGCACCTTGGCGATCCAGCTCTTCGCCTCCGAGTCCGGCGCGCGCGGCAGCAGCAGCTCCAGGTACCGGGTGAAGCTCCCCACCAGCGCGTAGTGCTGCAGCCCGAAGACCTTGTAGTCCTCGCGGGTGAACGGCACGTGCGCCACCCGCGCCAGCAGCGCGTGGTTGATCGCCTGGTGCGACTCCACCTCGCGGCGCAGCTTCGACAGGAACTCACGCGCGTTCATGACCCCACCTCCCGGAGCATCTCGACCTCGGCGGGCGCCGCTGGGGGCAGAGCCTTCGGAGGCGCGTGCTCCGGGATGATTCCAATCTCGTCGCGCAGGTGGCTCTCCGGGCTGCGGACCACCGGCTCGTACCAGCGCGCCTTCTGGAGCCACCGGTACGCCCCCGGCAGCGCCTTGGCCGCGAAGCGCGGGCGCTTGTAGAAGGCCGGGAGGATCCCCCGCCACGCCCCCGCCCATGTCTTCTCATGCCACTCGGAGTACTTCTCGTAGAAGCGCCGCCGCGGGAGCCGGGTGGGCGTCACCGCGTGGAGCAGGTCGAACAGCCGCACGTCGCGGGTGAGGAGCTGGTCCTGCATCTTCCGGTACATCTGGGTGCCGGGGAGCGGGGTGAGGATGGTCACCAGCGGGATGGCCACCCCCAGCTCGTTGATGGTGTTCCAGAGCGCGTCGAAGTCCTTCTCTTCGAACTCGGGCCGCACCATGAAGATGCCGGTGGAGACGATGCCCAGGTCGCGGAGGATCTCCGCCGCCTTGACGTTCATCTCCCGCGTGCTGCTCTTCTGCAGCGCCGCCAGCGCGTCGTCGTCGTTGGACTCGTAGCCGGAGAGCACCATGCACAGCCCGGCGTCGCGCAGCCGCCGCATCAGCTCCGGGTTGTCGGAGATGAAGTCCGTCCGGCCCTGGGTGCCGAAGAACTTCTTGATCTTCCGCGCCGCGATCTCGTCGCAGAGCGCCTCCAGCCGCTTCTTGTTGGTGAGGAAGTTGTCGTCGAGGAAGAAGACGAAGTCCTCGTCGATCTGCTCCAGCCGGTCGCAGATCACCTTGGCGCTCATGTACCGGGTGCGCCGCTCGTAGAACTCCCAGATCGCGCAGAAGTTGCAGTCGAAGCTGCACCCGCGCGAGGTGAAGATCGACGCCATCGGGGAGGCGACGGCGAAGAAGTACTGCTTCCGGTAGCGCTCCGGGATGAGCGCGCGCGCCGGGGCGGGGAAGGTGTCCAGGTCCCGGACCTGTGCGCGCTTGACCGTCGTCACCCAGGTGCCGCCCTCGTCGCGGAAGCGCAACCCGCGCACGTGCTGCAGCTTGCGCCGGTCGCCGCCGCCGGACAGGTGCATGACCAGCTCCTGGAAGGTCTCCTCACCCTCGCCTACGCACACCGCGTCCACCTCCGGCTCCTCGTAATCGCCGGGCGCCATGGTGGGGTGGTGCCCGCCCACGATGGTGAAGACCTGGTCGCCGAGCGTGCCGCGGGCGATGGCCAGCACCGCCTTGGACTGGTAGCAGTCCGTGGTCATCGCCGAGGTGCCCACCAGGTCCGGCCGGAACTCCAGCAGGGTCTTGTTGAGCACGTCCTCCGGCTCCAGGCGCATGTCGAGGATCCGGACCTCGTGCTCCGGGACCATCGCCGCCAGCGAGGTGAGCGCCACCGGCTCGGAGAGCCACAGGACGTTCTCCAGGCCGAGGCGGCCGGGCTCGAACGGCGAGGGTTGGACGAGCAGGATCTTCACTTGGGTCCTCCGGGGGGGAAGGGGAAGTCGCGGCTGAACAGTTCGTGCATCAACGACGGATCCGACAGGCCGGCCTCGCGGGCGGTCTCATCACCCGGCGTCCATCGCTGGAACCACACCGACAGGCGCGCCAGCCGGGTCCCGGCGGGGGCGGGGGCGGACAGCTCCACGCGCCGCACCTCGCGCGGGGTGAGCGTGGAGTCCTGCCCCGGCCGCTCGCTCACGCGGTAGGCGTCCACCACCCGTTCGAACCGGGTCTCGGCGGCGCCGACCTCGCGGCCCGCCTCATCCAATGCCTGGAGCCGCATCACCACCGCGCGGTGCGGCTCGGCGGTCGGGAGCCGGTGGCCGGTCAGGTTGCGCACCTGCACCGCCGCGCGCACCGCCCCGTGGGCCGCCTCCACCGCCGCGTCCGACACCTCCATCGCGACGCCGAGGAGCGCCGGATCGAACGGGCCCAGCAACTGGTGGCTGCGGGAAGGCTTGGGGTCAGCACCCAGCGCCGCCGGCCGATCCGGGACGCTCGGCAGGTGGCAGTCCTGGCACACCTGCGTTCCACCCTTGGCCCGGTACTCGCGCCACTCCGTCACCGTCTCCATCAGCGGGCGCTGGAGCGAGCCGATGTGCGTCATGGCCAGCGTGTGGCACTTCTCGCAGACCTGTTCGGACACCAGGGCCGCCGAGCGCCGCGTGGGGTGCGCGGCCGGATCCCCCCTCGGACCGTCGATGGCGCCGTCCACCTGGTGGCAGGTGACGCAGGTGACGCCCTCTTCGTGCAGCTTCTCGTCGAACCGCGGGTTCTCCTGCTGCACCGGCCACAGGCGCGGCCAGATCGCCAGCAAGGCGGTGGTCCGCTTCGGGAGCTGCTCCACCAGCGGGGCGTGACACTGGTCGCAGAAGAACGGGTTCCCCTGGTGGGCCAGGTCGGCGCGGTAGAGCGGGTCGCTGATCGCCTGCCCGTGCCGGCTGCGCGACCACTCCTGGTACTGGTCCGGGTGGCACTGGCCGCACCGTTTCGCCGAGAGCGAGCCCACCGCCGGGATCGGCTCCATGGGCCGGTAGAGCTCCCCCGGCAAGTCCTGCCAGAGCAGCGCGGCGCAGCCCAGCGAAGCGGCGGCGGGAGTGACGAGAACGGCGGCCACGGCAGTGGTGATGGCGGCCCGTCTCATGCGGCGGGGGCGGGGCGGGGGACGCGGCGTCGCCGGTCGTGCTCCCACTGCTTGGCGGCCTCGGGGGAGGCGTCCTTGCTCCGGAAGAGGGCGGCATGCTCGGCGTACCGGGACGACCGGAAGCGGTCCAGGTAGTCCGTGAAGTCCGCCGAGTCCAGGTAGTAGAGCAGCTGGCCCACGTCGGACTTGTGCCCGCGCTTGGCGAGTCGCCGGAACCCGTCCTTCACCAGCCCGTCCAGCCGCGCCGACCGCCCGCGCGCCTTGCGCAGCTTGAAGCGCACGAAGGCGTTCTCCACCACGGTGGAGCGCCGCCGGCGGTAGCGCGACCAGTACCGCTCCAGCCGGTCATACGCGCGCGGCGCGGTGTAGGCCTGCTCGTAGAGCCAGATGTACCCGTCCATCAACTGCTCGCGGGTCATCTGCTTCGGCTCGAAGACCACGTGCCGGGTGTCGTAGAGCGCCCAGTCGATGTGGTCCAGCCGGCCCGCGTCCTTGTACTCGTCGTGCAGCTTGGTGCCGGGCATCGGCGTCAGGATGCTGAAGAACGGATAGAGGATGTCGTTGTCGTCGATGAACTTCAGCGTGTCGTCGAAGACGCGCAGGGTGTCGGTGTCGAAGCCGACGATGAAGTTTCCCACGATGGACATGCCGCGCTCGTGGATGCGGCGGATGGCCTCCTGGTAGGTGAGGGCGAAGTTCACCTTCTTGTCCATCGTCAGCAGGGTGGCCTCGCTCACCGACTCGAAGCCGATGATCAGCGTGCCGCAGCCCGCCTCCGCGAACTTGTCCAGCAGCTTCTGGTCCGACGCCACGTTGAGCGTGGTCTCCGCGGACCACTCGCCCAGCTCCTTGCTCTTCCGCAGCGGGATGAGCGCGTCCATCAGCGCGTGGGTGGCGCTGGGCCGGGAGATGAAGTTGTCGTCCACGAAGTAGATCGTGCGGATCTGGTCGCGCAGCGGCCCGGTCTTCGGGAAGGCGCGGATCTCCTCCACCACCTTCTCCGGCGGCTTCATCCGGAAGGCGTTGCCGGAGATGTCCGGGACGGAGCAGAAGCGGCAGGTGAACGGGCAGCCTCGGGTGGTCTGCACCTGATGGAAGAGGAACTCCCGGTAGGACGCCTTGTCCCACCGCGGGACGGGGATCTCCGCCATCTCCACGAAGCCGTCGGACGGCATCAGCCGCGGGGCTTCACCCTTCTTGAACAGCTCCACGAAGCGCGGCCAGCTCTTCTCCGCCTCGCCCACCACCACGTAATCCACGTGCTCCAGCGCCTCCTGCGGGCGCAGCGAGGCGTGGATGCCGCCCAGCACCACCTTCTTGCCCCGCTTCCGGAACTCGTCCGCCACCTGGTAGGCGCGGGCCACCGCGGACGTCTTGGCGGAGAGCGCGATCAGGTCCGCGCCGGCGTCGAAGTCGATGGGCGCCAGGTACTCGTCGTGGAGGGTCACCTCCACGTCCGGTGGCGTGCAGGCGGCCACCGTGTACAGCCCCAGGTCGAACAGCGATCGCTTGAACCCCAGGACCCGGTTCATCAGGTCCATCTCGTACAGCTCGCGGTCCTGCGGGTCGCAGTTCTTCCGCGTCGCGATGAAGAGGATCTTCAAGCGGGCTCCTGAAGGCGAAAGGGTGCCGACCTTATGCCGACAGGAGCGAGCCGGGGGAAGTCTCGCGAAAGCTCACCTGAAGAGCTGCCGGTGCAGCTCCATCACGGTCTTCCAGGTGGCGTCGTACACCTCCACCTCCCGCAGCTTGGCGGTGATGGTGGCGGCGCCGGGGCCGCGCTCGGTGTTCTTGACGCGTTCGGCCGCGGTGCTCGCCTGGGTGAGGAGGTCCCGGTAGAGGTTGAGGACCTCCTTGTTCCGCTTGAGCACCGTCGGGTCGTCGTTGATCGCCTTCTCCACCTCCGCCTTCATGGTCCGGTAATCCGGGAACGACGGCTTGCCCTTGGTGGGGCGCACCTCCGGCGTGGCGGCTGCGGCGGTGGGGATCGCCGTGGGCGGGTTGGCCGCGGCGGCGGTGGGTGGCGGGTCCGTGGCGGTGGACGGGTTGCCGGCCGCGGTCGGGTTCGCACTCGCGGTGGTGGTCGTTCCACCCGTGTTGGGGTTCGCCGCGACGGCAGCGGGCGAGGTGGGCGGCGGGTCCCCGGCGGTGGGCGGGCTGGAGGGCGTGCCGGCCGCCCCCGTCCCGGCGGCCGCCATGGCCGCCTTCTGCATCTTCTCGGTCGCCTCCTGCATCACCCGCGAGGCGCCCGCGGCGTCGCCGGCGGCCACCAACTCCGCCGCCTTCTGGCGGGCGGCGGTCATCTCCGGTGGCTCGCCCGGAACGCCCTCCACCGTGGGCGTCCCGCTGGCGATCGCGGCCGAGCCCGACCCCAGGCCCCGGACGGAGGCGATGGTGGTCATCACCAGGCCATACGCCGCGTTGAGCACCAGCAGCGCGCCCAGGCCCAGGATTACGTACTCGAACCACTGGACCACGCCGAAGTAGCGGAACCAGGAGAACAGCAGGAACAGCATCACCAGCGACGCCACCACCGAGATCAGCAGCGGCAGCAGGTTGATGAAGGGGACGGGGATCAGCCCCATCAGGATGAGCAGCCCGCTGGGCAGCGCCAGCAGCGCGTTGGCCGTCATCTGCATCACGAACATGTTGCTGCGCGAGCGCGCGTCCGACTGGCCCTCCAGCTTGTCCACCAGCCAGGTCAGGAACGGGTGCGCGATCAGCCCGCCCACCACCGCGCCCACCGCCGCGCCGATCAGCGGGCCGATGGGCAGCAGCATCATGATGGAGAAGGCGTGCGCCCGGATGGCCACGATGGCGGAGCACACCGCGCCCACCAGCGCGGAGAACAGCAGCGCCGGGAAGGCGTAGGCGATCAGCTCCACGTTGGAGAGCGCGGGCAGCGGCTGCTCGGCGATGCCCTTGCGGATGGTGCCCAGCGGGTTCACCGCCATCAGCGGCACCGACTTCATGTAGTAGGCCACCGCGCGCGGGATGGCGCTGGCGAAGTAGGCGAAGCTGGGGGCCGGGACGTCCGCGTCCTCAGAGCGGCCGGGGCGCGATGCCGACTGCACCCCGGCGCGGCCGCCATCGCTGGCGCCCTTGTTGCGCCCGCCGCCCCGCGCCGGCGGCGCCTCGTCCCGTTCTCCGTCTCCGGAGTCCTCGCGCTGCCGCGCGCTCTGGGAGTGGTCGGTGGGCGGCGGGTCGTCCTCCTCGATGCGGTTGTTGCCGCGCAGCTCCGCCTTGGACTTGCCGGCGGGCCGCTTGCCCTTCCCGGCGCGCAGCCGGTCCGGGAGGTCCCCCGGCTCCATGGCGTTGGTGTCCGCGTGGTCGCTCGGGTCCACGGCGGCGTCGCGCGGGTTGCGCGTGGGCTCCGGCTCCTCGGTGACGATCTGCACCACCTCGAACTGCTGCCGGGACATGGTGAACACCGAGCCCGGGGTGAGCACCACCGGCGAGGTGATGCGTTCGTCCTCCAGGTAGGTGCCGTTGGCCGAGTCGAGGTCCTCCAGGTACCAGGTGCCGCGCTTGGCGTAGATCCGCGCGTGCTTCTTGGAGACGCCCTGGTCCCCGAGCTTGATCTGCGCGTCCCCACCCTCGCGGCCCAGCACCGCCCCGCCGGGGTCGATCATGTGGCTCTTCGAGGACTCCAGGTTCCGGATCTCGAGCTTGACCATTGGGCTTTGAGTATCAGAGTCCGGCGCTGGCCTTCCAGTTGCCTGCCTGCCTGGAGGGCGCCGCCCAGGTGAGGTAGAGGGCCCAGGTGACCCTTGACCCGTATGGCCTTTCCAGGGTGGTGAACCAGCCGGGCGTGCTGCCCCAGCGCGCGGAGCGGCTGGACCCGTCCCTCCCCGTTCGAGACGGCGAGCTGCTCCTGGACGTCGACTCGCTCAACGTGGACGCCGCGTCGTTCAAGCAAATCAAGGACGAGGTGGGCGGGGACCCCTCGAAGATCGCCGATACGATCCAGGGCATCGTCCGCCGCCGCGGGAAGATGCAGAACCCGGTCACCGGGTCGGGCGGGATGCTGATCGGCCGCGTCCGGGAGATCGGGCCCCGGCACCCGGCCACCGGGACCCTCAAGCCCGGCGACCGCGTCGCCACGCTGGTGAGCCTCACCCTCACCCCCCTGCAACTCGACGAGGTGACGGCGGTGCACCCCGCCATCGACCGGGTGGACGTCCGCGGGCACGCCATCCTCTTCGCCAGCGGCATCTACGCGAAGCTGCCGGCCGACATGCCCGACACCCTGGCGCTGGCGGCGCTGGACGTGTGCGGCG
>DATBSS010000122.1:0-4664 GCA_036559665.1 Myxococcaceae bacterium
GAAGCCTAACCATGGCTTCCTCGATGGGTGCCAAGTCGGTAGCAATGTCTTGGCTCGACACTGCCGAGTCTGCCGCTTGGCGCACGCCCTTCACGGTGCTCCTACTCGTTCCGTCATGGCACCCGGCTCCCAGCGAAAGACGATCTTCGGCACGGCCATCACTATCATTGCTCCACAGCCGCTCGGCTCGCCTCTTGTCGTGCGCCAACATAGGGGAAGCCGATGATGGGTCTGCTGGGAAGTGGCGCTCGCCGCATAGTTAACCTGGTCCGCTTCTCCGGAATCCTCTGGAACCTGGAACCCGGGAGGACTTCTTCACGCCTGGGGCCGGAGCATGAAGGCCACGCGCTCGCGTTCGGCGCGGACCGCGTCCTCGTCGGGCCGGGCGTGGTCCGGGCTCACCCAGGTCACCATGTCGTCCGCCTCCCACTCATAGGGGGCGCCGTTCATCAACACCTTCTTCTCCGCCATCGCCCGCGTCGCCTCCAGGAGCGACAGGCCCTTGAGGTCGCGCAGCATGGCCTGGAAGCGGCCCTCGCGCGCCGGGTCGATGAAGTGGGCGTTGTGCCGGGCCGCGTAGGCCATGTGGTACCAGGACGGGCGGAAGGCGACGCCCTGCAGCCCCAGCCGCCGCGCCATGATGGCCAGGAGCTCGGTGGCCTCGCGCGCCATCCCCAGACCCGGCACCTCCTGCCCGGGCAGCGCCGGCCGCAACGGGCTGAAGTGCGCGCGCGGGTGGCGGAGGGTGAGCCAGTTGACGAACAGCACCTCGGCCTCCGCGCGCTCCACCGCCTTGCGGTCCACCACGACCTCGACCAGGAGGTGCTCGACGCCATCCTGGTCGTTGCCGAACACGCGGAGCCGGTCGCCGGCGCCGGTGGCGTCCACTTCCACGTGGAAGCGCGAATAGCCCAGCCGCTCCAGCTGCTCCAGGAAGCGGTAGCGGTGCAGCGCGAACTCGATGCCCTGCGCCGTGTAGAAGCTCAGCAGGCGCGGCGTGCGGTCGGTCGGCCCGCCGAACAGGTCCGTCAGGTCGTCCTGGGTGATCAGCTCGTCGCGCTCCGCGAGGTCGCGCTCGCTGAGCTGGCGCGAGATGCCAGCGAAGCGGAGCGTGAGCGGGTCCGTGCCGGGGGAGATGCGGCGCCCCGGCCGCCCCAGCAGCACCAGCGCCGTCCCCGCCGGCACCCGCCACGCGTCCCGCCGGTATCCGCCCGCCGGCAGCCACACCGCGGGCACCCGGCGCAGCGCCTCCGCGACCATCGCGTCGCGCTGCCGCGTGCCGCGCTCGGACAGGCCCAGCATCCCCAGCTTGTCGCCGCGCAACACGTCCCCGCCGGCGATGACGAAGGCCAGCTCCGGACGCTCGCCCATCCGCCCCAGCAGCGCGCGCAGCGCCTTCAGGTACTCCACGTCCTCGCAGCCCTGGGGGAGCACCGTCTCGTCCACGCCCGGCAGCGGTCCCCAGTCGGAGCCGGAGAGCGATCCAATCTTCACCCGCGGGTCGCCCCCCAGGCAGTCCGCCAGCCCGTCGGGCGGGTGGGCGTCCAGGTCGATCACCCAGGCGAGGCCGCCGAAGCCGTCGCGCCGGAGCACCGCCAGCGCCACCGCGATGTCGTTCACCGCGCAGTTGCCGCCGCCGCGGGAACGCGCCGCGTGGTGGAAGCCGCCGAGGAGGTTCAGCGCATGCCGCGCCCGCCGCACTCCACCCGTCTCGAGCACGGACCACGCCGCTGCCAGTGTCGCCCCGCAAGCCAGCCGGATGGTGGCGAGCAGCGGTTCCACCGGCACGTCGGACGGGTCCACGCCGAAGACGCGGGCCAGCACGTTCGGGTCGTGGAGCGTCTCCAGGTATTCCTCGGTGTGGACCAGCGCCAGGTCCCCGAAGCCAATGCGGCTCGGCTGGCGGACCTGGGCGGGGCGGATCAACCTTCGCTCCAGCAGGTACCAGGCCACGTAGTCCGCGCGGCGCGGCTCCACCCCGTGCATCGCCTCCAGCGACGAGAGCGGTGTCCGGTAGTCGGGGTGGTACCAGACCTCCAGCGCCGGCCAGCCGCGGAGGGTGTTCCAGAGGCGGTGCAGCGGACTGAACAGCACCCACCTTCCATACCGCAACAAGCCTCACGCGCGCGGCATGGAACCGCTTGCACCGTTGGCCCCGACCACACAGCATCCGCCCGTGAGCCCGGCCCCGACCACCATCCCCGAGCTGTTCTTCGACCGCGTCCAGAAGACCCCGGACCAGGTCGCCTACCAGACGCCGGAAGGGAAGGCGTGGCGCGACTGGAGCTGGAAGCAGATCGGCGACCGGGTGCGGGACATCGCCATGGGGCTGCGCGCCCTGGGCCTTTCGGACGAGCAGCGCGTCGCCATCGCCTCCGGCACCCGGCTGGAGTGGATCCTGGCGGACCTGGGCATCCTCTGCGCGGGCGGCGCGACCACCACCATCTACCCGTCCACCACGCCGGACGACACCACCTACATCCTCAACGACTCCGGGTCGGCCTTCGTGTTCGCCGAGAACCAGGAGCAGTTGGACAAGCTGAAGGCCCAGCGCAAGGAGCTGCGCGGGGTGAAGAAGGTGGTCGCCTTCGACCCGGCGAAGGACCCCGACGACTGGGTGATCTCGCTTCCGGACCTGGAGGCGCTGGGCCAGAAGGCGCACCAGGCGGACCCGCAGGCGTACGAGCGCCACGCGCGCGCGGTGCGCAAGGACTCCCTGGCGGTGCTGGTCTACACCTCCGGCACCACCGGGCGCCCCAAGGGCGTGGAGCTGGTCCACGACTGCTGGGTCTACGAGGCGCAGGCGATCGAACAGCTCGACCTCCTCCGCCCGGACGACGTGCAGTACCTCTGGCTGCCGCTGTCGCACGTGTTCGGGAAGGTGCTGCAGGTGGCGCAGATCCACAGCGGGTTCCGCACCGCCGTCGACGGCCGGGTGGAGAAGCTGGTGGAGAACCTGGCGGTGGTGAAGCCGACCTTCGTGTGCGCCGTGCCGCGCATCTTCGAGAAGGTGCACAACCGGGTCGTCGGGCAGGCCAGGGGAGGCGGCGCGCTGAAGTGGGCCATCTTCCGCTGGGCGTTCCGGGTGGGGACGCAGGTGTCCAGGCTCCGGCAGGCGGGGAAGTCGCCCGGCCCAATCCTCTCGCTGGAGAACGCGGTGGCGGACCGGCTGGTGTTCTCCAAGCTGAAGGCGCGCTTCGGTGGGCGGCTGCGGATGTTCGTCTCCGGGAGCGCGCCCCTGGCCACCGAGCTGGCGGAGTTCTTCCACGCCGCCGGCATCCTGGTGCTGGAGGGCTACGGGCTGACGGAGACGTCCGCCTTCTCCTGCGTGAACCGGGACGGGAGGTTCCGCTTCGGCACGGTGGGCATCCCGGCGCCGGGGACCGAGGTGAAGATCGCCGAGTCGGACGGGGAGATCCTGATCAAGGGCCGCGGCGTGATGCGCGGCTACCACCACTTGCCCGAGGCCACCGCGGAGGCGCTGGCGAAGGATGGCTGGTTCTACACCGGCGACATCGGCGTCATCGAGGACGGCGGCTTCGTCCGCATCACCGACCGGAAGAAGGACCTGATCAAGACCTCCGGGGGCAAGTACGTGGCCCCCACCGCCATCGAAGGGAAGCTGAAGGCGATCTGCCCGTACGTGAGCCAGGCGCTGGTGCACGGGAACAACCGCAACTACGTCTCGGCGCTGATCACCCTGGACGAGGAGTCGATCAAGGCCTGGGCCGCGCAGCAGGGGCTCCCGGCGAGGGGCTACCCGGAGTACGCCAGGCACGACCGGGTGAAGTCGCTGATCGGCGAGTACGTGGGCCAGCTCAACGCCACCCTCGCCAACTACGAGGCGGTGAAGAAGTGGGCCCTGCTGCCGCAGGACCTCACCCTGGAGGCGGGCGATCTCACGCCGTCGCTGAAGGTGAAGCGGAAGGTGGTGGAGGAGAAGTACCGCCCGGTGCTGGAGGGCTTCTACTCGCCGGCGCACGAGAAGATGTGAGCCCATGCGTTCCCCGTCCTCCGACCGCACGTTGGCGCTCCTGCTGGCGGGGGGCCTGCTGGCGCTGACCGCCATTCGCCTCCGCCCGCCCGCGCCGCTGCCCCCGGACGCCGATCCGGCCGTCTTCTCCGCCGGCCGCTCCCGCGAGCAGCTCCGCGCCATCCTGGGCGACGGCCGCCCCCGCCCGGTGGGCAGCGCCGCAGCCTCCGAGGCGCGCGAGAAGATCGTCCAGCAGCTCCGGGCGCTGGGGTACCAGCCGGAGGTGCAGGACGGCTTCGCGTGCAGCGCGGTGAACACCTGCGCGCGCGTGCGCAACGTCATCGCGCTCAAGCCGGGCGCGCAGGGCGCGGAAGGGCCCCTGGTGATGATCTCCGCCCACTATGACTCGGTGGCCGCTGGTCCCGGTGCCAGCGACGACGCGTCGAGCGCGGCGGCGATCCTGGAGATCGCCCGCGCGCTGTCGCGGGAGCCGCCGTCGAAGAACCCGGTGCTCTTCCTCCTCAACGAGGGAGAGGAACCGGGGCTCATCGGGTCCGAGGCGTTCGTGGCGGACCACCCCCTGGCGAAGCGGGTGGCGGCGGTGGTGAACATCGAAGCGCGGGGGACCTCCGGGCCCAGCCTGATGTTCGAGACCAGCGACGGCAACGGCCCGCTGATCGACCTCTACGCC
>DATBSS010000123.1:0-4253 GCA_036559665.1 Myxococcaceae bacterium
CTGTACACCTGTCCCGCGTGCGGCATCGAAGGCATCCTGGACGTCGAGTACGACCTGGATCGGGTGGCCCGCACGCTCACCCGGCAAGCGCTGGCCGGGCGCCCCCACTCGCATTGGCGGTACGAGGAGCTGCTGCCGGTGGACTTCGGGCGGCCTCTCCCCCACCTCCAGGTGGGGATGACGCCGGTGTACCCCGCGCCGCGCCTGGCCGAGGCGGTGGGGGTGAAGACGCTCTGGGTGAAGGACGAAGGGCGCAACCCGACCGCCTCGTTCAAGGACCGGGCCAGCTCCCTGGGCGTGGTGAAGGCGCGGGAGCTGGGCAAGGAGGTCATCGCCTGCGCCTCCACGGGAAACGCCGCGTCGTCCCTGGCGGGGTTCGCCGCGGCGGTGGGGCTGCGGAGCTTCATCTTCGTGCCGGAGCGCGCGCCGGAGCCGAAGATCGCCCAGCTCCTCATCTTCGGCGCCACCGTGCTGCGCGTCCGGGGCAGCTATGACCAGGCGTGGAGGTTCTGCCAGGACGCCTGCGAGAAGTACGGCTGGTACAACCGCAATTGCGCGGTGAACCCCTACCTCGTCGAGGGGAAGAAGACGGTAGGGCTGGAGCTGGGGGAGACGCTGGGGGACGACCTCCCGGACTGGGTGGTGCTCTCCGTGGGGGACGGCTGCACCTTCTTCGGGGCGTGGAAGGGCCTGCAGCAGATGCACCAGCTGGGGTTCCTCAAGAAGCTGCCGCGGATGCTGGGCGTGCAGGCTTCCGGGGCGGCGCCGGTCACCGAGGCCTGGGCGAACAAGGCGGACCACATCAAGGGGGGGATGGACCCGCAGACGCTGGCGGACTCCATCGCCGTGGGGCAGCCCCGGAACTGGCGCAAGGCGCTGAAGGCCGCCCGCGACTCGAACGGGGCCATGGTGAACGTGGACGACCCGGAGATCCTGGACGCGATGCGCAAGACCGCCCGGCTGGCGGCGGTGTTCGCCGAGCCCGCCGGCGCCGCCTCGGTCGCCGGGCTGGCGGCGGCGGTGAGGCAGGGCCTGGTGGGGCGGGGCGAGACCGCGCTCTGCGTGGCCACCGGGAACGGGCTCAAGGACGTGAAGAGCGCCATCCAGGCCACCACCCCGCCCATCGATCTCCCGCCGGAGATGGACGCGCTGGAGGCGGAGCTGAAGGAGCGGCGGCTGATCTAGCCCGGGCGCGCTGGCCTCTACGCGACGCGCACCTGGTTGCGGCCGTTGTTCTTGGCCTCGTAGAGCGCCTTGTCGGCGCGTTCGAGGAAGGTCTGCAGGCTGTCCTCGAAGTTGAACTGGGTGACGCCGATGGAGACGGTCACCGGGGCCTGGACCATCTCCCCGTTGGTGGCGGGGAGCGCGAACTTGTGGGCGACGATGCGCTCGCGGATCCGGTTGGTGATGATGGAGGACTCCGCGTCGCCGGCCTGGATGAGGAGGATGCCGAACTCCTCGCCGCCATAGCGCGCCACCACGTCCGTGCTGCGCACCGACAGGCCAATGAGGTTGGCCATGTGGACCAGCGCGGCGTCGCCGGCCGGGTGCCCGTAGGCGTCGTTGATCTGCTTGAAGTGGTCGATGTCCAGCATGGCCAGGCCCAGCTCCACCGTGTACCGGCGGGCGCGGGCGATCTCCTGGTCCAGCCGCATCTTGAAGTACTTGTGGTTGTAGCAGCGGGTGAGGCCGTCCCGGATGGCCATGTCCCGCAGCGCGGCCAGGCGCTGGAGGTGGCTGCGCACGCGCGCCACCAGCTCCTGGGGCTCGAACGGCTTGGAGATGTAGTCGTTGCCGCCCACCTCCAGGCCGCGCACCCGCTGCTCCACGTCCCCCTTCCGGGTGACGAAGATGATGGGCGTGAACTGGAGCGCGGGGTGGGTGCGCACCCGCCGGCAGACGTCGAACCCGTCCACCCCCGGCATCACCACGTCCAGGATGATCAGGTCCGGCAGCTCCGAGGTGATGGCGTTGAGCGCCTGCTCCGGCTGGCAGCAGTAGGAGCTCATGAAGCCGGCCGCGCGGAGGCAGCCGTCGATCAGGTTGGCGGAGAACGGGTCGTCGTCGATGACCAGGATCTTGGAGAGGACGCGCTCCTCGCCGCTCTCGGCCGGCTGGAGCAGGCCGGTGGCGGAGACCTGGGAAGGCCGGGGGAGCGGCCGGTCGATCTTCCCCGCTCCGTGCGCGTCCAGCACGTGCGCCACCGCGGCCAGGCCGTCGGCGAAGCCGGGGATGATCTTCTCCACCGGGATGAAGCCGTTGCCGGTCAGCTCGGCGGTGCGCTCGGCGATGGCGCACAGGTAGCCCAGCTCCGTGAAGTCCACCGCGTGCGCCGTCCCGGCGATCCGGTGGAAGAAGTTCTTCAGGTCGTTCAGCGCCCGCTGGTCGTTCTTGTTGGCGAGCAGGCGGTCCTGCGCGTCGCGCGCCTGGCGGTACGCCGTTTCCAGCTCTCGCAGAAAAACCAGCTTGAGCTCGAAAATGGCGTCCGGGGGGAGGGTCTGCTCCAGCGAGTGATCGGGCATCGGGGGCGTAGCCTCGAATCTCCATCACACCATAGACTGTGCGCCCCGTCGAAGTCCCTGGAGCTACGTCCGCTTGGGTACCGTCCTCAAGGGTGGCACCGTCATCGAATTGGAGCCGGCCTCCGTGGAGCGCGTGGACCTGCGCGTGGAGGGCGGGCTGATCGCCGCGCGCGCGCCCATGCTCGCCGCCCAGGAGGGCGACGAGGTGGTGGACCTGAACGGGAAGCTGGTGATGCCCGGCCTGGTCTGCGCCCACCACCACCTCTACTCGGCGCTGGCGCGCGGGATGCCGCCGGTCAGCCCGGCGCCGGAGAGCTTCGTGCAGGTCCTGGAGAGGGTCTGGTGGCGGCTGGACCGGGCGCTGACCCTGGACTCCATCCACGTCTCCGCCACCACCGGCGCCATGGAGGCGCTGATGTGCGGCACCACCACGGTCATCGACCACCACGCCTCGCCGTCGGCGATCGAGGGGTCGCTCACCCGGATCGCCCGCGGGGTCAACGAGGTCGGGCTGCGCGGCCTCCTCTGCTACGAGGTGACGGACCGGAACGGCCCCGAGGGGCGCGACGCCGGGCTGGTGGAGAGCGCCTCCTTCCTCAGCAAGGCCCAGGGGCGGTTCCGGGGGTTGGTGGGCGCGCACGCCTCGTTCACGCTCGCGCACGACACGCTGCAGATGCTCCGGCAGATGGTGGAGTCCACCGGCGCGCCGCTGCACATCCACCTGGCGGAAGACCCCGCGGACGAGAAGCTCACCTTCGAGCGGTTCGGCGACACGCCGGTGACGCGGCTGATGGACCACGGGCTGCTCTCGGCGGGGACGGTGGTGGCGCACGCGGTCCACCTCGCCTGGCCGGAGCTGTCCCAGGTGATCGGTACCGGGGCCTGGCTGGTGCACAACCCGCGCTCCAACATGAACAACCAGGTGGGCTACGCGCCGGCGGGGAAGTTCGGCTCGCGCGCCACCCTGGGGACGGACGGCATCGGCGCGGACATGTTCGCCGAGGCGCAGCTCGCCTGGTTCCGCGCGCGCGACGCCGGCCTGGGCGTGGACGTGATGAAGATGCTGGCCAACGGGCACCGGCTGGTCTCCAAGGCGTTCGGGATGGAGGTCGGGCCCATGCGCGAGGGCGCCGCCGCTGATCTCCTGGTGCTCGACTACCGGAGCCCCACGCCGCTGACGCCGGAGAACCTGGAGGGCCACGTCCTCTTCGGGTTCAGCTCGCGGTACGTGGAGTCGGTGATGGTGGATGGGATCTGGCGGCTGTGGGCGCGGCGCCCGCTCTCGGTGAACCCGGACGTGGTCACCGAGCAGTCGCGCAAGACGGCGCGCGAGCTTTGGAGCAGAATGGCCGAACTATGATCGCTCTCTCTGTGGTGGCGGCGCTGGCGATGGCTTCCACGCCGAAGGTGGGGGACCTGGCGCCGGACTTCAGCGCCAAGGACACGGACGGGAACACGGTGACGCTGTCCACGATGCTCAAGGACGGGCCGGTCATCCTCGCCTTCTTCCCCAAGGCGTTCACCGCGGGTTGAACGCGCGAGCTCACGGCGTACCGGGACCGGTATGCGGAACTCACCAAGGGCGGCGGGAAGATGGTGGCGGTGTCGATGGACGACGCCGAGACGATGAAGAAGTTCAAGGAGTCGCTGAAGGCGGAGTACCCGATGATCGCCGACCCGCAGGGGAAGGTGGTCGGGGCGTACGACGTGAGGACCGGGCCGCTCCCGTTC
>DATBSS010000124.1:0-14127 GCA_036559665.1 Myxococcaceae bacterium
AGGAGGCCCGCGCCTGCCCCCGGATCCGTTTCCCGCGGAAGCGGCGCCGCCGCTCCAGATGAGCATCGGCGGGTGAGGCGCTCCGTGCCGGCGCCTACCGCCGGCGACGTGGCCCGCCGCTGAAGAGCACCTTCCCGCCGCCGGCCGATCCTGGCCCGGCGGGCCTCGAGCCCTGGGAGCCGCGCGACGCTCCCCTGGCGTCCGGGGCCCTCGCCGGCCGCCGGTGCGCCTGGGCGGACTGGTGCTCGCGCGGTGCGTCCTGGACGCCGCGCGCGTGCTCCTGGAACACCGGGCTCTGCCGCGGCACCTCGGCGCGCGGGATGGGCGACCGGGTGAACCGGTCGATGTCCTTCAGCAGCGGCACCTCGTCGGGCGCGGCGAAGCTGGAGGCGCGCCCGGAGGCGGCGGCGCGGGCGGTGCGGCCGATCCGGTGCACGTAGTCCTCCGGCACGTGGGGCAGGTCGTAGTTCACCACGTGGCCAATCTCCTCCACGTCGATCCCGCGCGCGGCGATGTCGGTGGCCACCAGCACCCGGTAGCGGCCGCTGCGGAAGCCCTCCAGCGCCTGCACCCGCTGGCTCTGCGAGCGGTTGGCGTGGATCCGCGCCACCTTCAGGCCCGAGCGTTCGAGCGCGCGGGTCACCTTGTCGGCGCGGTGCTTGGTGCGGGTGAACACCAGCGTGCTCTCCTCGTCCTGTGACAGCAGCGTGAGCAGGAGCGCGGTCTTCTGTTCCTGGGGGACCAGGAAGACCTGCTGCACCGCGCGGGGCGCCAGGGTCCCGCTCCGGCTCACCTCGACCCGCGCAGGGTCCTTCACGTTCTGGCGGGTGAACTGCTCCACCTCGCCGCCCATGGTGGCGGAGAAGAGCATCGTCTGCCGCTGCTTCGGGACGCGCGCCAGGATCTTGTTCAGCTGGGGGCGGAACCCCATGTCCAGCATCCGGTCCGCCTCGTCCAGCACCAGCGCGGTGACCCGGTCCAGCCGCGCGTTCTGCTGCTGGAGGTGATCCACCAGGCGGCCGGGCGTGGCGACGATGACTTGAGGCGAACCGCGCAGGTCGCTGGTCTGCTGCCCCATCCCCACTCCGCCGATCACCACCGCCATCTTGAGCCGCCGGGTGGACAGGCGCTCGACGTGCTCGGCTATCTGCAGCGCCAGCTCGCGCGTGGGGGCCAGGATCAGCGACAGCCCATGCGCCTGCCGCTCCAGGAGCGGGAGCACGAACGCCGCCGTCTTGCCGGTCCCGGTGGCGGCGATGCCCACCACGTCCCGGCCCTGGAGCGCCAGGGGAATGGCCTGCGCCTGGATGGGCGTCGGGACCAGGAAGCCCGCGCGCTTCACCGCGTCCAGGCTGGCGGCGGAGAGGCCCAGGGCGTCGAATGAGGGGGAGTTGGAGTCGGCGGGGTCGGCGGCGGCGTTCAAGGAGCTCCAGGGCCGCCGCATGGCAGACTGGACGTCCGCGCGGCTGCGGTTGAGCTTCTAACCGCTGCCGGGCCCGCCGTCATCCCCGGCGCTGCGCGGGCGTGCGGCCGAGCACACACTGGAATCAGGTGCACTGATGGACCCGATCTCCACCGGGGTGTTGTAAGAGCCCGCTCGCGCATGTTCACCATCACCACTGTCTCCAAGGCCTTCGGCCCGAAGAAGCTGTTCGAGAACGTCAACGTCTCGTTCTCGGCGGGGCGCCGCTATGGCCTCACCGGCCCCAACGGCGCCGGCAAGACGACCTTCATGAAGATCCTCGCCGGCGACGACCCGCCGGACACGGGGCTGGTGGCCCGGCCGAAGCGCCTGGGAATCCTCCGGCAGGACCACTTCAAGTTCGAGGAGACCCGGGTCCTGGACGTGGTGCTGATGGGCAACGCCGCCCTCTGGAGCGCGCTGGAGGAGAAGAACCGCCTGCTGGCCAAGGCGGACATCACGGAGGAGGACGGCAACCGGCTGGGCGAGCTGGAGGGGACGATCGCCGAGGAGGACGGCTACGTCGCCGAATCCACCGCCGGCGAGCTGCTGGAGGGCCTGGGCATCGAGTCGGCGCAGCAGGAGCAGCCGATGCGCATGCTGGCGGGCGGCTACAAGCTGCGCGTGCTGCTGGCGCAGGCACTGTTCGGCGCGCCGCAGGGCCTGCTCCTGGACGAGCCCACCAACAACCTGGACCTGGACTCCATCCGCTGGCTGGAGCGCTTCCTCCACGACTACGAGGGCGTGCTGATCACCATCTCGCACGACCGGCACTTCCTGAACTCCATCTGCACCCACGTGGCGGACATCGATTACGAGACGATCATCGTCTACACCGGCGGCTACGACGACATGGTCCGGCAGAAGAGCCAGGTCCGGTCGCGGGTGGAGTCGGAGAACTTCGAGAAGGAGAAGAAGATCGACCAGCTCCAGGACTTCATCGCCCGCTTCCACGCCGGCACCCGCGCCTCCCAGGTGCAGAGCCGCGCCAAGGCGATCGAGAAGCTGAAGCTGGAGGACCTCAAGCGCTCCAACATCGCCCGGCCGTTCATCAAGCTCGAGCAGCGCGCGGCGAGCGGGAAGCAGACCCTGACGCTGGAGGGCCTGCGCAAGTCCTTCGACGGGGAGCCGATCGTCCAGCCGTTCTCGGCGCTGGTCACCAAGGGCGAGAAGATCTGCGTGATCGGCCGGAACGGGGCCGGCAAGTCGACACTGGTGAAGGCGATCGCCGGGCAGCTGGAGCCGGACGCGGGCACGCTCACCTGGAGCCACCAGGCGCAGGTCGGCTACCTCCCGCAGGACCACCACGGGATCATCCGCCGCGGGACCACCGCCTTCGACTGGCTGCGGTCGCTGGACGACAAGCTCTACAACGAGGAGATCTCCGCCCTGCTGGGCCGGATGCTCTTCTCCGGCGAGGAGCGGATGAAGCCCACCGACGGGCTCTCCGGCGGCGAGACGGTCCGGTTGATGATGTGCCGGCTGATGATGGCCAAGGACAACGTGCTCGTCCTCGACGAGCCCACCAACCACCTCGACCTGGAGTCGATCAGCGCGCTCGCGGACGGGCTGGAGCGCTTCGAGGGCACCGCGATCGTGGTCACCCACGACCAGGAGCTGATCGGCCAGGTCGCCACCCGGATCTGGGCCATGCGGCGCGGGGAGGAGATCGTGGACTTCAAGGGGACGTTCCAGGAGCTCATGGAGAAGCACCCCGACCTGGGCCTGCGCCACCGCTGAGATCGGCCGGGGTCAGGCCAGCGCGCCGGTGGTGACCAGCCGTGCCACCAGCGCGAAGTGGAGCGCGGCGCCGGCGATCACCAGCAGGTGGAAGATCTCGTGGTACCCGAAGACGTGTGGCGCCGGGTCCGGACGCCGGAGCGCGTAGACCACCGCGCCCGTCGTGTAGAGAAGGCCACCGCCGAGCAGTTGCACCAGCCCCGAGACGCCGATGGCCTGGTGGAGCGCGCCCATGAATGGGACGATCATCCAGCCCATGGCGACGTAGAGGGACGACGCCACCCAGCGGGGAGCGCGCGGCCAGAGGGCGGCGCGCGCGATCCCCACGGCCGCCGCCCCCCAGGGGAGCGAGCGCCCGAGCACTCCCAGGGAGCCCGGGATGGGCGCCATGACCGTGCTCGCCGAGGCGGCGATGAAGACGAAGATCATCGAGTGATCGAGGCGCCGCAGCCAGACGTATGCCCGCGGAGGCCAGGTCGGCCGGTGGTAGAGCGCGGAGATCCCGAAGAGGCCGGTCAGGCTCGCCCCGTAGATCGCGGACACCGCGGTGGCCCGCGCGCCCTGCGACAGCGCGATCAGCCCGGCGGCGCCAGGGACGGCGAAGGCCAGGGCGATCTGGTGGGAGACGCCTCGGAGGAGCGGCTTGGAGCGGATGGCGTCCATCCGGGGAGTCTGGTCCCCCACCGTCATGGGAGCGTCACCAGGGCTCATCTTCCACGGGCGCATTGGCGCATGATGTCGCAATGCGAATCGCGCTGGCGTGGATCTCGCTCGGCGTCCTGGCGGCCGGGTGCTCGGCCTGGACGCGCGTGGCACCTGATGACCCTCGGCTCCGGTACACCGGCCGGGTGGACCGGAGCGATCCGGCCGGCCCGCGCTTCTCGAACATGGGCACGGCGGTGGCCGCGCGCGTCGACTCGCCCTCGCTTCGCCTCCACCTCGGCGACGTTCCCTACCCGAGGACGGACGGCAAGCGCGAGCTCGACCGCTACGAGGTGGTGATCGACGGCGCGCCGGCCGGCTCCATCACCGCGCGGGAGCCGGACGGGTGGCACACCGTGGAGCTGGGTCCCGGAGCGCACGTGGTGGAGCTCTTCAAGAGGACCGAGCCCGAGGTCGGGCGGGGTCAACTGCTGGGGCTGGAGCTTCCCTGGGGAGGGCGGCTCCTGGAGCCCCCGCCGGCCCCCACCCGCCGCATCGAGATCCTGGGTGATTCGCTCACTGCGGGGTTCGGCAACCTGGGGGGCGGGCCCAACTGCCCGTTCAGCGCCGCGACGGAGGACGGCTACCGGAGCTACGCGACGATCGCCGGGCGCCAGCTTCGCGCCGAGGTCCACTTCGTGGCCTGGAGCGGGCGCGGCGTCATCCGGAACTACGCGATGGATTCCATCGACACCCTCCCGCAGCTCTACGAGCGGACGCTCCCGGAAGACCCGAAGAGCCGGTGGGATTTCTCCCGGTGGACGCCGGACGCCGTCGTCATCGAGGCCGGGGGGAATGATTTCGGCCAGCCCGGCCTCGACGCCGGCGCCTACCAGCAAGGGTATTTCGAGCTCGTGCAACAGGTCCGCCAGCGCTATCCGCGGGCCTACATCCTCTGCGTTCCCCCCGGCGTGACCGACGACTGGCCGAAGGGCGAACGCGCAGGGACCCGCTCTCGAGAAGCGATGGACCAGGTCATGAAGCGCCTGGCGGAAGCGGGCGTCACCCGCGTGGGGACCCTCACCCTCGACCGGGCCGCGCCGGAGCACGGGATCGGCTGCGCCTGGCACCCGAGCATCCCCACCCACCAGGCCATGGCGGAGCGCCTCCGGGCCGCGCTCTCCGAGGCCCTGGGCTGGCGGGAGTAGCCGCCCGCGCTACACCGCCTGCTGCATCCCCTTCTCCAGGATGTCGGCCATCTGCGAGACGTAGGGCTCGTCGGTCAGCATCTTGAAGTGGTCCGAGTCCACCTCGTGGATGTCCAGCTTCGAGACGAACATGTCCCAGCCGCAGCTCCGGCTCTTGAGCGGATCCCCGCGGAGCCGGTCCCCCGCCACGATCACCGTCACCGGTCCCTCCGAGCGGCGCATCCGCGGCAGGTACCGGCCGGCGGCCTCGCGGTTGACGTCGTCCCGCTGCTGCTCCAGCGGTCCCAGCTTCTGGTCGCCGGCGAACCGGATCACCCCATGGCCGGGGGGCGGGCGCCCGTGCCGGACGCGCCGCCAGAGGAAGGAGGCGACGTCGCGCGACGGCGCGGACCAGAGGCGGCCCATCTGTGCCATCCGGAACCTCAATCCCAGGGTCCACTCCGGGATGAGGGCGTCCACCAGCGCCAGGTAGCAGACCTCCTCGCCCGCCGCGCGGAGCTGCAGGGCCGCCTCGTAGGCCGCCACCCCGGCGAAGGAGTACCCGAGCAACCGGTAGGGACCGCGGGGCTGCTCGCTCTGGATGAGCCGGACGTAGTCACGCGCCAGGTCTTCGACCGTGTGCACGCCCTTCGCCGGATCAAATGCCTCCATCTCGCGGGGCGCGAACACGCCGTACGCCGCGCACCGCCCGTTCAGGCACCGGGCCAGCTCCCGGTAGATGTGGACCCCGGACAGCATGAACAGCGGCGTGCCCGGGGCCGGCGAGTTGAGGAGGATCGGCTTCGACCCGCCGCCGCCACCCGGTGTGTGGGCCGCCAGCGCCCGCGCCGTGCCGCTCTCGAAGAGGACGTGCGGCGGGATGCGGACCCCCACGGCCTTCTCGATCTCGTCCAGCGTGATCACCCCCAGCAGCGAGTCGCCGCCCAGGTCGAAGAAGCTGTCCTCCGCCCCCACCTCCCCGACCCCCAGGACATGCGCGAACACCTCGGCGATCTTCCGTTCGCGGTCGTTGCCCAGGTTCCATTCGCCCGAGCCGCGCCCCGGCTCCCACGGCAGCTCCTTGAGGCGGTTCCGGTCCAGCTTGCCGTTGACGGTGAGCGGCATCGCCTCCAACTCCACGAGGTGATGCGGGACCATGTAATCCGGGAGCTCCTTCGCCAGCGCGCGGCGGAAGGCGCTGGGGCCGCCGGGGGCGGGCTTCACCGCGAAGGCCACCAGCCGCAGCTCGCCGTCCTCTCCGGTCCGGGCGACGACGGCGCACTGCGCGGCCAGCTTCAGCTCCTGCACCGTCTTCTCGATGCCGGCCAGCTCGATCCGGATGCCCCGGAGCTGGATCTGGAAGTCCCTCCGCCCGAGGATCTCGAGATTTCCTTCCGGGTGCAGGCGGCCCATGTCGCCGGTCGTGTAGAAGCGCTGGCCCTCCATCTGGACGAACTTCTCCGCGGTCAGCTCGGGCCGGTCGAGGTAGCCGCGGGCGATGCCCTTCCCGGCGAAGCAGATCTCCCCCACCGCCCCGAACGGCACCAGGTTCCGGTCCGGGTCCAGCACGCGCACCGCGACGTCCGGGAACGGCCGCCCCACGAAGGTGCGGGTGACCGCCACGTTCCGGTAGATGGGGAAGGTGGTCCCCATGCAGCTGATCTCCGTGCACCCGTAGATGACGAAGAGCTCCGCGTTGGGGAACACCTGCTTCATCTCCTGCATGATCGACGGGGACACCATGTCGCCGCCCGAGGAGGCGTGGCGCATGTGCGGCAGGGTCCCGGGCTCGGAGGGGGAGCGGAGGTAGCGGAAGAGACTGCCCAGCAGGCTGGGCCCGGCGTGGAGGACGGTCACGTCCAGGAGCGCCCGGTAGAGGCGTCCGGGGGTGAGGACGTCGTCCCGAGCCAGGATCCGGAGGCTGCCGCCACAGCACAGCGGGGAGACCAGCTCGAACAGGCTGATGCTGAAGGTGTACCGCGCGATGGAGGCGAAGACGTCGCCGGGCTTGAAGCCGTACGCCTGCGCCGCCGAGTGGATGTAGTGGGCGAGGTTGCCCTGGGTCGCCACCACGCCCTTGGACTTGCCCGTCGTGCCGGAGGTGTAGAAGAGGTACGCGGGGTCGTCGAGGCTGGGTTCGGTCGCGGGTGCGCCGGCGGGCAGCTCCGCGAAGACCGCGGCCTCGGTGTCCAGGCGGAGCTGCGGGAAGCGCTCGGTGAGCCCGGTCAACTCGGCGATCGTCAGCACCATCCGCGGCTTCGCCTCGTCCAGCATCCGCCCGATCAAGGTCTCCGGGTGCGTCGGATCGAGCGGGAGGTAGAGCCCGCGCGCCTTCCAGATCGCCAGCATCGCGACCAGCACGTGCAGCGAGGGCCGGAGGCAGACGGCCACGGGGACCTCCGCGCCCACGCCGGCCGCGACGAGGTAGTGGGCCAGCCGGTTGCTCCGCGCGTCGAGCTCCGCGTAGGTGAGCCGCTGATCATGGAACGAGGCCGCGACCACCTCCGGCTGCCGCTTCGCCACCGCCTCGAACAGGCGATGCACCGGCTCCAGCGGATAGGACGTCGTGCCGCTGTCCTGGTCCTCCGTGAGCGCGCGGAGCTCCCCGCTGCTGAGCAGCGGCAGCCGCTCCATGGCCATGCCCGGCTTGCTCACCGCCGCGTCGAGCAGGGTGGCGTAGCAGTCGATGAGCCGGTGGATGCTGGGCTCCTGGAGCAGCATGGCGTTGTAGGCGACCATCAGCCGTTGCGGGACGAACACGAACTGCACGTCGTAGCCGTCGCCGACGATGACGTCGGTGGAGAACGCGATCGCCACGTTCGAGCGGGGTCCCTCGGCGGCATCGGCCAGCGCCGCGCTCGTCTTCTCGATCACCGACGAGATGGGCGCGCCCTCCTCGAGCTCCACGTCGAGCGCCCGCCGCCGCCGCCCCTCCAGGACATCGATGGAGATGGTGGTCTGCTCCGTGTATCGATGCAGCATCGCGACGAGCGCCCCGAGGAGCTCGGCTCGCCCCCCGGGAAGGATCAGGGAGCGGGCCACGATCGATGCTTCGAAATCCAGTGTCGCCGACCGCTCCGTGTCCGTAGGGAGCTGGACGAACCGCTGCGTCGTCACGGAGGTCAGGCTATCCCAACGGGAGCGCCCCGGAAGTCTTCACCGCTCGTCGGGCCATGGACCCCGCTTGCCGGCACTGGAGGTCCCGGGCCCGGTCGGGTATGCAAGCCGGCGCGATGCGACTCGAAGATCTCGCGCTGATCGGCAACTGCCAGTTCTCCGCACTGGTGGAACGGACGGGCTCGGTCGTCTGGTGCTGTCTCCCGCGCTTCGACTCGGAGCCGGCCTTCTCCACCCTCCTGGACCACGAGCGCGGCGGCCACTTCACGGTCGCCCCGGCCAGCGGGGCCGCCGGGACGCAGCGCTACCTGGAGAACACCAACGTCCTGGAGACCACCTTCCAGGACGAGAGCGGGTCCTTCCGGGTGCTGGACTTCGCCCCCCGCTTCTTCCTCCACGACCGGACGTTCCGGCCCACGCAGCTCTACCGGATCGTCGAACCCCTCTCGGGGACACCCCGCCTCCGCGTCCGGTGCGAGCCGAAGCTGGGGTGGTCGAAGGCCGCGCCGCAGGTGCTCCAGGGGTCGAACCACCTCGCCTACGAGGGTTTCGCCAGTCCGCTCCGGCTCACCACCGACATCCCCGCCAGCTACCTGGGCGGGCAGCCGTTCGCGCTCACCGGGCGCAAGCACCTGGTGCTCGCCTGGGGGGCGCCCATCGAGGAGCCGCTGGCGCCGCTGTGCGACCGGTTCCTGGGCGAGACCGTCCGCTACTGGCAGCGGTGGGTGAAGCACTGCAACATCCCGCCGCTCTACCAGCGCGAGGTCATCCGCTCCGCGCTGGCCCTCAAGCTCCATTGCTTCGAGGACACCGGCGCCATCATCGCCTCCACCACCACCTCCATCCCGGAGGCGCCGGGCAGCGGCCGGTGCTGGGACTACCGCTACTGCTGGCTGCGGGACGCCTACTACGCGCTGGCGGCGTTCCGGCTCCTGGGCCAGTTCGAGGAGCGGGAGCACTTCACCCAGTACCTGCTCAACATCGCGTCCGGGACGCCCAACCTGGACCTGGCGCCGCTGTACCGGATCGACGGGTCGTCGGACCTGGAGGAGCACATCCTGGAGCAGTGGCCGGGGTTCGGCGGCGAGGGGCCGGTCCGCATCGGCAACGGCGCCGCCAAGCACGCCCAGCACGACATCTTCGGGGAGACGGTGCTGGCCCTGACCCCGGTGTTCCTGGACGACCGCTTCAGCGCGGAGCGCTCCAAGGAGGCGCTGGGGTTGCTGGACCGGCTGGCGCGGAAGGCGATCACCGTGGTGGGTACCCCGGACGCCGGCATCTGGGAGTACCGGACGGAGTGGACGCCGCAGACCTTCTCCAGCCTGATGTGCTGGGCGGCGGTGGACCGCGTGGCCACCGTGATGGCCCGGCACGACCCGCCGCGCGAGCGCGAGCTCAAGGAGGCGGCGGAGCGCATCCGTTCTCAGATCGTCGACCGCGCCTGGAACGCGGACCTGGGCAGCTTCGTGGCGGCCTACGGCGGGAAGGACCTGGATGCCTCGCTCCTCCAGATGGCCACCCTGCACCTGTTCCCGGGCGACGACCCGCGGCTCCGCGCGACGGTGGACGCGGTCTGGAAGAACCTGACCAGGGACGGCTGGCTGTTCCGCTACCGGCTGGACGACGGGTTCGGCACACCCAAGGTGGCGTTCACCATCTGCACCTTCTGGCTGGTGGAGGCGCTGGCCGCCACCGGCCGCCAGGAGGAGGCGAGGGCGGTGATGAAGCACGTCCACGCCGCGCTCTCGCCGCTGGGGCTGATCTCCGAGGACTACGGGACGGCGGACCTCCGGATGTGGGGCAACTTCCCGCAGGCGTACTCGCACGTGGGGTTGATCCACGCCGCCTTCGCCGCGTCCCCGCGGTGGGCGGACATCCTCTGATCGTCATCCGCCTCGTCCGCGCATCCCTTGGGCACGTGGCCGATCAGGCAGCGAAGGACCCACCTAAGCCTGCACGCGCTCCAGCATCCGTTCGATAAACTGGCGGAACCGCGCCGCGGCGGGGACGTCGTCACCGCGGGGGCGCGGGGCGATCAGCCACACATCCCGGCCCCTGGGAACGCTCTCCAGCGCGGTCCACTGGTCGGGCGGCCCCGGGTAGAGCGCGAACGCGCCGAGGGGATCGCAGGGAATGACCTCCGCGCCCGTCCACCAGAACAGTGTTCGGCGATACCCAGCGACCTTGTTGACCTTGTTGTGCTCATCGTTGGGGTCGTGCCACTTCGGGTCCGCGAGCGTGGCGTCACCGACCGCGAGCGTGCGCCCGCGTGGCCCCTCGAAGCGGAGGAGGTAGTCCGGCGATGCGGCTTGCTCCGTGCCGAAGATCGGCCGGTCCGGGTTGAGCATGTATTGGCGCGCGGCCCACTCGATCGCCGACTCACGCCGCTCGGAGACGAGCGGTAATCCGTCGAAGGTGAGCAGCTGCGGGTGCGCCTCATAGTCGAGCGTGATCTGGACGTCCCCGCGCGCCATCCGCCATCGCGCCGACCACAGGCGATCGACGCCGGACGTCTCGGGCGGGCCACCGGCGAAGCCCAGCGCCCGGAGTTGCTGCACAATCCAGACTGCTCCCCAGCGTTCGAACAGGTCGTTGAACGTGGTTTGCGGCAGGCGCGACCAGGAATGCCTCCGGGTGCTCACGGGGATCTCCCGGTAGGACGGGTCGAACGCCGCCAGAAGCCGCCGGAGGCGGTGATCGCGTTGGGCGAGCGGTCCAAAGGAGAACGGCGCTCCCAGATGATCTGGCCGGACAAATGCTGCAACCCGGCGCCGGGCGCGCCGCAACTGGTCGCGCAATCCATCCAGGTGTCGGCGTTCCTCATCCAGGGACTTCCTCCGCTCCTTGGGCATCGGCTCGTTACGCAGCGTCTCCTCTCGCCGGGCGGCGTACTGGACATGTTCCAGCGCGACCGCAATGTGATGCATTCGCCTGCTGGCCCACCGAGCCACCAGCGCTTGCTCCGGGGGCGGCACCATCCGCCGGCCGGGACCGACGATCGGCTCCAGCGGAGCGCGCGCGAGCGAGCTCGCAGCAGCGACCTCCGTGGTGAGGAGTTGCACCAGGCTGTCGACCTGGGGTCGGAGTCCCAGGCGCTGGCGTTCGACCCAGGTGCGAGGCGCCGTCCGGCGCGCATCCCAGAGCACGGGCTTACCGGATTCCTGTTCGACCTCTCGCACCATCTCCAGGTAGTCGTCGCCGTCCAGCAACCGGGTGGGGACCACGTAACAGCGGAGCGCCTGCCCCTTGGGCGCGACCAGCGGATACGCGAAGGCCCCCATCCGCCGCTCCTTGGAAAGAACCTCCCCGAGAGTCCAGTTGAACCAACTCTGGCCCGAAGGGTTGTGCCCGAGGACCTGCTCGATCTCCCCGAACCGCTGTTCGCCACTGCGACCCATGAGCGGCAGGCCTTCCACGAGGAACTGGAGCTCGGGGTGCTCGTCCGTCACGAGGTAGAGGCGCGTCTCGTCGAAGTCGACTTCGTTTTGAACTCCCGCCTCGTCGGTGGTGCGGACCCGGAGGATCCGCGTCTCCACATGGCCACTCACTGCCATGGCGAGATGAAGCCCATGGAGATCTGCTTCCGGGCCAGCTTGAGACGTCCATGGAAGCGGACCAACTTCTCGAAGTCGCCCTTGCCAGAGAGCTCGTCCAGGGCATTGAGCACAGGCAACACCTGCTCTTCAGGCCCGGAGAGCTTCACCAGGATGCGGTTGGCGATGAGTCGATCCAGCACCTCGCTCCGGGGGAGCATCTGCTCCCCGGCCTCCCCCAGGGACTCGTGAAGTTGAAGCACGCGAGCGATGTCGGCGCGCACGCGCCGGGAGGGGAGGAGATCCTCGCGGAGCCCCTCTTTCCGAACCACCGTCTCGAGTGTCTTCATCAGCAGCGCGAAGCTTGGGTCGACCTTTGGCGTAGCCTCAGGGAGCATGGGCAGGCCCGGTAGCTTCGAGAGCTTGCCCAGTGCGCCAACTGGCGCGACGCGAACGACGTCGTCGATCGACACCTGATCCACTTCGACCAGGAAGCAGCGATCGAGGAATTTCGGAGAGGGAGGGCGCGAGGTGTCGTCGATGTTCAGAGTGCCGATGGCCAGGCTGTGCGCGAGCCGGAAACCATTCGTGTCTTGTGCGTGCTCGTCTGTCGCGTGGAGAAACCGGGTCAGGTAATACTCCGGGCGCGCGAGGTTCACCTCGTCGAAAAGCACGAGGTGCGAAGCGCCGGGTGGGTCCAGGTTCATCAGCGGGCTCAGTGCTCCCCCTGGGCCGAAGAGTGCCTCATCGTCCTGCCAGTGGGCTTGGACCACGACTTCGTGGAAGGTGGTCCCGACCTGCCGGTTCAAGAGGTGCGCAATCATCCGGGCCAGCATCGACTTCCCACAGCCCGGCGGGCCGGAAAGCAGCACCATCGAACGCACACTCAGCCCGAGGAGCGCCATCATCAGGTCTCGCCGTGGCACGTCCACGCCGGCGCCATCCGCCTGGGTGATGAAGGCCTGGAGCGCTTCGCAGAAGGCGGCCGGGTTCGATTTCTCCACCCGAGAGAGCGCCTCCGGGGGGATCTTTGCCGCGGCTGCGGCAGGCGCTGCGGCCGCCGCTGGCGTCACGGGCGCTGGTGTGGGCGTCGCGGGCGGAACGAGCTTGAGCCGCGGCGCGAGGGGCCGGACGATCCGGGGGCGTGACACCGCCAGCTGGCGCTCGAGCTCCGCGGAGTCCACGATGCCTGACGCAGCCGAGACGATGACGGTCTTGGACATCCCGAAGTCCATCACGAGATCGTCCGCCGCGTCGAAGGCGAGCGCGCCCACGGGGATCGGCGGTGCCGGCGTGTCGCTGTCCGGCTCGGGGTCGTCGATGAAGCGGTCCAGGCCCAGGCGGACGGCGAGCGCACCCTCGAGATCCGGAGCGGCCAGGCTCACGACCTGTGTCGGGCTGACGACGATCCCGATCTTTGGCCGGCTCACGAGGGCGCGGAGTGGCTTGGGAGCGAGATCCTTCCGGAGCGACTTGGAGTGGGTTTTCGGGATCAGTCGGGCCCTGATCCCGGCGTCCGCGTCGCAGTCGATGCTTGCCACGTTGGGGCGATGGCCGCCGGAGTAGACAATGGGGTCGCCACGCTCGAGCACCGGGAGATCGGCCTCGTACTGCTCCTCGCCTGCCGGCTTCCATGCCAGGACGATGTCCACATCGAGCCCGCCGACGAGCTTCGGCTCCACCGCCGACGCCTCGGTCTGACCACCTGTGCGAAGGCGCGATGGCTGGTACTTGTCCTTGAGCACGTGGGCCAGCGCGCCCAGCGCCGCAGCCGCAGGAAAGGCGTCGCCGACCTCGAGGAGTTGGGTGGTCGGAGAGGGGATGAGGCGCCGCACGGCCTCGCGGAACCCGCGCAAACGGCTCGTTCCGCCGGCGAGGAGGACCACGTCGATCAGCTTCACCGCGTCGGCGGGCCCGGAGACGCCGGCCTCCTTCAGGCGGGCGGCGGAGAACTCCTTGGCGGCGCTGGTCCCCGTGAGCTGGTTCCAGAGGCGCTTGGACATCTCCTTCATCTGTGGCTCGAGCCGGGTGGCCACCTCCTTGGCCGCGCGTTCGATGTGCTCCAGCGTGAGGGCGCGCGGCTCCGGTAATCCTCCGGAGACCTCGTGCGGGCGCCCGGTGAGGCTGACCTGGATCTTCGCCTGCTCGATCTCGGAGAAATCCGGAGGATCGCCCAGGTCGCCGGCATCGACATCCATGCCGAGCTCCTTCGCCAGGTGCTCATCGACCCACCGACCCGCTGCGTCGCCGCACAGGCCCTCGATGGCGCGAAGCCGGCCCGTCCGGCGCATGCCCTGTTCGGCGGAGGTCACCGTCTCGTCGCGGTTCGTCTGGACGATGGAGAGGTTGCTGGTCGACGCTCCGATATCGATGACCAGGATGACGTTGTTCTTGTTCGCGTCCAGCTTGAGCGAGCGCTTCACGAGCCGGAAGTACTCGAGCACCA
>DATBSS010000125.1:0-4537 GCA_036559665.1 Myxococcaceae bacterium
GGTCACCGCGGACCGCCTCGCCAAGAAGGCAAGCTGAGCCCGGAGGAAGCGGCCGAAGGCCGCCGCATCAGCGCCCCCTGGGCTCGGGGGCTAGACCCGGAAACGACCTACGCCGCGTTCGCCGCCCGGAGCGTGGCCACCCGCTTGATGTGCGCCTTGATCCGCGCCGCCAGCTCCGGCGCCTCGAACGGCTTCTTCACGAAGTCGTCCGCGCCGACGGTGAGGCCCTTCACGCGTTCGTCCAGCGAGCACGCCCCGGAGAGGAAGACGATGGGGATGTAGCGGTCCTTCTTCTGCTCGCGGATCTCGTGGCAGACCTGGTACCCGTCCTTCTCCGGCATCCGCACGTCGAGCAGGATGAGGTCCGGCTGCTCCAGGTGGATGGCCTCCATCACCCGGTTGGCGGAGTGGCAGCCCACCACCTCGTAGCCGTATGGGTTCAGCGCCATCCGGAGGTAGGTGGTCATCACCTGGTCGTCGTCCACCGCCAGGATGCGCCGCGGCCGCCGCCCGTCGTCCCGGTCCTGGGTGGTGGGCTCCACCACGTCGATCAGGTGCCCGCCGGAGCGGCGGTCCAGGTCGGGGGCCTCCGCGGTGGGGCCGGACAGCCGCATCGCGTCCGCGCGCAGCTCGGCGGCGGCGGAGCGGAGGAGCGTCTCGTCGCCCTCGGGGGCCGCCAGGTCCAGCAGCGCCCGGATGTGGGTGAGGCGTTCGGAGAACATCTCCGCCATGAAGGCGCCGGCCCGCTCGTCGTCGAAGATCAGCGCGCCCGCCGCCGCCTCGATGGCCCTGGCCATCTCCTTGCCGCTGGAGAAGCGCTTGTCCGGGTTCCGATCCAGCGCGCGCATGGCCACCGCGGACAGCTCGGCGGGCACGCGGGGGTTGATCGCGTCCGGCGGGGCGATGGGCGACTCCAGCACCGCCCGGAGGATGTCCACGTTCGTCTCGCCCCGGAACAGCTTCTGCCCCACCAGCAGCTCGTGGAGGACGATCCCGGCGGAGAAGAGGTCCGCGCGCCCGTCCAGCGGGCGGCCCTGGATCTGCTCCGGGGCCATGTACGCGGACGTCCCGCGCACCACCTCGGGCCCCTGCGCCAGCTGGTTCTTGGCCAGCGCGATCCCGAAGTCGATCACCTTCACGTTCCCCGAATACGTGAGCATCACGTTCTTGGGGGAGATGTCCCTGTGGATGATGCCGCCCTGCCGCCCGGACGGGTCCTGGTAGTGGTGCGCGTAGTGGAGGGCCAGGCAGGACTCGCGGACCACCAGCGCCACCAGGCCCAGCGGCAGCCGCAGCCCGCGCCGCTTGCAACTCCGGGCGATGCGGGAGAGGTCCAGGCCGGGGATGAACTCCATGGCGATGAACAGCTCGCCCCGCTCCTCGCCCAGGTCGTACACCTGCGCGATGTTGGAGTGCGACATCCCCGCCGTGAGCCGCGCCTCGTCGATGAACAGCCGCACCGCGTCCTCGTCGCGCCTGGCGTCCGGGAGGATCTTCTTGATCGCGACGAACTTGCGGAACCCGGCCGGGCCGGCCGTGTAGCCCAGGAACAGCTCCGCCATCCCGCCGACCGACAGGGGCGCGAGCACCTCATATCGCCCGATCCGTACCGGATCTCGTTCGACATGCTCAGGTGGAAGGGGAACCGGTTCGAGGGGGCCGGGCATTCGTCCAGCTTGGAATTCTACTCCCACGCCGCGAAGCCGGGAACAGCCCTCTTGCCTGGCCGCTTACGGGCCGTGCCGGTCCAGCCCGGCCGCGACGGCCGCCGCCGCCTGGGACGAGCTCATCACGCAGACGCCCCCTCGGCTGGTGGGCCAGAAGTTCTGCTGGATGAGGTAATCCCGCCCGCCGAGGCGGATGTTGGCCTTGGCGCCGTTGGAGGTGGAGTAGGTGGTGCCGAAGTTCCAGGCGCACTTGTCCGCGTTCTCGAGGCCGCTCCGGTCGTGCCAGGCGCCCAGGGTGGGGTCGGTCACGGTGGTGGACAGCTCGTTGGCCAGGATGTTGACCATGGCGTCCGCGGCGGGGTTGCCGTTCGGGCTGACCGTCCGCTGGTACGCGCAGGTGGACATGCAGCGGCTGGCGTTGCCCACGAAGATGAACCGGAACGGGCTGCCCAGCGCCTCACCGCTGCCGTGCTGACCGCAGTACCGGCTGCAGAAGCCCGAGGTGGCGGTCACGTCCGGCGAGGCGATGACGACGTAGATGCCGCCCGGGTCCTGCGGGAGCCCGTTGGTGTTGATCTGGCGCGCCACCACGTCCGCCAGGTCCGCGTCGGAGAGCGCGGTCCCGTGGGAGTACGCGTCGGTGACCGACCCGCCGAAGAGCATTGAGCCGCTCGGCCCCTGGCCGGAGCCGTTGGTGTACCGGGCGTTGAGCTGGAAGTAGGGCGATCCTCCGACCTCGGTGAGGAAGTCGCTGAGGATGGACTGCGAGGCGGCGGCGTTGGACCAGTTGCCGTACCAGATCACGTACACGTCCGGAGTGCCGGTCATCACCGGGCCGCCGTGGTACTCGATCGTCTTGGCCTGGCACTGGTTCTTCGAGCTCAGGAGCCCGAGGTTCTTTCCCGTGGGGGGGGCGGCGCGGGCCTCGTCCTGGATCTGGCCCACATCATCGGTCCCCTCGTCCACGGCCGGACCACATCCCACCAAGGCCGACACTCCCACCGCAACCACCACACCCAATGACGCGCGTCGCATAGACTGCCCTCGGAAAATTTCAGCCCACGGAAAGTGGAGTGCTCCAGCAACCTACCTCTCGATTATCAAAAAACCCCTTTGAAAGTTGCTTCTATCTTCTTGATGTTACTCGCGTTTGCATTCTATGGAACCAGATCAGTCCACTCTCGGCTTCTGAGATGATCCCCCTTTTGGTCACAACCTGTGGAACTCCCTGCGGAAATGTCCTACATCAGGCGCGGAATGCTGCATTGCGGTGGAACGTCCCATTCGCCGAACGCGGATGGAAGGCGCCGCTGCAGCCGCTGCTGGATCAGGCGCGGGCGGTGATCGTCTTCGGGAACCACGGGGTCGAGCTGTGGGATTCGGAGGGCCGCACCGCTTTCCACGAGGGGCTGGCGGCGCTCCGGCTGGGGCGGTTGGCGCGCGGGGATCGGACGGATCCGCTGGTCCGGGCGGCGGATTTCCAGCCTGGGGACATCGTCCTGGACGCCACGTTGGGCCTAGGCCAGGACGCCATGGTCGCGGCCCGGGCCGTGGGCCCCTCCGGGCGTGTCCTTGGCGTGGAGCGGAGCGCAGCGTTGCACGCGCTGGTGGCGGCGGGGCTGGAGTCACGCCGGCCGGACCCCGGATCCGGGCGGATCGAGACCCGCTGTGCGGACAGCGCGGAGGTCCTGGCCTCCCTGCCGCCGCGCGCCGTGGACGTGGTGCTCTTCGACCCCATGTTCGGGCGCAGCCAGGGGGCGCAGCCGCCGTTCCAGATGCTCCGGCGCCATGCCAGCCACGCCCCGCTCACCCCGGAGCTGCTGGCGCTGGGGCGGCGGGTGGCGCGCCGGGTGGTGGTGGTGAAGGCCTCGCGGTACCCGGACATCCTGAAGGGGCTGGGGCTCACCCCGGAGCCCCGCTCCCGGCTCACCCAGGTGGTCTACGCCAGGGCTTCACCGCATCCTTGACTTGCCGCGGGGCTGCGCCAGTGTGACGACTCATGGCGACCAGGAAGGGAAAGCCCAGGGCCGCAGCAGCCAAAGCCAAGCCGGCCGCGAAGAAGCCGGCCGCGAAGAAGCCGGCGAAGAAGACGCCGCCGCGACCCGCCGCGGCGGCGGCCGCGAAGGGTGCCAGGGCCGGGAAGTCGCCGCGCCCGCCGGCCCGCATCCCGGAGCCCGTGGCGCAGATCTTCCTCGAACCGCCCGACCCGAGCGACGCGGCGCGGTCGATCGTGGCCAACATGCCGCTCGACTCCGACGCGGCTTCGCCCAGGTCCGCCAGGCCGGCGCAGAAGGACGAAGGGGAGCCTCAGGCCGAGGAGGAGCCCGAGCCCGAGCCCGAGCCCGAGCCCGAGCCCGAGGAGGACGAGTCCGGCGAGGTGATCTCCTTCGATGGCGTGCTCACGCCCAACCAGCCGGCCGGCACCTACGTCCCGCTCACCCGCGAGCTGTCCGAGCGCTTCCCCGGCCAGGGCATCGTCCACGTGAAGGGGCGCGTGGGCGGCGTGCCCATCCAGAGCTCGCTGATGCCCATGGGCGACGGCACGCGCTCGCTGGGCGTGCAGAAGGCGACCATGGAGCAGGGCGGCTTCCACCACGGCGACCCGGTGAAGGTGGCCATCCGCCTGGACACCGCGCCGCGCGAGGTGGTGGTGCCCAAGGACTTCTCGGACGCGCTGGAGAAGTCGCCCAAGGCGCGCCGCACCTTCGCCAACTACGCCTTCTCCCACCGCAAGGAGTACGTGAACTGGATCGAGGAGGCCAAGCAGCCGGAGACCCGGCAGCGGCGCATCGACCAGGCGGTGCGGATGATCGAGGCCAACGAGAAGCTGAGCTGACCGCGCCGCCCCCGGCCGCAAGTCACCCGTCCTT
>DATBSS010000126.1:0-30338 GCA_036559665.1 Myxococcaceae bacterium
CTTCTCGCTGGGCACCATCCTGGTGGAGATGCTGACGGGCGAGGCGCCCTTCGGATGGGCGGCGGACATCGCCACCCTCAAGCGCATCGTCCGGGTGACGCCCGAATACGTCGCGACCGCCACGCCCGGAGTCTCGAAGGAGCTTCGGGCCATCTGCCAGAAGCTCCTGATGCGGGAGCCTTCAGACCGCTACCAAAGCGGCCACGAGGTCGCGGAGGCCCTGCGCCACCACGCCGGCCAGTACGAGGGCCGCTCCCTGGTCGAGAAAGAGCTCGGCCGGATCAAGGGTCTTCCCAGCACCGCCTCCCCAGCCACTGCGCTCCGGGAGCTGAAGACCATGCGGCGCACTCTGACGGTGGCCGGCGGCATTGCCCTCATCATCATCTCGCTCCTCTCCTGGTGCTCGCATCACCCATCGTTGACCGACCGGACCGCCATGACCCCACCCGACTCCTCCGCAGTAGGAGCAGACCAATCATCGAGGCCGAATACCTGTTGGAAGGCGCTCGCCCTGGCGCACGTGGCCGCGATCGCCGCCTGTCAGGCCCACGTGCCCAAGGGCGCCAGGGGCGAGCTGTGCTCAGCCAATCCAGATCGAGAAGTGCTGGCGCCCCGTGGGATGACGGAGCTTCCGCCGCGGTTCTTCGTCGAATTCGTCTCCTTCAACCGCGACCAGGTGTGCACGGGCCAGCCAATCACCCCCGCGCCCAAGCCGGGCGGTGCCAAGGGCGAGATGATGATGTTGGACGAGGGACAGCGGGAGCCGTGCCCATTTGGCGACGGCCCCATCGTCGCCCGGATGTCCTGGCAAGACGCGCGCACCGCCCCGTTCGGGCCCGGGCTCGGACCGCACGTCTACGACCGACCGCTCCTCTACGGTCACGCACACGTCGTCCCCATCACGACCGGCGCCATGGGAGAGGTCCTGGACGAACCAACCCAGGACGAACATCCGAGGGTCGGCGTCGCGCGAATGATGGTCTTGTTCGACTACATCCAGACGTTGAACGGCAACAAGCAGCCGATCTGCGGCGTCCTCTTCTGGCACGACGCCAAGGAGGGCATTCCCATCCTGGGCGAGGAGTATTACGGACAGCAGGTGGCCGCCGACTGGGGCGAGGACTCCTACGTCCAGCTCTACTGGCCTTAGAGCACCGAACCGGTGCTCTAAGCCGCCGACCTCGCCAGCAGCGCCGCGCCGATGAGCCCGCTGTCATCCCCCAGCGCGGCGCTCTTCACCTGCACCGCGGCCCGCGCGTTCGCGTTGGCGAACGCCAGCACGTGCTCCTCCACCCGCTGGCGCAGCCCGGGGCAGTGGTTGATGACCCCTCCGCCGAGGATGAGCCGCGCCGGGTTGAGCACCGTCACCTGGTTGGCGATGGCCACGCCCAGGTACAGCGCCGCCGCGTCGTAGATCTCCTTCGCCGCCGGGTCGCCGGCCAGCGCCGCCTCCTCCAGCGACGCGGAGGTGAGCCTGCTCAGGTCTCCCGCCGCCAGGGCGTGCAGCCGCGTGCCGGCCCCCAGCCGCTCCACCGCCTCGCGCATCTGGCGATGCAGGTTGTGCCCGCCGGCGTACGCCTCCAGGCACCCCAGCTCCCCGCAGCCGCAGTGCCGCCCGTTCGGGCCCGGCACCACCTTGGTATGACCGAACTCCCCCGCCACGCCGGTGGAGCCGATCAGCTGCCGCCCGCCGCTGATGATGGAGCTGCCCACGCCGGAGCCGACGAACACCACGAAGATGTCGTTCACCCCTCGCCCGGCGCCGGAGGAGAACTCGCCCCAGGCCGCCGCGGCGAGGTCGTTCACCACCCGGACGTTCCGCCCCAGCGCGGAGGCCAGGAGTTGCCCGAACGGCACGTCGCGCCAGCCCAGGTTCGGCGCCACGCTGACGAACCCGCCGGGCCGGAGCTGCCCCGCCACGCCGATGCCGCAGGACGCCACCTCCGAGGCGGACTCCTTCGCCAACCCCAGCGCGTCCATGGCCGCGCCCTGGATGGCGGCCACCACCGCCTCCGGCGTGCGCTGGGTCAGCGCGGTCTTGGCGGCGGAGACGATGCGTCCCTCGGCGTCCACCACGCCGGCGCGCGCGTACGTCCCTCCCAGGTCGATGCCCAGCGTGTGCATGCAGTGACCTCAGACCTTCGGGACGCCCTGCCGGGCCCACTGCACGAACACCGGCACCAGCTTCGCCAGCTGCGCGCGCGACCGATCGTCCTTGAGCTCCCCGCGCTCGTCGAAGGCGTGGTCCGCGGTCGCGAGGAAGAGGGTGCCGGGCACCGCCCAGGCCCCCATCGCGGCCAGCGACTGCCGCAGGTGCGGCTGCGCGCCGCGGGTGCCGCCGGGGCCTCCGCTGGCGCCCACCACCAGCACCACCTTGTCCCGCCAGGGGTTGGGGATGCCGGTCGGGCGGGACACCCAGTCGATGGCGTTCTTCAGCCCGCCCGGGACGGACGCGTTGTACTCGGGGGTGGAGATGATCACCCCCTGCGCCCGGTGGATGGACTCCTTGAGCCGCACCACCGACTCGGGCAGCCCGGCGTCCTCGATGTCCTGGTCGTAGACCGGCAGCGCCAGCGCCTTGAGGTCCACCACCTCCACCGCCGCGCCCAGCTTCTCCGCCTCGCGCACCGCCAGCGCCAGCAGCTTGCGGTTGAGGGACGCGGTGCGCAGGGCGCCCGCCATGGCCGCGATTCGAATCGGGTCCGCCATGGGCGATCAGACCTCCGCCTTGGCGCGCTCCACCGCGCCCTCGATGAGCTTCTGGATCTCCGCCAGCCGCTCCTTCGTCCGGGCCTCGTAGCGGACCACCAGGATCGGCCCGGTGTTGGAGGCGCGGATCAGCCCCCACCCGTCCGGGAAGGTGACGCGCACCCCGTCCACGTCGATCAGCTGGTGCCCGGCGGCGCGGAGGTTCTGCTTGGCCTTCTCCACGATCTGGAACTTCTTCTCCTCCGACGTGTCGACCCGCAGCTCCGGGGTGGAGAAGGTCTTCGGCACGTCGGAGAGCAGCTCGGAGAGCTTGCGCGGTTCGTGGGTGAGGATCTCCAGCAGCCGCGCGGACGAGTACACCGCGTCGTCGAACCCGAAGTAGCGGTGCTTGAAGAACATGTGGCCGCTCATCTCGCCGGCCAACTGCGCGTGCTCCTCCTTCATCTTCGCCTTGATCAGCGAGTGGCCCGTCTTCCACATGATGGGCCGGCCGCCTTTGGCCTTGATGTCGTCATAGAGGGTGTACGAGCACTTCACCTCGCCGACGATGGCCGCGCCCGGCACCTCCTTCAGCACCGACCGCGAGAAGAGGATCATCAGCTGGTCACCCCAGAGGATGTTCCCCTGGTCGTCGATGACGCCGATCCGGTCCGCGTCCCCGTCGTAGGCGATCCCCACCTCGGCCTTCTCGCGGCGCACGGCGGCGATCAGGTCCTCCAGGTTCTTCACCACCGTGGGGTCCGGGTGGTGGTTGGGGAAGCGGGCGTCCATCTCGCAGAACAGCGGCACCACGTCGAAGCCCATGGCCTTGAACAGCGGCACCGCCACCTCGCCGCCGGTCCCGTTGCCCGCGTCGATGACGATGCGCATCCCCTGGCGTCCCACCTTCACCGTCTGGCGGACGAAGTGGCCGTAGGGGGTGACGATGTCGAACCCGGAGACCCGGCCACCGCCGCCGGTCTCGAAGTCGCCGCGCTCGATCAGCGCGCGCAGCTCCTGGATCTCCGGGCCATGGAAGGTGGTCTTGCCGAAGCCGATCTTGAAGCCGTTGTACTCGGGCGGGTTGTGGCTGCCGGTGATCATCGCCAGGCCGTCCACCGGCAGCGTGTTGGCGGCGAAGTAGGTCAGCGGCGTCGGCACCACGCCGATGTCCACCACGTCGGTCCCGGTGGACGTGAGGCCCTTGGCCATGGCGTCGCGGAAGCGGGTGGAGGACTCGCGGCAGTCGCGGCCCAACGCCACCGAGCGCCCGCCCTTCCGCCGCACCACCGTTCCCAGGCCGCGGCCGAGCAACTCGACCACGTCCTCGGTCAGGTCCTTATCCACCAGGCCGCGGATGTCGTATTCGCGAAAAATCCTCGGGTTCATCGGGCGAAGCTCCGTGCGCAGGGGGGCGGAGCACGATACACCCCCCGGCGCGCCCGGGGCTTCAGAAGAAGATGGAGGCGGAGCCCAGCACGGTGCGCGGATAACCCGGTGTGAAGTGCAGGTCCTCCACCGGCTCGGACTCCCAGGAGAGCCGCGAGGCGTTGGCGAACTGCGCCTGCCGCCACGAACTGTTGAGCAGGTTCCGGACGTCGAGCGCCAGGCGGAACCGCTTGGTCTCGAAGCCGGCCTCCAGGTCCACCAGCGTGAAGCCCTGCGCCCGGATGGACCCGCTCTCGTTGGCCGGGCGATCCGAGATGCCCTCCACACGCACGCTGCCGAACGCGCCGATGGGGTGGTGGAACTGAAGGCCGCCGGCCCAGGTGAGCGCGGGCGCCAGCGGGATGAACGTCCCCTCCGGCTCGCCGGTGGGCTGGAGGAAGCGCGCCCGCGTGTACGTCACGTCCACGTCGGCGCGGATGTACTTGCCCAGGTGATAGCGGGCCTCCAGCTCCACGCCCAGGCGGCGGGATGCGGGGCGGGCCTCGGTGGTGCCCTCGTCGCCCACCCACACCGACTCGCTCTCCAGGTCCAGGCCCCAGGCGGAGGCCGCCACGTCGAAGTTGCCCCACTGCCCGCGCGCGCCCAGCTCATAGCCGGTGGCCGGCGCCAGCGGGGACACCGGGTCCACCGCGCGGGAGACGCCGCGAGCGTCGTTGGAGTGAAAGCCGCGCCCGAAGTTCGCGTAGATGTCCAGCCAGCTCGCCGGCGAGAAGACCGCCGAGGCCTTGGGGCTCACCAGCATGGCGGCCTTGTTCGCGCGGGAGGCGTCCAGACGGTCGAGCACGTCGAAGCTGAAGGTGTCCGCGCGCACCCCGGTGATGGTCCGCAGCCAGGGCGTCCACTCCACGTCCGCCTCCGCCCAGGCGCCGGCGGTGAGCTCGCGCACGTGCGCGTCCACCGTGGTGGACAGGCGCTCGCGCCGCTCGTCGTGGAACAGGCCGGTGTCCACGTCGTCGCCTCGCCCGCGCGCGCCCGCGGAGAGCAGCACCGCGCGCTCGCCGAGCAGGCGGAACCCGTGCTGGTAGCGCACGTCGAACCCACCGGTCTTCCGCTGGTCCATCTGCTCGATCTCGTCGCCGTGCACCGGGTCCTCGGCGAAGAAGGTGAAGTCGGAGAAGAGGTTCAGGCTGGCGAGGGCGCCGTAGGCCATGGCGTTGAGCTGGCCGCCCGCACCGTCACTGGAGCGGTAGCGGAGGATGGCGGAGTGGCGGGAAGAGAGGCCGCCCTCGCTGGGGTCCACGGAGCCGAAGCGGTCCAGCACGCCGGCGCTCACCGCGCGCAGGGGGATCTGCCCGGAGGCGTTCCACCCGGCGCCGTAGGACTGCACCTGGAGGTTGAGGTCGGCGCTGGACCCGGTGTGCAGCGTGGCGCTGGCGAGCGCGTTGTAGCGGCGGTGGTTCTCCGGGAGGAGGAACGGGCCGTTGGAGCCGTAGACCTCGGCGGCCGCGAAGCCCTCCCACGGGCCCTCGAAGCGCGGCGCGGCGATGCCCAGCACGCGCATGGTGGCGAACTCGCCGTAGCCCAGCTTCACCTGGCTCTGCTCGAAGGAGCGGCGCGTCACCAGGTTGATGGAGCCGGCGGTCGCGAAGTCCGCCTGGTCCGCGGCGTAGGGGCCCTTGGTCACCTCCAGCTTGTCCATCACCTCCGGGATGATGAAGTGAAGGTCGGCGTAGCCCTGCCCGTGGCCGTGGCTCACCGCGTTCACCGGCACGCCGTCCACCGACAGCGCAAGGTCGGTCCCGTGGTCCGCGTCGAACCCGCGGATGAAGTACTGGTTGGCCTTCCCGCCGCCGGCGTGCTGCACCGTCATCAGGCCGGGCGTCACCTTGAGGATGTCCGCGGGCTCCAGCAGGGGACGCGCGGTGAAGTCCTGGTTGCGGACCGTGGCCGAGGAGGCCGCCGTGTATGGGCGGCGCCCGGAGACCACGGTCTGCATCGCCGGCGGCTCGGCGGGAGCAGGCGGCTTGGCCTCCGCGCTCGCGGCAGCGGCCGGGGGCGGGGGCGTGCTGGTGTCGTCGGCGGCCTTGGGTGGAGTTTGAACGGCCTCTTCAGCGAAGGACGTGGAGGCGGCGCAGAGGGCCGCGGCAGCGACCGCGAGGGTCGCGGAGATGCGGGACATGGTGAAACCTCAGGTGGGTGGTGGGTAGGGACGGTCCGCGAGACGCGGAAGCCCTACGGCCCCTGAGGCATCGCCGGGTGGACCCATTCGGGCGGGCGAGGTGTTGATGGCGGAGCGCGCACCACCGCCTGCGCCACTGCCTCCAGCTGGACCACGGGCGCCGGGGGGGAGACCGGCGCAAACAGCGCGGTGAGGTGCTGGGTGCTCTCAGGCGGGTGGGTGTGGTGGTGCGCGCCCCGCTCGTGCGACTCGGAGTGGGAGTGCGGGTGGGAATGTGAATGGGCCGGCGCGACGCCGTGCGTCAACCAGGTCTCCGCCCGGCCGACATGGGCCCCGGCGTGGTCGACCAGGAGGTGGGAGAGGGGCGCGACGACCAGGCCGACCACCAGGATGGTCAGTCCGAGCTGGGCCAGGTTCCTGCGGTCGTCGGGGGACAGTCGCATGGGTCGCCGGGCTCTGTACGCCGCTCCCCGGCGGTTGGATCTGTGCCGATTCTGTCGCCGTTCCGGCTACTTGAGGAGGCGGGTGGCGCGCAGCCGGCAAGCTCGGCATCGGGTGTTCCGGCGACAACGGCTTCCCGGCCAGGGAGCCAGGCGGTGGGCCGAGGGGGCTCGCTTGTCGCGCGGTCAGGGGACAGGTTGTGGGGGAAAGGAGGGCCCAGCGATGCCTGAACGGCAGACGGTCCGGCGCGCGCGCCGCGCGAAGCGGCAGGGAAAGCGCGCCAGCACGCAGGCGGGCTCTTTCGTCCGCGAGGAGATGCGCCACGTCAAGAGCGGCAAGCACGGCGCCAAGAACCGCAAGCAGGTGATCGCCATCGGCCTGTCGAAGGCCCGGCGGTCGGGGGTGAAGGTGAAGCGGAAGGGCGCCAGCGCGAAGCGGCGCCGCGCCGGTGGGAGTCGTTCCCTCAGGAGACCCACGTCCGCCAAGCGCTCCCGGGCCAGCCGGCGCGCGCTGGGGAAGCGGCGTCCAACGCTGAGGGGGCGCTGACGGCGCGGAGGTGGGCAGATGGAAACGGCCGGTGAGGAGCACCGGGTAGTGATCGCGGTCGACGGTGGCCTGCGGCTGGGCGGCACGCTGGCGGTGCCGGATGGGGCGGCGGGGGTGGTGCTGTTCGGGCACGGGAGCGGGAGCAGCCAGTTCAGCCCGCGCAACCGCGCGGTGGCGCGGGCGTTGCGCTCGGCGGGGCTGGGCACGCTGTTGATGGACCTGCTCAGCATCGAGGAGGAGGAGGCCGAACGGTTCACGCGCCACCTCCGCTTCGACCTCCCGCTGCTGGCCCGGCGGCTGACCGCCGCCACCGAGTGGCTGCAGGTGGACCCGCGGACCGGCCACCTGCCGGTGGGTTACTTCGGCTCCAGCACCGGCGCTGGGGCGGCGCTGATCGCCGCGGCGCTCATGCCGGACCGGGTGCGGGCGGTCGTCTCGCGCGGGGGGCGGCCGGACCTGGCGGGGGCAGCGCTGGAGCACGTGAGCGCGCCGACGCTGCTCATCGTAGGGGGCCGGGACGACGTGGTGCTGGACCTCAATCGCGAGGCGCTCGCCCGGCTGCCGGGCAGTACCGAGAAGGCGCTGGAGGTGGTCCCCGGTGCCGGCCACCTGTTCGAGGAGCCCGGCTCACTGCAGCGCGTGGCGGAGCTCGCCGCCCGGTGGTTCCGGGAGCACCTGGCGCCGTTCGGGGAGGCTTGGCCGGCGGTCTAGGTGCTCCGCCCAGAGCGTCGTGCCGTCACGAGACGGCAGAGATCGAAGCGTCGAGGGCGGGCTGGTGCGCCCTTCGAGGAGCGCAGGGAGGAAGCGCCTCGTGCAAGTGACAGATCGTCGGCGCGCTCTTCCAGTGCTCCGCCGAGGGGCGTAGCGCCCTCACGAGACGGCCGGGACCGAAGCGAGACGGCTCACCCGAGAAGCGCGACGAGGCTACGCGTCGCAGCGAGTGGATCGGCCGCCACAGGAAGCAATACGCCCTGGCGGAGCCCTATCCCAGCTCCCCGTCCAGGTGCCGGAGGACCGCGAGCGCCGCCAGCGCCGCCGTCTCGGTCCGCAGCACCAGCGGCCCCAGGGAGACGGGAATGGCCCCGGCGGACGCGACCAGCGCGGCGATCTCCTCGCGCGTCAATCCACCCTCGGGCCCTATCACCAGCGCCATCGCCTCGTCCGGCGCCGCCAGCGCGTGCGCCTCCCCGAGCAGCGCCGACCGCTCCTCCTCGTCCAGCACCAGCACCCGCGCCGGCCCCAGCGCCTGCACCGCCTCCACCAGGGGCCGCGGCGGATGCACCACCGGCACGTCGGCGCGCCCGCACTGCCGGGCGGCCTCCTCGGCGATCGCCTGCCAGCGGCGCATCCGGTCCTGCGCGCGCGCCCCGTCCAGCTTCACCACCGACCGGGCCGCGAAGGCGGGCGCGAACGCGGCGGCACCCAGCTCGGTGCCCTTCTGGATGACCAGTTCCAGCTTCTCCGCCTTGGGCAACCCCTGCACCACGGCGATCCGGCGCCGCGCCGGCGCCTCCCGCCGCGGCCCGAGCGAAAGCGTCGCCTCCGCCTCGCCCAGCCGCGCCACCCGAGCGTCGTAGGCGCCGCCCCGCCCGTCGAACACCTCCAGCGCGTCGCCCTCGCGCAGCCGGAGCACCGAGCGCAGGTGGTGGAGGCGGGGGCCGGTCACCGACACCTCGCCCGCCGCGCCCGCCGCCGCCGCGACGAGCAGCCTCACCATCCGCGCGCCGTGAGGTCGAGCCGGATCCACTCGCCGTGGATCTTGAAGCCTTCGGAGAGCAATCCCTGCGCGCGGTAGGCCGCCTCCACCTCGCCGCGCTGGTGCTGGAGCACGCCGCTCAGGCACAACCGCCCGGTGACCTTCGGCGCGATGAGCGGCGCCAGCTCCACCAGCGTGTTGGCGAGGATGTTGGCCACCACCAGCTCGAACGTCCCGCCCACCTGGTCCAGCGACTTCCCGGACAGCTCCACCTCCGCTGCCTGGTTGAGCGCCGCGTTCTCTCGCGCCAGCGCCACGCTGACATCGTCGTTGTCCACGCCCACCACCCGCCCGGCGCCCAGCTTCCGCGCCGCGATGGCCAGCACCCCGGAGCCGGTGCCGACGTCGAGCACGCTCGCATCCGGGTGATCCCGCAGGAACAGGTCCACCGCCTCCAGGCACAGGGTGGTGGTGGGGTGGTCCCCGGTACCGAACGCCATCTTGGGCTCGATCACGATCTTCGTCTTCACCGCGGGCGCGCGCTCCACCTCCCACGGCGGGCCGACCCAGAGGCGGCCGACCTCCACCGCGCGGATGCGGGCCTTCCACGCCTCCGACCAGTCCTGGGTCGCCACCTCGTCCACCTGCACGCGGGCGCGGGGGAACTGCTCCTGCACCTCCTCCTTCGCGGACCGCGCCGCCGCCTCGCCGTCGAAGAAGGCGACCAGGATGGCCTCGCCCGGGTCCGGGCCGCGCACGCCCGGCATCGGGGGCGCCTCGCGGTCCCGCACCTCCAGCCCGGTGGCGCCGGCCTCGTGGAGCGCGAACGCCGCCAACTCCGCGTCCTGCTCTTCGAGCTCGACCGTCACCGAAATGTATCCCGGACTCATGGACTCCTTTTACCGCGAGCCGGATATTGTCGCGCTCGATGCGCGCGAGGCTGGCTGGTGTGTTCGGCGCGGCGGCGATCGCCGCGGGGTGCTCCGGGCCGCCGGCCCCGGACGCGGCGATCTGCCGGGACGTCATCCACCGGCTCTGCCTCCCGCAGCGGTGCACGGCGGTGACCCTCACGCTGGAGGTGAACGACTCCTGCGAGGCAGATCTCCTGGCGCGCACGCATTGCTCCCGGGACGACTTCGAGTTCCCGGATCCGCCCGGCCGCGACCGGGTGCTGGACTGCCGGCTGCCGCTGCTCCGCGAGGGACTTGGATCGGAGCAGCACCCCGCCTGCCCGGACGTGACCGACATGCTGGAGGTCTGCCCCGACCTGGTGGCGTGGTTGAAGGAGGGCCCGTGAGGGCGCGCGCCATCGCCGCCGCGTCGGTGCTGCTCGGGTCGAGCTGCGCGCAGGTGGCGTCCGAGACGCGCCGGGAGCGCGGGCCGCTGATCCGCTCCTTCGAGCGCCGGGCCGCGAAGGAACCGGCCGGCCTCCGCGCCGAGGTGCGCGCGCAGTGGCCCACCCTGGAGCTGCGCATCCTCTCCTCCAGCGTGTGCCGCACCGAGGCGGTCCGCGAGTACTCGGAGGAGGTCATCACCGAGCGGTCCTCCAAGGCCGCGGGGCCGTCCATCGCCCTGGGCGTGACCGCCACGGCGGCCGGCGCGGCGCTGCTGCTGCTCCGGGAGTCGTTCTCGAGCACGCCGGACTACAGCGTCATCGACGGCGGCGGCCGATACGGGGCCTCGCAGCGCCAGTACGCCATCGGGTGGGGCATCGCGCTCGCCGCGGTGGGCCTGCCGTCCATCCTGGCAGGGGCCGTGGGGTTGGCGCAGAGCGGGGAGAGCACGGGCACGCGGATGGTGGACCAGGTGATGGATTCGAACGAGTCGCGCTGCGACGAGAAGCCGGCCAACGGGAAGCTGGCGGTGATCGGGCCGCGCGGGCCGCAGGAGGGGCGGGCCACGCAGGACGGGGTGGTGACGCTGCCGCCGGAGGCGCTGCGCGGCACGGTGGTAGGCCTGGCGCTGGACGGGCAGGCAGTGCTGCTGGACTCGGAAGACGAGGAGACGCTGCAGGCGTTCCGGGCTTGCGCCCGGGTGCTGCCGATGCCGGACGACGCCGCGCTGGGGCAGGCGTCGACTCCGGAGCTGATCCTCCGGCTGGAGGAGGCGCAGCGCTGCGCCCTCATCGCCGGGTCGGGAGGCGCGCAGGCGGCCACCCGGCTCGCGGACGCGCTGGCGGCGAGGGCGGCGCCGGTCTCGCGGACCATGGACGAGGCGACGGCAGCGCTGCCGCCGGAGGTGACGCTGGCGCCGGGGAGCGCGGATCTGCAGAAGCTGTGGCGTCGAGCGATACCGGACGGCACGGCCGCGCGCCTGAGCGGAGAAGTGGTGCGGGGCGAAGGGCCCAACCTGGTGCTGGTGCAGGTCGGGGCGCAGGACGTCCACGTCGAATTGGATGGGACGTGGCCGGAGCCGGGACCCCGGCGCGGGCAGAAGGTGGATGTGGTGGGCGTGCTGGTGGGGATTCGCGCAGTGGGAGAGGTGGAGGCGCCGGTGCTTCGCGCGACGTTCGTGCGCATCACGCCCTGACGACGCGCCTCTCTGTATCGTGACGCGGCTTCATGCCGCGGCCGCTGTGCGCCGTCACCTGGAATGCGGGCGGCGAGTCGGGCCGGTGCAGGGCACGCCGGCGCCCCCCTGGCTATACCGTCCGCCCCGCCCGCCCCCTGCGCCGCCGGGCACCCATGCCCCGGGCTGCCCGCCCATCCCGGCTGTCCGCCACTCAACTCGTCCGTACCTTGGTGGCGATCGGTCCCGCCGCTCGGCGGGCCAGACAGAGGGAGACCACAATGGGAATCTTGGCGTTCATCGTCATCGGTCTGCTCGCGGGCCTGATCGCCCGCGCCATCATGCCGGGCAACCAATCCATGGGCCTGGTAGCCACGACGCTGCTGGGGATGGTTGGGTCGCTGGTGGGCGGCCTCGTCGGCTCGCTCTTCAACCGGTCGGGGCGGGTCTTCGACCTTCATCCTTCGGGGCTCATCTTCTCGATCCTGGGGGCCCTGCTGGTCCTGTTCCTGGTCGGCTTCGCGGGGCGCCGCCGTGTGAGCGCCTAGCCTCCCTGGAGGGGCGGCGGCGGCGGCTGGACTGCCGCCCTGCCGACATCCAGGGAAGCCATCCATCGCCTCGATGACGGGCGGACCGGCGGCCGGCGCGCACCTTTCTTGCCACCGGCCGCCGTTCGCCCTTTCATCCGAGGACCATGTCCAGGTGCCTCAAGTGCGGCGACCCCTTGCCGACGCTGGGCGACTGCCCGGCCTGCCGGAGCGGCCAGTCCCGCGCGCGCCGGGTGTCCACGCTGCTCAGCCAGGAGCTCCAGCTCGACCGCCGGACGGACACGCTCGGCATCGACTCCAGGCCGCCGCCCCAGTTCCCGCCACGCCTCCCGCCGCCGCGCCGGCCCAGCGCCCAGCAACTGCCGCCGCCGCGCTCCAACGCCGCCCTTCCGAACGCTGCCGCGGAGACGCTCCCGTCGGCCGGCCCCCCCGCCACCGCCTCGACGGTCTCCGCCACGCCGGCCGCGCTCTGGCGCCGCGCCGGGGCCACGCTGGTGGACCTGCTGCTCGCGGTCGGGGTGGGAATGGCCTACCTGGCGGTCGCCGCCGCGGTGGTGGGCCTGAAGCCCCCGCCCTCGCAGCTCACCGGCCTGGACGTCCTGATGGTCCGCGCCCACGCGCTGGAGCGGGTGCTGCTCCCCGGGCTGGTCCTCGTCCTGGTGCTGGCGGGCACGTACGGCGCGCTCTTCGGCTGGCTATGGGGGGGAGCCACGCTCGGCCGCCGGCTGTTCGGCATCCGGCTGGTCGACCAGACCGGGCAGGCGCCCACCCCGCTGCGGGCCGTCCTCCGGGCGATCCTGTCCATCGTTTCCTTCGCCGCCTTCCTGGGAGGCTTCTGGCTGGCGCTGTTTGACCGGAAGGGCCAGACCCTCCACGACAAACTCACCTCGACGTTCGTGGTGCGGCCCGGCTAGATGGGCACTTGATGCCCGCGCGGTTGGCTCAGCACCTGGTCGGTAGAGGCCTTCTCCCCGTGGAGCGCGCCACCGAAGCGCTCCGCATCCAGGCCGTGACCGGCGGTTCGATGGACACCGTGCTGCTGGAGCTGGGCTTCGTGCCGGAGCCCACCCTGCTGGAAGCGATGGGCGAGGTGTCCGCGTATCGCCCGGTCAACCTCGCCGACTTCGAGCCCAACTTCGAGGTGGCCCCGCTCATCCCGCCCAAGATCGCCGATCGCCTCTGCGTCGCGCCGCTCTCCACGGACGGCCCCGCCCTCCACGTGGCCTGCGGCTACCCGGTGAAGAAGGCGGAGCTGGACGAGGTGGCGTTCCTGCTGGGCAAGCAGCTCGAGCTGTGGGTGGGCATCGAGGCGCGCATCCGGGACTGGATCTCGATCATCTACCGCCAGCCGCTCGCCGCCCGGTTCTCCTCGCTGCTGGTGAACATCGACCCCACGCGTCCGGCGCCGGCACCCGTGCCGACCCCGCCGCCGGTCCCCGCGGTGTCCAGGCCGGCACCGGCGCCCGCCACGGCGAAACCGCCACCGCCTCCGCCTGAAGCGCGAGCGCCCGCGCCGCCGCAGGGAGCCAGGGGCCAGACCCTGGCGGCGCCTCCACCGGAGCCGAAGACGACCGCGTACCCACGGTCGCCGAAGACGGTGGAGTACCCGCGGGAGCCGAAGACCACCGAGTACCCACGGGAACCGAAGACGGCCGAGTACCCGGCGCTGCCGAGGGAGCTGGGCCCGGAGCCACCCACGCCGGTGGAGGACGTGGTTCCGCAGGCGCTGGACGACGAGCCGGTGACGCCGGCCCGCCCTCCGCCCCCGCCGCTGGCGTTGACCCCGACCCCTCCGCCGCTGGCCGTCCGGTCCGGCGCCCAGAAGCCGTCTGCCCAGAAGCCCTCGCTCATCGAGGAGAGGACGCTGGAGGACGCGCTCACCGCGGAGATGGTGGACCGCCTGGCCCAGTCAGTGGCGGACGAGCCCATCCCGCTCGAGGTGAGGAAGCTCCCGCGCCCCGAGCCCGGGGCTGCCCGCGCGTCCATCCCGGCGGAGGTGGTCGCCTTCGACCGCACCCAGGGACCGCCCCCGGCGCCCGCGGACGTGGCGCCGCCGCCCGACGCGGGGGACTTCGTGCTGGAGGAGCCGCCCACCGAGCCTGGCGCCCTCCCGGTCCCGCGCCCCTCCCCGCCGCCCGCGGCGCCGCCGGAGTACCCCTCCGAGCTGCAGCGGGCCCTGCTGCCCATCGAACCGGAGCCGGACCCCGAGCCTCCGACCATCATCCCGCAGGCGCCTCCTCCGCGGCTGGCGCTGCCGGCGCTCCCGCCGGTCACCCCGGACGTGCCCCCCGCCGCGCCGCCGCCGGACCAGACCGTCCCGGAGTGGTCGCTCCAGGAGGCGCGCGCCCAGCTGAAGGAAGCGACGGTGGACCGCGACCGCATCATCGAGGTGGCGCTCCGCTATGGGCGGCGCACCTTCGACCTGGTGGCGGCGTTCGCGGTCATCCGGGGCTCCGCCATGGGGTGGGACGTGCGCGGCGAAGCGCTGGAGCCGTCGCAGATCGCCCAGGTGTCCATCCCGCTCGACTCGGCGTCGGTCTTCCGCACGGTGGCGCTGTCGCGCGGGAGCTACGTGGGCCCGCTGCCGCCGGACTCGCTCTCCAAGCATTTCCTGGAGCTGTTCGGGCGCTCGCCGCGGACGGTGTTCCTCTTCCCGGTGGAGGTGCGGTCGCGGCTGGTGGCCATCCTCTACGGCGACAGCGGCACCAAGCAGCTCTCGCAACGCAAGCTCTCCGACTACATCCTCTTCTGCCAGGACCTGCCGGGCGCGTTCCAGGAGCTGCTCGTCCGGCGGAAGCAGCGCGCCGGGGCCATCCTGCTCGACGATGTGGTGGACGTCCCGCTGGGCCCGGGCCTTTCGCGCCCGGCCGGCGCGGCGGTGCCGAAGGGGCTGGGGTGGAGCCCGTTCGCCTCCGCGTCCACGGAGAAGCCGGGCCGCGCCGCGTCCGTCCCCGCGCACATCGTCACCGAGCGCGAGCGCCCGCCGCCCGACTTCGGCCCGCTCCTGCGCCGGCTCACCGGCCCCGACGCGACCGAGCGCGCCCGCGCGGTGGCGGAGCTGGCGCGCTCGCCGGAGGCCTCGTCGCGCGTGCTGGCGCAGAGCTTCCCCGGGCCCACCGCCTGGTCGCGGCTGCCGCTGCTCGACCTGCCGGAGGCCGACGAGCTGGGGCCCATCCCGGGCGCGCTGGCGAGGCTGGGCCGCCCGGCGGCGCAGGCGCTGGCGCCGCTTTTGGACCATGCGGACACGGACACCCGCTACTTCGCCATGCTCACCGCCGGCAACCTGCCGTTCCCGGAGCTGGTGGACGGGGTGCTGCGCGGGCTGTTCGACCTGGACCCGGACATCTCCTCGGCGGCGCGGGCGGCGTCCACCGCGCTCAAGCGGCTGGCCCGCTTCGAGATGGCGATGAAGGACCTGCGGCAGGAGCTGGCCTCCATCGACGCCCTCCGCCGCTCGCTGGCGGCGCGGGCGCTGGGCGTGCTCCACGACCGCGAGGCCATTGACGGGCTGATCAACCTCACCGGTTCCGACGACCAGATGTGCGCCGGCGCGGCCGCGGAGGCGCTGCGCGACATCACCAAGGCCACCTTCGGCACCAGCCCGCGGCAGTGGACGCGCTGGTGGGCGGAGAACCGCAGCCGCCGCCGGCTGGAGTGGCTGGTGGCCGCGCTCCGCCACCCGGAGCTGGAGATCCGCATCGCCTCCATCGAGGAGCTGACCCGGGCCTTCAACGACCACCTCGGCTACTCACCGGACGGGCCGGAGGCCGAACGCGAGGGCGCGGTTCGCCGCTGGGAGTCGCTCATCCACCAGCGCGGACGCTGGGAGCGCTTCGACCTTTGAGAACGTAGACTGGGGCCCTAAAGATGAGCGCCCACGCGTGGCTGGCGCTGGTCGCCAGCGCCGGACAGATCGCCCTCTTCCTCCTGGCGGTGACCCGCGGCGCCCGCTCTCCGCTGGCGATGCCGCTGGCGCTGCTGGCGTCCACCTTCTTCTCCTCGTCGGTCACCTCGCTGGGCTGGGACATCACCCACCGCAACGAGTGGCGGCCCCTGATGGCCACCCCGGTCGCCATCTCCACTGCCATCGCGATCCACTTCGTCCTCTCCTTCACCGGGCGGCGGCGCTCGCTCTCCTGGCTGATGTTCGCCAGCTACGGCGTGTTCGGGACGGCCTCGGCCATCTGGCTGCTCGGCTTCCTCCAGCCGCAGGTGGGCGAGTTCGTGCTCTCCTCCACCTGGTCGCTGATCGTGGCGTCGCTGATCGCCCCCGGGCTGGCGCTATGCGTGGTGCTCCTCTCCCTTCACCTGCGGCGCGCCTCGCGCGACGAGGTGATGCGCACCTGGCTGATCATCGCCGCGGTGTTCTGGGTGGCGCTGCTGGGCTCCACCGAGCTGATCGCCGACGCCGGGTTCGACATCCCGCGGCTGGGGGCGCTGGGCACCCTGGGCGCCAACTTCATCCTCGCCTGGGCCACCCTGCGGCTGCGCCTGTTCGGGCGCGACCTCCACGTCTCCAGCTTCGCCTACGTCAGCGTGGCGCTGGCCTTCGCGGTGATGGGGTACATGGCGGTGTTCCGCCTGATGGACAGCAACGCCAGCGGGCGCGCGGCCATCGTCATCGGCATCACCCTGGCGCTGACCGCCACCAGCCGGCGGGTGTGGATCGCCGTGGCCGGCAACCGCGCGCGCGTGGAGCGGCTGGCCACCCTGGGCCGGTTCTCGTCGCAGATGGCGCACGACATCAAGAACCCGCTGGCCGCGCTCAAGGGGGCGGCCCAGTTCCTCCAGGAGGAGCGGCGGCGCGGCAACGAGCTGGGCGGCCACTCCGCCTTCGTGGACCTGATCGCCGATCAGATCGACCGCATCCAGCGCGTGGTGGACCACTACCAGCGGCTGGGCCGCGTGGAGCCGTTCCCGGAGCCGCTCAACCTGAACGACCTCGCGCGGACGGTGCTGGCGCTGCAGGACTTCGCCGCGCAGAAGTCGGTGACCGTGAAGTCCGAGCTCCAGGACGCGCTCCCCACCTGCCGGCTGGACCGCGACCTGGTGGCGGGCGCGCTGGAGAACCTGGTGCGCAACGCCTTCGAGGCCATGCCCAGGGGCGGCACGGTGACGGTGCGCACCGGCAGGGAAGGCGCGGAGACCGGGGACCCGCGGGTGTTCGTGGAGGTGCAGGACACCGGCGAGGGGATGGACGCCCGCACCCGCGAGCGCGCCTTCGACGACTTCTTCACCACCAAGCCGCGCGGCACCGGGCACGGCCTGGCGTTCGTCCGCCGGGTGATGGACGCGCACGGCGGGGACTTCGCGCTGACAAGCAAGGAGGGGTGGGGTACGGTCATCCGCCTCTTCTTCCCCGTGAGCCCATGAGCCCCATGAGCCGAGGATCGGTACTGGTCGTTGACGACGACGTCGCGGTGGCCAGGGTGATGGGGGCGTTGCTGGAGCAGGCCGGCCACAAGGTGGAGGTGTCGTCCTCCGGCGAGAAGGCGTTGGAGATCCTGGCCGAGCGCCCCTTCGACGTGGTGGTGACCGACCAGGCGATGCCCGGAATGGACGGGCTGGAGCTGCTGACGCGCGTGCACGAGCGCTGGCCGGAGATCCCGGTGGTGATGGTCACCGCCCACGGCACCGTGCAGCTGGCGGTGGAGGCGATGAAGCGCGGCTGCGCGGACTTCATGGTCAAGCCGGTGGACCGCGAACAGCTCCTCTTCGTCGTCCAGAAGGAGCTGCACAAGAGCGCGCGAGACCTGCCCGCCGCCACCGACGCCGCCGCCGGCTTCGTGGGGAGCTCCTCGGCGATGAAGGAGGTGCACGCGCTGGTGAAGCGCGCCGCGCCCGGCACCGCCACCGTCCTGGTCCGCGGCGAGAGCGGCACCGGCAAGGAGCTGATCGCCCGGGAGATCCACGAGCAGAGCCCGCGCGGCAAGGGCCCCTTCGTCAAGCTCCACTGCGCTGCGCTGCCGGAGACGCTGCTGGAGTCGGAGCTGTTCGGCTACGAGAAGGGCGCCTTCACGGGCGCGGCGGCGCGCAAGCCGGGGCGGGTGGAGCTGGCCCAGAACGGCACCCTCTTCCTCGACGAGATCGGCGACGTCACGCCCGCGGTGCAGGTGAAGCTGCTCCGGCTGTTGCAGGAGAAGGAGTTCGAACGGCTGGGCAGCACGCAGACGTTGAAGGCCGACGTCCGCTTCGTGGCCGCCACCCACCGCCCGCTGGAGCAGATGGTGAAGGCCGGCCAGTTCCGCGAGGACCTCTTCTACCGGCTGGCGGTGGTGCCCATCCTGCTGCCGCCCCTGCGCGCGCGGCCCGAGGACGTGGAGCCGCTGGCGAAGCACTTCTGCACGGTCCACGGCGAGGCCAACGGGCGCAAGGGCATCGCGTTCGAGCCGGCGGCCATCGACGTCCTGCGGGCGCAGAGCTGGCCGGGGAACGTGCGCCAGCTCCAGAACTTCGTGGAGCGCCTGGTGGTGCTCTCGGACGCCCTCTCCATCGGCGCCGCCGACGTGGAGCGCGAGCTGTCCCGGCAGGTGGCCCCGGTCGCCGGGCCGCCGGCCGAACCGGGCACCACGCCGGTCCCTCCCCCCGCGTCACCGGAGATGGGCACGCCCACGCTGGAGGGGCAGCGGAAGCAGGCGGAGAAGCAGGCCCTGCTGGCGGCGCTGGCGCAGGCCAAGGACAACCGCACGCTGGCGGCCAAGCTGCTGGGGATCAGCCGGCGCACCCTCTACAACAAGCTGGAGGAGTTCGGCCTCCTCTGAGCCGGCCGCGGAAGCCCGGGCCCTCGCCGGAGGTTCCAATCCCCGCCGTGAAGCGCCTCGCCCTCGCCGCCGCGTGCCTGCTCGCCGCCGCCGCATGCCTGTCCGGCTGCGGCACGGCCCGTTACCTCGCCCAGGCGACGGGCGGCCAGCTTTCCCTCTTCCAGCGCGCGCGCCCCCTGCGCCGGGTGCTGCGCGACGAGCGGACGCCGAAGCGCCTGCGGGGGCTTTTGTCCGAGGTGCCGGTCATCAAGCGCTTCGGCGAGGCCCACGGGCTGAAGCCGACGCCCAACTACGCCAGCTACGTGCAACTCGACCAGCCGGCGGTGGTCTGGGTGGTGAGCGCGTGCGACCCGCTGGAGTTCAAGTCGCGGGTATGGAGCTTCCCGGTGGTGGGCGACTTCCCGTACCTGGGCTGGTTCAGCCTCCAGGACGCGCGCGGCTTCGCGCAGGAGCTGGGCGGAGAGGGCCTGGACGTGGACGTGCGCGGCGCCTCCGCCTACTCCACCCTGGGCTGGTTCTCGGACCCGCTGCTCTCCAGCATGGTGCCGGACGGCGACGAGGCGCTGGGTGATCTGGCGAACACCGTGCTCCACGAGTCGGTCCACGCCACGCTCCACATCCCCAGCCAGGCCTACTTCAACGAGAGCCTGGCCAGCTTCGTGGCGGACCACCTGACGCCGGAGTACCTGGAGCGGCGGCGCGGGTCCGGCTCGGCCGAGCGCGGCTCCTGGGTGGAGGGCGAGGCGCGGGGGCGGGAGCGGGTGCGCGCGCTGCACGAGGCGTACGACCAGCTGGACCAGCTCTACCGCTCCTCCTCGAAGACGCGCGAGGAGAAGCTGGCCGAGAAGCAGCGGCTGATGCGCGAGCTGAAGGAGCGCTTGCAGCTCAAGCGCGAGCCGAACAACGCCATGCTGGTGCAGTACCGCACCTACGACACCGGAACGCCGGAGTGGGAGGCGCTCTACGAGGCGTGCGGCGAGAGCTGGGAGCGGTTCCTCCAGTCCCTCTCCGCGCTGCGCACCGACTCCTTCCCCGGGCCGCACGCCAAGGACCTGGCGCCGGCGCTCCGGCCGCTCATCGAGGCGGGCTGCCCGGCCCAGGCAACGGCGTCGAACTGAGCCGGCGCGCGGCGATGGCCACGTAGTCCGGGTTGAGCTCCACGCCCACGAAGCGCCGCCCGAGCGCCAGCGCCACCACGCCGGTGGTGCCCGAGCCGCAAAACGGGTCCAGCACCAGGTTGCCGCCCTCGGTGGAGAGGGCCACGCACGGCTCCACCAGCGCGGGCGGGAAGGTGGCGAAGTGGGCCTCGCGGAACGGCTGGGTGGGCACCTCCCAGACGGTGCGGAGGTTGCGGCCGTTGGGCCCGCGCACCGCGCCGGCGCGGTAGCAGTACTGCTCGCGCTTGCTGAACAGGAACAGGTACTCGTGCGAGCGCGTGGGCCGGTCCTTCACCGACTCCGGCTGGCAGTTGGGCTTGCTCCACACCACGTCCGCCCGGAGGAACCAGCCGGCCCGCTGGAGCGCGAACGCCAGCCGCCAGGGGACGCCGACCAGGTCCTTCGGCTTGAGCCCGCGCGGGGTGGGCGGGCGCACGTTCATCGCGCGGACGGGGTTCTTCCGGTCTGGCGCGCGCCAGGTGCGGCCGCCGGAGGTGTACGAGTCGCCGATGTTGAGCCAGAGCGTGCCGTCCTCGGCGGTCACCCGGTGGACCTCGGCGAAGGCGCGCACCAGCGAGGCCAGGTAGCGCTCCAGCGAGTCCTCCAGGCCGATCTGCCCCGGGATGCCGTAGTCGCGCAGCGACCAGTACGGCGGCGAGGTGACGGTGGTGCGGAACGTCCCGGCCGGAAAGCGGCGGAGCGCGCGGCGGACGTCGCCGGTGAGGAGGAGCGCGTGGTCGTCGCCGCCGAGGAAGCGGCGGGCGGCAGTGGCGTCCGGCCCCGCCGGGGCGGCGATGCGGGGCCCCGGCTGGAGCGGCAACGACGGTTGGCTCGGTCGCCTCACGGTTTGGCGTCTTACCCCAGGAAGCGGTCTACTCCCGGTTCCGATGCGGTCCGCCCCCGCCCTTGCCGCCTTCGCCATCCTGGCCGCCGCCGTCCCCCGCCCCGCGGGCGCGATCAGCCACACCTTCCGCCAGGGCGCCGCCAGCTACACCGGCACCAACGACGTCTCCATCTCCCAGGAGCTCACCCGCTACTGGGACCCGAACGAGAACTACGACCGCACCGGGGAGCTGGCGTGGAGCGGCAACCCCGTGGACATCGCCGGGTTGATCCGGTTCGACCTCTCCAGCATCCCCACCACCGCCGTCGTCACCGCGGTGACCCTCGCCTTCACCGTCCACCAGAACTCGGCCTCCTTCCCCATCTACGAGCTGAAGAAGGACTTCGTCGAGACGGAGGCCACCTGGAACCTGGCGCGCGCCGGCGTGCCTTGGGAGCAGCCCGGCGCGTCCGGGCCCACCGATCGTGACGCCGTCCAGTTGGGGACGTACGCGCCCCTCGGCGGCGGCACGCCCTACGTGTACCCGCTCAACCTGAACGCCGCGGGGATCGCCGTGGTCCAGGGCTGGGTGAGCACCCCGTCCAACAACCACGGGCTGATCGTGGTGAACACCGCCCTCAACAGCAAGGCGACGGTGAGCAGCGCGGACGACACCGACCCGCCCGACCGCCCCCTGCTCACGGTCTCGTACACCAACGGCGCCACGCCCTTCATCCAGTCGTTCCAGAACGGCGTCTCGCCCTCCACGGCGTACGCGGGCACGCGCGACACCAGCATCGGCAGCGGCTCCATCGTCAACATCAACGGCAGCGACCTCCGCGCCGACGGCTACGAGGAGGACAGCGCCGCGCTGCTCCGCTTCGACGTCTCCCTCATCCCGCCCTGGTCCACCGTCACCTCGGCCTCGCTGGACGGCTACGTCACCGACACCAGCAACCAGACCTATCCCATCTACGAGCTGCTCCGGGACTGGAGCGACTCCAGCGCCACGCTGCTCAACGCGGACTCCATCACGCCCTGGTCGCTGCGCGGGGCAGCCAGCACCGGAACGCCCGCGCCCGCGGACCACGCCACCACGGTGCTGGGCCTGTGGACGAGCCGGAACGTGGACACCTTCAACACCACCGGGCTCAACCGCTACGGCGTGAAGGTGGTGCAGGACTGGATCCGCGGCCTCCGGCCCAACTACGGCTTCATCATCCAGGACTACTCGGACGCCCTCTCCGACGGCTCGGAGTGGGACGAGGCGGGTTCCTCGCAATGCGACACCGCGGTGCCGCCCAACTGCTTCAACAGCAGCCCCGGGCTGATCGTGAACTACGTCGAGGGCCGCTTCGTCTTCAACACCCCGCCGCAGCGGCTCCGCGTGGGCGCACCCTCCGCGCCCTACACCGTGCAACGGCAGCGCGCGGACGACGGCCTGCCCATCGCGGTCGCCTCCGCCCCGTCGCTGGGGGTGACCGTCCGCTCCGGCTCCACCGGCGGCGGCTTCGCGCTCTCGCCCACCGGCCCCTGGAGCACCACCCTCTCGGTCACCATCCCCGCGGGGGCGAGCGATTCGCAGCCCTTCTATTACCAGGACGCCTTCACCGGGAACCCCACCCTCACTGCGTCGCTCAACACGTCCTGGCTGAACGGCACGCAGGTGGTGAGCGTGGGCTCGCTGATGCTGTCGGACGACGTGGAGTCCGGCCAGGTCCCGGCCGCCAGCGGCGGGCAGTGGAGCCAGACCAACGAGGCGCCTTCCTGCTCGGTCACCGCCGCCACCGCGGCCGCGCACCGCGGCACCTTCGGCCTCCGGGTGGTCGACGGCGACGGGCAGGCCGGCCCGGGTACGCAGGCCCTGGCGCAGTACTTCTCCGCGCCGGTGGCGCCCGACGTCTATTTCCGGACCTGGTTCCGGTACGGCGGCTCGAACCAGGCCGGGGACGCGGTGCTGGCGATCCTGGGTGGCGGACAGCAGGCCCAGATGTCGCTGCAGCTCCCGGCGGGGGTGCTGGGCGCCTCCGGCCTGAACACCGCCATGATCCTCAGCAGCGAGCCCGGCACCCTGCCGGTGAGCGAGGGGAGCTGGCACCTGCTGGAGCTGTTCGCCAACAACCTGGGCACCACCGGCGGCGTCCGGCGGACGTACGTGGACGGCCAGCTCAACACCATCGCCACCGGGCTGGACTGGAGCGGGCTGGGCGTGGCGGGCGTGGACTCCATCTCCGCGGGCGAGCCCGGCGCCTCGGACCGGCAGCTCACCGGCACCCTGGACTTCGACGACCTCCGCGCCTCCACCTCCTCCCCCACCAGCCACTTCCTGGTGACCGCGCCGGTCACCGTGGCGCTCGACGCGTGCGTGCCGGTGAGTATCTCCCTGCGCGAATCCACCTCGAACGCGTCGGTGGATGGGCCGTACGACTTCAAAGCGTCGGTCCAGCTCACGGGCCTGCCGGGCGCGATCTTCTTCGACTCCACGTGCCGCACGCCGACCTCGCTGGCGGACTTCCCGCAAGGCGTCCGCACCGCCACCGTCTACGTGTCGCCCGCGGACATGGGCACCGGGACCATCACCGCCTCCTTCCCGGACTTCCTGGACGGGAGCGACACCTTCACCGTCGTCACCGGGCGGCCGCTGGCGGCCCTGCCGATCACCTCCACCATCAACCCGCGCAACGTGGTGGGCCTCACCGCGTCGGGCGGCTCCGGCGCCGGGTACCGGTGGAGCTTCGTGGTCAACCGGTCCGGCGCCACGCTCTCGCCGGGCGGCGTCTACGTGGCCGGCTCCACGCCGCTGGTGACGGACGTGGTGCAGGTGACGGACTCGCTGGGGGCCACCTCGACCGCCACCATCCACGTGGTCCGCGACCTGGCGCTCGCCCCGGCCCGGGCGGTGGTGTTCCCGTACGGGTCGGTGACGTTCTCCGTCTCCGGAGGCGCGGGCGCCACCGGCGCGCACTACGGCCTCGTGGACAACCGGTCCGGAGGCCTGATGGACCCGCTGACCGGCGTGTACGTCGCCGGGGGGACGCCGGGGGTCGACACGGTGACGGTGACCGACGCGCGCGGCTCGGTGGCGGTGGCGGCGGTGCAGGTGCTGGCGCCGGCAGACCTCCGGGTCACCATCTCCGGCGCCCTCAACATCACCGCGGGCGGGAGCGCGACCTACACGTTCCAGGTGGTCGACAGCGTGGGAACCGTGGCACTCCCGCAGATGCTCCAGGCGCGCTTGCTGGCGATACCCAACGTACCGGCGCTGGGGGCCACCATGACGTCCACCTTCACGGCCCCGGACGCGGGGATGCCGTCGGCCACCAACCTTGCGCTGCTCACCAACGGCAACGGCGCCGCCACCGCGGTGGTAACCAGCCGGGTGGTGGAGCGGTTCTGGATGTGCATCTCGCTGGCGCCGGACGGCCGCGCCGAGGCGTGCCTGCTGGTGAGCGTCAACCCGGGGGCCGCGCACCACGTGCGCGCGGACGCCGTTACTCCGACCGCCACCTCGTGCGCGCCCGCGCGGGTGGACGTGACGGTGGTGGACACCAACGACAACAACGTGGCGTTCGCCTCCACCGTCCAGCTCTGCGCCTCCGCGGGGAGCGGCGTGACGCCGATGTCCAGCACGCTGGCCAGTGCGGTCGTCGCCGGGAACTGCATCACCGGGATCACCTCGGTGGAGGGGACCGCCAGCGTCTTCGTGGTGGACGGGATGGACGAGACGGTGACCTTCACGCCCTCCCAGACGGGGCTGGCCGGCGCGCCGGTGACGGCGCAGGTGACCTGGTCTGGGCGCGCGCCGTCCTCCGCGCAGACACTGCTGGAGCTGGTGGGCGCGACCGACCCGGCGCCGCTGAGCACAGCGCCCGGGAGCGCTGTCCAGGTACACGTGGCCCCGCGCGACGCCTGCGGCCAGCCCATCTCGTTCGGAGTGGGGTCCGCGGTGGCGCTCCAGCTTCCGCTGCCGCTCCAGGCGGCCGGCCCCACGCCGGACGCCACCGGCTTCCTGTTCAGCGTCACCTCGCCCACCTGCCCGCCGCTCCCGGCCGACCCGCTGCCCATCCACGCGTCGCTGCTGGGTTCGCCCATCACCACCGCGGGCGGCGCGCTGGCGGCGGTGAACGTGCAGGTGACCTGCCGCCCGCCGAGGTTCCTCTCGCAGGGGGCGACCTCGGCGAGGTGCAACCAGCCGTACCACTACTCGGCGGCGGGGGCGCCGGAGGTGGACGGGGACGGGCCGTTCGCGTTCCACGCCACCGGGTTGCCGCCGGGGGCCACGCTCTCGCCGTCCGGGGACCTGGTGTGGACGCCGCTGGAGAGCCAGGTCGGTTCGTACGCGGTGGACCTCACGGTGGCGGGCGCGGCCGGGTCGGACACGCAGGCGCTGAACATCGACGTCGCGTGCGGGAGCGACGTGCCGCCGGCGCCGTGCGGCTGCGCGGCGGCGGGCGCGGCCCCGCTGGCCGTGGCGGCGCTGGCGCTGCTGCGGGTGAGGCTCAGGCGCCGGAGGCGATGACGGCCTTCACCCGTTCCGGTGTGACGGGGCTGATCTCCCCGCGGTCGGTGAGGATGGCGCGGATGAGCGAGGCCGGGGTGACGTCGAAGGCCGGGTTGTAGGCGGTCGTGCGGGGTGGGCAGGTGCGCTCCTCGCCCCAGTCGGTGACCTCGGAGGTGGCGCGCTCCTCGATGGGGATGGCGCGGCCGTCGGGACAGGCGAGGTCGAAGGTGGAGGCGGGCGCGGCCACCAGGAACGGGAGGCGGTGGTGGGCGGCGTTCACCGCCACGGAATAGGTGCCGATCTTGTTGGCGGCGTCGCCGTTGGCGGCGATCCGGTCGGCGCCGGTGATGCAGAGGTGGATCTTCCCCTGCGCCATCAGCGAGGCGGCGGCGCCGTCGCAGATCAGCGTGTGGGGGACGCCAATCTTCTCCAGCTCCCAGGCAGTGAGCCGGGCGCCCTGGAGGCGGGGCCGGGTCTCGTCCACGTAGACGTGCAGGGGAAGGCCGCGCTCGTGGGCCAGGAAGAGCGGCGCCAGCGCGGTGCCCAGGCCGCCGGTGGCGAGCGCGCCGGCGTTGCAGTGGGTGAGCACGCCGAAGGGGCCGCTCCCCAGCGCCTGGAGGTGGCGGAGGCCCAGCTCGCCGATCCGCTCGTTGCCGGCGATGTCGTCGGCGTGGATGCGCTGGGCGAGCTGGAGCAGCGCGGCGGAGGAGATGTCCTGGGCCAGCTGGCGCTTGCAGGCGTCCAGGGCCCAGAAGAGGTTCACCGCCGTGGGGCGGGTGGTGGCGAGCAGCTCGCGGGCGCGCTCCAGCTGGACGCGGCGGGTGGCCTCGGGGGCGCCTGTCTTCTCCGCCTCCATGGCGGCCAGGGCCATGGCGTAGGCGGCGGTGATGCCGATGGCGGGCGCGCCGCGCACCACCATCTCGCGGATGGCCTGGGCGGCGGCCTGGGCGCTGTGGATGTGGAGCCAGACCTCGCGGCCGGGGAGGAGCCGCTGGTCGAGCAGGCGCAGGGCACCTCCCCCGGCGTCGATCCAGTCAACGGCCTTGAGCTCCCTCGCGTGCATGAGGGGGCGGGTTATACCCGACGCGGGGGTTTGACAGCCGGCGCGAGGCTGGGCATGTGTGAGGCATGGACCAGGATCTGGTGGTCAAGACGTACTCCCCGGCCAAGAGCCTGGGAGACGCGCGGCGGCGGGCGGCGCTGATGTTGCTGGTGGCTACCGGGATCGCCCTGGTCCCCTGCGCGCTCATCTTCCTGGCGGTCCTCTACGGCGACTGGATGAACGGGGTGCTCCACGCCACCTCTGACTTGATGTTCAAGCAGCCGGTGTGGGCGGTGCTGGCCGCCACCTCACCGCTCGCCGGAGCGCTGCTGGTGGGGTACGGGTACATGCAGCGGGGCATCCGCAAGCGCAGGCAGGAGCGCGAGGTGGCGACGCAGCAGGCGGTGGAGAAGCAGTAGCAGCCTCCATTCCTTCGTGATTGCCCCCCTCCTCGCGCTGGCGGTGACCGCAGGCCCCGCGCCGATGCCGTCGGTGGATGGCGCCGAGGCGACCATCCTGGTGGCGCGGATGGACCGGATGGGCCGGATGGTCTCGTTCCTGGAGCGCGCCGGCCGCTACTCGACCCTCCTCCGCCCCACCGCGTGGGTCAGCGAGCTTCATCCGCTGGTGTCGTTCGATCCCACCCGCCCCGACTCCATCGCCGCCGCGGGCATCGACCCGGCCGCCGGCATGGCCATCAGCCTCTTCCCGGAAGGCCGCGTCTCCTGCATCACCATCCTGGACCCGAGCCGCTACGAGCCCCCCGCGCAGGCCCGGCTCGCCCAGCTCGGCGCCGTGGGGCGGGCCAAGGATGCCGGCGCCAGCGTCGTCGTCGCCGCCGTCAAGGGACGCGCCGTCGCCGGCTACGTGATGCGCGGGAAGATCTCCTGCTCCACCGAAGGCCCCCGCTCCGAAGACCTCCTCCGCAAGACCGCCCGGGCCCTCGCCCGACCCGCGAAGAAGGCTCCCTGGACGTCCGCCGCCGCCGCCGAGGACTCCGCCTGGTTCGTCAGCGACACGTCCACCCTCCAGGTCACCGGCAAGCTCGACACGCTGGAGGTGCGCGGGAGCAGCGCCTCCACCGGCGCCGTCCCCACCCTCAAGCCCGCCGGCCCCAGCCCCTACGGCGCCGTGCCGCCCTCGGGCCTGCTGATGGTGCGCGCGAAGGTGGCGCCGGACGGCGTGCGGACCGCGCTGGGGCGCATGGGCGCGCAGCTCCTCGCCGCCTGCGAGGTATGCAACCCCGACGTGGTGGGCAGCCTCATCAGCTCCCTCCGTGGCGAGCTCACCGGAGAGGTGATGCTCCGCGTGGACCGGATGCGCACGCCGCCCGGCTCACTCCGCTCCCGCCCCGCCCGGTACTTCGCGGTGAAGCACGCCTCCCTGGCCGAGGTGGCGCACCCGGAGGTGGTCTCCACCGCGCTCGAGGCGCTGATCAAGCTCGGCGCCGTCCGCACCGCCCAGGACGCCTACGCCCTCAAGGCCGGGACGGACGCGGAAGCGGGGACGATCTACGCCGGGCTCGCCGGGAAGCAGCTCTACCTCGCCAACGATGAGCAGGCACTCAAGGCCGCCCTCACCGCGGTGACCTCCGCCGCCCCCGCGCCGCTTCCGCACGGCGCGGACGTCTTCGTGGACCCGGGCCTCGTCTCGCGCGCCCTCAAGCAGGTCTCCCTCCTCGACCTGATGAGCTCCCGCGACCTGGCGCCGCTAGTGGCCGCCGGGACCGAGCTGGGCCCGCTGCTCTCACACTCCGAACTCCTCACGGCGTGGATCGACGCGGACGGCACTTCCCAGCGCTACGCCTTCACCTGGAAGCTCTTCACGCCCGCGGCCTCCGAGGAGACCCCGGCCGGCTCAAATCCGGGCGCCGCGCCCAGATAGGGCCATCCACCCCAGCGCCATCGCCTGCTTCTGGTCCGCGCCCCACGGCGGCCCCAGCGCCTTCTTCATCCCGTCCACCGTCTTCTTCATCCCCGCGTCCGCGAAGACCGCCTTCCGGGGCACCCGCTCCACCCGGATCCCCAGCGACTCGCACGCGCCCTTCAGCGCCTCCCGGAACAGCGCCCCCTCCGCGGAGTGGATGAGCGTGTGCGCCTTCAGGATCGTCTCCAGCTCCTCCGGGACCTTCCCCGCCGGGAGGACCAACCCCGCCGCGACGACCGGCGCCTCCAGCCCTCCGACGAGCCGCTTCACCTCCGCCTCGGCGTTGCGCCGGGTGGCCTCCCGAGCGCGCTGGACCACCTTCCGGGCCTCGCCCAGGGGCTTCTCCTCCACCGAGTGGAAGACGAACCGGACCACGCCATCCTCCGGCTTGAGCAGCTCCAGCCGGGTCCGCGCCAGCACGGAGGGCTCGGAAGGGGTCCCGCCCACCACCACCGCCACCGCCCAGCCGGTGTGAACAGAGAAGCCGATCGCCGATCGCGCCCGCGACGCCATGCGTCCGCTCATGCTACACGGGCGCGCCCATGAGCGACTCGATGGCGAAGGACCCACTCCGGGCGCGGCTGGAGGTCCTGGAGAAGCAGGCGGAGCTGGGCGGCGGCACCGAGCGCATCCAGAAGCAGCACGAGGCCGGCAAGCTCACCGCGCGCGAGCGCATCGACCTGCTGCTCGACCCGGGCTCCTTCACCGAGCTGGACAAGTTCGTCACCCACCGCGCCATCGACTTCGGGATGCAGGACAAGAAGATCCCCGGCGACGGCGTGGTCACCGGCTACGGCCTGGTGGACGGCCGCCAGGTGTTCGTCTTCGCACAGGACTTCACCGTCTTCGGCGGGTCGCTCTCCGGCGCCTACGCGCAGAAGATCTGCAAGATCATGGACCTCGCCACCCGCGTGGGCGCGCCCGTGGTCGGGCTGAACGACTCCGGCGGCGCGCGCATCCAGGAGGGCGTGGAGAGCCTGGCCGGCTACGCGGACATCTTCCTGCGCAACACGCTGGCGTCGGGCGTGGTGCCGCAGCTGTCGCTCATCATGGGCCCGTGCGCGGGCGGCGCGGTGTACTCGCCGGCCATCACGGACTTCATCCTCATGGTGAAGGACACTTCGTACATGTTCATCACCGGCCCGGACGTCATCAAGACGGTGACGCACGAGGAGGTGACGAAGGAGGCGCTGGGCGGCGCGCTCACGCACAACCAGAAGTCCGGCGTGGCGCACTTCGCGGCGGAGAACGAGCAGGCCGCCATCCTCATGACGCGCGAGCTGCTCTCGTTCCTGCCCTCCAACAACCAGGAGGACCCGCCCGTCCAGCCGTGCGATGACGATCCGTTCCGGGCCGAGGACAGCCTGAAGACGATCGTCCCCGGCAACCCGAACAAGCCCTACGACATCAAGGAGATCATCCGGGCTGTCGTGGACCACAAGCACTTCTTCGAGGTGCAGGAGCACTACGCGAAGAACATCGTGGTGGGCTTCGCGCGGATGAACGGCCGGCCGGTGGGCGTGGTGGCCAACCAGCCGGCGGTGCTGGCCGGGTGCCTGGACATCGACGCGAGCGTGAAGGCGGCGCGCTTCGTACGCTTCTGCGACTGCTTCAACATCCCGCTCGTCACCTTCGTGGACGTGCCGGGCTTCCTGCCGGGCACGGACCAGGAGTGGGGCGGCATCATCACCCACGGGGCCAAACTCCTGTACGCGTTCGCCGAGGCCACGGTGCCGAAGGTGACGGTGATTACCCGCAAGGCCTACGGCGGGGCGTATGACGTGATGGCGTCCAAGCACATCCGGGCGGACATCAACTACGCGTACCCCTCGGCGGAGATCGCGGTGATGGGGCCGGAGGGCGCGGTGAACATCATCTTCCGCAACGAGCTGGGCAAGGCGGCGGACGCCAACGCGGAGCGGACGCGGCTGGTGAACGATTACCGGGACAAGTTCGCCAACCCCTTCAAGGCGGCGGAGCTGGGCTACATCGACGAGGTGATCCGCCCGGAGCAGACGCGGGCCCGGGTCATCCAGGCGCTGGAGATGCTGAAGGACAAGCGGCAGGAGAACCTCCCGCGCAAGCACGGCAACATCCCTCTGTAGAGGGGGAGGATCGGGGCCGGCTGGGGAG
>DATBSS010000127.1:0-2899 GCA_036559665.1 Myxococcaceae bacterium
GGGCGGGCGGGCCCGGACGCCGGCGCGGACGTCGCGCGCCAGGTCGGTCACGCCGGGCGGGCAGCGGTAGCTCACTTCCAGCGTGCTGGTCTCGAACTGCTGCGCGCCCAGCTCGCGCATGGTGCGCTCCCAGCCCTGGAAGCAGGCGGACGGGTCCACCTGCTGCTCTGCGTCCCCCGCCACCACCAGCGTCCCGCCCTTCGCCACGCTCCGGCCCACCAGCGCCAGCTCCAGCGGCGCCAACTCCTGCGCCTCGTCGAGGACGATCAGGTCGTAGGGCCGCGGGATGGTGGGCTTCTTGCCGCGGCGCTCGGCGCGGAGGCGGTCCAGCTCGAAGAGGACGGCGTAGTCCTCCGGGTCCACCGACCGCGCGTCCTCCTCCGGCGTGCCCTCGTCCAGGTCGCGGTCGTCCACCGCTCGCCGGCGCTCCACGTCTACGTGCTCCAGCCGCAACTCCGAGGGGTCGGAGAACTGGATCTTGGTGTGCTGGATCATCTCGTCCACCGCGGCCAGGCGGATCTGCTGGATGGACTCGCGGGCGGCGCGGGTCATGAGATCGCGGTCACCGTAGAGGTGGATGAGGTCGTCGCGGTTGGCCCAGGCGCTGATCGGCGTGCGCCTCACCGGCGAGTCCTCGTCCGCCTTCGCCGCGCGGCGCTGGGCGATCTCGAAGATGGCGGCGCGGAGCGACGGGTCCCGCTTGAGCGCGATCACCGAGGCCGGCGTGCTGCGGCTCTCCTTGCGCGGCAGGTCGCGGAACGCCTTCCGGGCCTGGTGGCGCGCCCAGTCGTCGAAGCGCCACACCTCCACGCCCTCCAGCTCCATCCGCTTCACCAGCAGCTCGATCAGCCGCCGCAGCCCGTCCGTGGGGACGATCACCGCCGCGCGCATCCGCTTCTTCCCCCGGCGCTTGAGGGTGACCAGGCGGTGGAGCGCGACCGTGGTCTTCCCGCACCCGGCCTCGCCCAGCACCAGCACCGACCGCTGCGGCGGCAGCTCCACCACCCGCCGCTGCGCCTCGTCCAGCTCCACGTCCACCGGCGAGACGGCCCGGCGCTCGCCGCCACCGCCCGACAGGATGCGGCCGGGTGCCTCCTGCGCCCGCCACTCCCCGCCGCGGTCGCGCAGGAGCACGCCGTCCGGGGCGATCAGCTTCACCAGCGCGCCGCGCTCGAACCACACCAGGTTGCGCTCCAGCACCCGCCCGGCGACGGTCTGTCCGCCCTCGATGGGTAGCTCGTAGTCGTCGCCTTCGCCGCACTCGAAGAAGACGGCGGCGAGCGGCGCCTGCTGCCAGTCGATGATCGACACCGGGCCGGCGGTGCGCGTCCCCAGCCCGAGCAACAGGTCGCGCTCGCCCAGGGCGGTCTCCACGCGCAGGTGCGCCAGGTAGGGCACGTCCACCCTGGGCAGCAGCTCGCGCGCGACCTTCGCCAGCTGGAGCTGGGTGTCGAGCCGTCGGCGCTGTGCCGGGCGGAGGGAGCCGGAGGCCATGCGGGCGCATTCGTCGCCCAGAACGGACCTTCGAAACAAGCTCCCGGAAATTCCCCGGCTCTGCTCTACTGTATGGGAGTCCGCTCAAGCCACTGCGGGAGGGTGAGCGTCCCCGGGTAGATGACGCGGACGGCCGGGATGTCCGCCTCGTACCCGCGGGACCCGAACCACCGGACCATGATCATCAGGTCGGACTTGCTGAGGCCGATCAGGAAGCGCGGGAGCGGGAGCGCGCGCTCCGCCTTCCCGGTCTTGGCGCGGAAGGCGGCCTGGATCTGGGGGATCTTGAGCTCGTCCCCCGCGAGCCCGATCGCCTTCCCCAGGAACCGGCCCGGCTCGGCGAAGGCGAGCGCGGCGAACTCGCCGATGTCCTCGGTGGCGACGAGCTGGAGCGGCTTCTGCTTCCCCAGCGCCGCGTGCAGGATCCCCAGGAAGATGGTCCGCGCCATCCGCGGCACCGACAGGTTCTCCATGAAGAACACCGGTCGCAGGATGGTGTGCGGGATACCCAGCTTGAGGATGTGCTCTTCGATCTCGAACTTGCTGTCGAAGTGCGGGATGCCCGTCTTCCGCTCCGCCCCCTCCACCGAGCTGTAGACGAGGTGCTCCAGCTTCGCCGCCGCGGCCGCCTCGGCGAAGGCGATGCCCTGGCGTTGCTCGTCGCCTTCCTTCTTGCCGATGGCCTGCACGCTGAAGGCGCCATGCGCGCCCCGCATCGCCGCGTCCAGCGACGCGCGGTCCTCCAGGTCGCCCGCCACCACCTCCACGCCCTTCTCCTTGAGCTTCGCCGCCTTCGGACTGGAGGGGTCGCGGGCCAGCGCCCGGACGGTGAACCCGCGCTTGAGCAGCGCGCGCGTCACGGACCCACCCTGCAGGCCGGTGGCCCCGGTGACCAGGATCGTCTTCGCCATAGGGCGCTAAACAGACTTCAGATCGGGCGACGCATCCAGGCGTTTCCGCGTGGTGGCGAGGTAGCCCGGATCGATGTCCACGCCGGTGTAGTGCCGCCCCAGCCGCATCGCCGCCACCCCGGTGGTGCCGCTGCCGTTGAACGGGTCCAGCACGCGGTCGCCCTCTTTCGTGGACGCGGCGAGGATCCGGATCAGCAGCGACAGCGGCTTCTGGGTCGGGTGCCCGCCCAGCTCCTTCTCCGACTTCCTGGGCGAGGTCATCTGCCACAGGTCGCGCATCTGCTTGCCGCCGTTCTCCGCCTTCATCTGCGCGTAATTGAAGGTGTGCTGGAGGCGGGTCGAGGGATGCGGGGCGGCCCAGATCACCAGCTCGGTGGAGTGGGTGAAGTAGCGGCAGGAGAGGTTGGGGCTGGCGTTCGGCTTGAACCAGGTGATGGTGTTGAGCAGCTTGAAGCCCAGCTGCTGCATCCCGAACCCGACGGAGAAGATGACGT
>DATBSS010000128.1:0-14475 GCA_036559665.1 Myxococcaceae bacterium
GAGTTCTGGCCGCCGGAGAACCTGGAACTGGTGCGCCTGAAGATCGACATGAAGACCGGGAAGCTGGCCTCGCCGTCGTCGCGCCTGGTGGGCGAGCTGTGGTTCAAGAAGGGCACCGAGCCCAAGGACTCCTCGCCGGAGAAGGACAAGGTCGACCCGGGGAAGTTCTTCATGAACCTCCCCAACTGACCGGGAGGCTATGGGCTGGACCGCGCGAGCGGGCGGAGCGGCGTATCGCGGCCGACGGCGATGAACGGCGCCCAGAAGTGGGGGTGGGGGTATTGGGTCCGGAGGGAGAGCATGGCCGACTTCAGCGCCGCGGTGCGGCCCTGGCCCGCGAGCAGGTTGCGGTAGTAGCGCTCCATCATGGTGCGGGTCGTCTGGTCGTTGACCTTCCACAGGCTGACCACCAGCGTCTCGGCGCCCGCGACGACCAGGGACCTGCGCAGGCCGTAGACGCCTTGACCGCGCTTGACCTCGCCTCGGCCGGTGTCGCAAGCAGAGAGCACCACCAATTGAGTCCCCCACAGGTCCAGGCCCGCGAGCTCCAGGGCCGTCACCATGGAATTGCCTGGGTCCGTCGAAGCGCCTCCGGCGAGGACCAGGCCGGAGCGAAGCAGGGGCTCCTGCAAGCGCGGCGGCGGACCTCCTCCGAGCGGTCCCATGTCCGCCAGGCCGCGAGCGTCCGGAGCGGCGGCGGCGTCCTCCAGGAAGAAGCCGTGGGTGGCGACGTGGAGGATCCTCGGGGCGTGCAGGTGGAGGAGTCGTGCCTTGGAGGCCTCGGCGCCGAGGAAGACCCTGGCCTCCGGGAGCAGGCGCTGGATGGCCGCGGCCTCCTCGCGGGTGCCCGGAAGCGCCGCCCACTGCTGCCTGGACAGCTTCGATCCACGCTCGGAGAAGAAGCGGTCGAGGGAGGGGGACTGCCTCGTCGGGGCCAGCGCATCCCCGTCATCCGGAATGGATGCCTGGGCCGGCGGGGGAGCTCCATACGCCGGATCGGCCAGGACGACGGCTGAGGCCGGAACGGAGGTTTCTCGCGGGCGAGACAGAAGGTCCCTGCCGCTGGTGAGATAGGTGAAGTCATACGTGTCGGCCAGGAAGTGATGGCCATCGTGGAGAGCGGCGAAGGGCACGAGGGAGAGCTGGCCGTCGGTGACCAGGATCACGTTCCGGAGGTCGCCAATGGCCAGTAGGAGCGGCTCGAACGCGAGCCGGTACAGGTTCTGGGCAATGGCCTGAGCGCCGGCATCCTGGCCGGCGAGCGCGTCGCGCCATCGCGAGGCGGCCTTGTCGATGGCATCGGCGGGGCCGAGGTCGATGGCGGAGGTGTGGCCGTCCGGGAAGAGCGCCAGCGCCAGGTAGCGATCCTGGATCGAGATCTCCATCCGTGGGGTGCCGGGCTTCGGGACGAGCGGTACGTCCAGGTAGGCCACCAGCTCGACGAGGACGCCGTCTCGCGGCAGGGCCGCGGCCACCCGTTCGAGGACGTTGGCCGCCGACGGCGCTTCGATCAGCGCGCGCAGGGGCGCGGAGCGCTTGGCGAGCTCCGCCTCGAGGGCGTCGCCTTCGGCGGCCAGGCTCTTCAGTCGCTGCTGGTGCTCCTTCGGCTCGAGCTTGCCCGGGCCGTCCATGGAAAGCCTGGCGAGTTGGGTGCGCAACTCGCGCAGGTGCTCGAACGTGTCGCGGTCCTGGGATCTCAGGCTCCGGAGGACGGTGCGTGAGATGTCGGCGGCTTGCTGCACGGAGCGGCCCTTGAAGAGGAGCGCCGAGGTGAGGGCCAGTCGCCGCACGTCCGGATCCTCCGGATGAGCGCGGGCGAGGGAGTAGAGCAATTCCTCCCGCCGGCCAAGAAATCGAAGGAAGCTCCCCAGTCGAGGCTCGGAGAAGTCCAGCGCCTCCAGGCGCAGGCGGCCCTCGGAGATGGCCAACGCCCGGGCCAGGAGAGGCACCGCCTCGCCGAGCTCCCGCTGTCGCAGGTGGAGCCGGCCCAGGCCGTTGAGCGTGGTGGCGATCTCGGGGTGGTTCTTGCCGAGGGACGTCTCCTGGATGGCGAGCGCTCGCCGATAGAGCGGCTTCGCCCGGTCGTACGAGCCCTGGTCCCTGTAGAGCTGGGCGAGGTTGTCGAGCAGGCCGACGACTCCGGGGTGGTCCTTGCCCAGGGCCGCCTCCTGGATGGCGAGCGCCTTCCGGTAGAGCGGTTCCGCCCGGTCATACAGTCCCCGTTGATGAGCGAGGTTCGCGAGGTTGCTGATCGATCCGGCGACCTCGGGATGATCCTTGCCCAGGGTCGCCTCCTGGATGGCGAGCGCCCGCTGATACAGGGGCTCCGCCCGGCTGTACAATTCCCGGCTGCTGTAGACGTTGGCGAGGTTGTTGATCGACCCGGCGACGTCGGGATGATTCTTACCCTGGGCCGCTTCTCGAATGGCGAGCACCCGCTCGTATAGCGGCTCCGCCAGCCCATACAATCCCTGGTTCATGTAGAGCCCGGCGAGGTTGCTGAGCGGAGTGGCGACGTCGGGATGATCCTTGCCCAGGGTCGCCTCCTTGATGGCGATCGCCCGCTGATACAGAGGCTCCGCCCGGCCGTACAATCCCCAGTCACTGTAGAGGTTGGCGAGGTTGCCGAGCGAGGCGGCCACGTCGGGGTGATTCTTGCCGAGGGCCGCCTCCTGGATGGCAAGTGCCCGCTGATAGAGGGGCTCCGCCCGGCCGTACAATCCCCGGTCACCGTAGAGCTTGGCGAGGTTGTTGAGGGAGGCGGCGACGACGGGATGGTCCTTGCCGAGGGCGGCTTCTCGAATGGCGAGCGCCCGTTGATACAGGGGCTCCGCCCGGCCGTACGTTCCCCGGTCGCTGTAGAGGGTGGCGAGGCCGTTGAGGGAGGCGGCGACGGATGGATGATTCTTGCCGAGGGCGGCTTCTCGAATGGCGAGCGCCCGTTCATACAGAGGCTCCGCCTGGCCGTACGATGCGTGGCTGCGGTGAAGCTCGGCGAGGTCGTTGAGGGAGGCGGCGACGATGGGATGGTTCTTGCCGAAGGCGGCTTCTCGAATGGCGAGCGCCCGCTCCAGGAGCGGCCGCGCCCGGTCGTACGACCCTTGTTGAAAGTAGAGGCCGGCCAGGCCGCTGAGGGTGTTGGCGACGTCGGGGTGGTTCTCTCCCAGGGTCGCCTCCTGAATGGCGAGCGCCCGCCGGTAGGGTGGTTCCGCCCGGCCATACAGGCCCTGGTGGCGGTAGAGCTGGGCCAGGTCCAGGAGCGAAGCGGCGACGGATGGATGACTCTTGCCGAGGGTCGCCTCCCGGATGGCGAGCGCCCGCTGATACAGGGGCTCCGCCTGGCCGTACAATCCACGTTCGCCGCAGAGGTTGGCGAGGTTGTTGAGCGCCATGGCGACGTTGGGGTGATTTTTGCCCAGGGCCGCCTCCAGGGTCGCGATCGCCCGTTGATAGAGAGGTTCCGCCCGGTCGTACGAACCCTGCTCCACATAGAGGAGGGCGAGGCTGTTGAGCGCAGTGGCGACGCGGGGATGCTCCTTTCCCAGGGCTGCCTCTCGAACGGCGAGTGCCCGCTCGAACAGCGGCTCGGCCCGGCTGTAGAGACCCTGGTGCACATAGAGGGCACCCAGGTCGTGGAGCGAGTCGGCGACGTCGGGATGCGCCTTCCCGAGGGCGGCCTCTCGAATGGCGAGCGCTCTCTGGTAGAGCGGTTCCGCCCGTTCGTACAGGCCATGGTCGCTGTAGAGGTTGGCGAGGTTGTTGAGTGAGAGGGCGACGTCGGGATGGTCCTTGCCGAGGGCCGCCTCCTCGACGGCGAGCGCTCTCTCGTACAGGGGCCTGGCCCGGTCATACGAGCCCTGCTCCCTGTAGAGGTTGGCGAGGCTCATGAGTGGGACGGCGAGGTAGGGACGATCCTTGGCCGGCGCTGCTTCCAGGATCGCGATCGCCCGCTGGTAGAGCGATGCTGCCCGGTCGTACGAGCCCTGCCGCTCATGAAGGTCCGCGATGCCGTCGAGCATCCTGCCGACCGCCGGATGGCTCTTGCCCAGCGCCGCCTCGACCATGTCGAGCGCGTGTTCCTTCTTCGAGATCGCCTCGGCGTACCTGCCTGCCTCCTCGAGCTTCGTGGCTTCCTCGTAGGCCGCCTGTATCTCGATGCCGATGCGCTTTGCGTCCATGCCGGCATCCGGGGCCGCGGCCGCCGCCATGGCTGGACCGCACAGGAGGACCGCGGTCACCGCCTGGAATATCGATCGCATGCCTGGGCTCCGGACCGCAGGACGTTGCTCCACAGATCCGTGCTGCCCTCGATGTCGGTGAACATCAACGCGGGCGGGGCCTACCAAGGCACGACGGTACCTTCATCCGTTACGGCTTCGCCACCCATCCGGGTGCTAGCGTCCAGCCTCACCTATGAAGAAAGCGACCGCTGCGCTGGGCGTCCTCGTCTTGAGCCTGGTGGGCTGCAGGCCCGCCGTCGTGCCCGTGGTGATCGACACGGACATGGGCAGCGACGACATGATGGCCATCCTCTATCTCCTGAGGCGGCCGGACGTCTCGGTGAAGGGCATTGCCGTGTCGGGAACGGGCCTGGTGCGCTGCGATGCGGGCGTGCGCATCGCCTATTCCTTGCTGGTCGTGACCGAAAATCCCGGGGTTCCGATCGCCTGCGGCCGGCAGACTCCACTCGCAGGAACGCACGCGTTCCCCACGGACTGGAGAGACTTCGCGGACGCGAACTCCGGGGTGGCCCTGCCGGACGTGACCGTCCCGCCCGCCACCCAGACGGCCGTGGGGATCATCACGTCCACCGTCCAGGGCTCTTCGGACAAGGTCACCCTGCTGGCCCTGGGTCCCCTCACCAACGTAGCGGAGGCCCTCCAGGCGCAGCCGTCGCTCTCCGAGCGGCTGGCGAACGTGCAGGTGATGGGCGGCGCGGTGGACGCGGCCGGGAACGTGGGGTCCTCCGGGGTCGGCATCGCCAACGACGTCGCCGAGTGGAACATCTACGTGGACCCGGCGGCCGCCGACGTGGTGGTCCGCGGCGCTCCCGTCACCCTGGTGGCCCTGGACGCCACGCAGCATGCGCCGATCACGCGGACCTTCCTGAACCGCATCGAGGCCGACCGCCCCACGCCCGAGGCGGACCTCGTCTACCGCCTCCTGGCGGCGCAGGAGAGCTTCATCGACTCGGGCGGGTACTTCTTCTGGGATCCCCTCGCGGCGGCGTCCATGGTGGACAAGAGCCTGGTCACGCTCCAGTCGAGGGACGTGAAGGTGACCACCCAGGAGGGAACGGAGAGCGGCCGCACGCAGGCGGCGGCCGGCGGAACGGCCGTCCAGGTCGCCGTCGGGTCGAACGCCGCCGCGTTCGAGACGGCGTTCCTCGAGACGCTCAATCGCCGGATCGAGTAGTCCATCGCCTCGCGCCGGCGGGAATGCCGGAAGGGAGCGTGACTGCACATGACGGTGACGGCGCGGTGGTTATTCGTGACGAGCGCGATGCTCACGGCTTGCGCTCACGCTCCGAAGACCGGGGCCGGGAGCCCGGGCGACACCGCTGGACAGGATGGCCTGGAGGTCTCTCTGCAGCTCGATCCGTCCTCCTCCGAGGCCGTGCGGGCGGCGTGGACGGCCTACGGCCTCGGGCGGGCGGCCCAGTGGACGAAGACCCGGGGAGAGACCCGGAACGACAGCGGGGACGACTTCTCGATCGAGCTGGAGGGACGGCGTGCCGCGCTGGCGGTCTGGAAGGAGATCGCCAGTGGGGAGCGGGACGCCGATCTCGACCTGCTGGCGGAGGTCGAGGCCAAGGGGTTCCTGGAGGAATTCGTGGTGCTCGCCTTCGCGAGGCCGGGCTGGACGGTTCCTCCCGACGCCATCCAGCACCTCGAGCTGGACGCCTTCTGGCCCTGGGCGCTCGACACGCTCCAGCACCGGGAGGTGAAGGGCGGAGCGGCCACGACGCCCAAAAACGGCAAGCGCTGGCCGGACGTCCCGGGGGCTGACCTGCCGGATCCGAACACGCTGATGGCGCACGGCGAGCAGACGCCGTGTGGCTCGTGGAGGGTGCTGGAGGACGCGGTCCAGCGGTGGCGCGAGACGGCCCGCATCGACGGCCTGCCGGTCGCGGCGAGGAACCCGCAGAGCTTCCTCCAGAAGCTGGGGGCGGTGCGCGGCGATCCGGAATTCCAGCGCCAGGGCGCCACCTGGGTGGACGAGCGCGTCGGCGTGCTCCACTTCGAGGCCGGCTTCTGCGCCAACGAGCGCGAGGACTGGGAGGCGGCGCAGCGCGCGCTGGAGCAGGCGATCCACATGCTGCCCACCGACACCACCGCGCGGGTGGAGTTGGCACACGCATACGTCAAGCAGCGCCAGCCTGACCGCGCCCTGGCGCAACTCGAGGTCGCCCGCCGGGTGACCACCAACCCCTGCGAGCTGGCGCGGGTCTGGCGCAAGATCGGCTTCGCGCACTTCGACCTGGACCAGCTCGAACGGTCGAGGGAGGCGTACGAGACGTCGCTGGCGTACGAGCCCGGGAACCAGATCGCGCTGAATGAGCTGAAGCTCCTGCGCCAGCTGATGAGCGCTCCCGGCCGGGGCCAGCGCGGTGGTACCGGGGTGGGCTACACCCACGCGCCCCAGGTGACCACGAGCTGCAAGCCGTCGCCCTAGAGGCCCTGTTCGACGATGTCTTTCTTGAGGCTCTGGACGAACGAGACCACCTCGCCCTGCTCGGCCTGGGGGACCGCGAGCTTGTTCAGGGTGGCGGCGGCGTGGCCGAGGAACACGTTCCAGTCGCTCTCGCTGATGCGCATTCCCCGGTGGGAGAGGGCCATGTTCCTTCCCGTGTAGTACATCTGGCCGCCGGTGCTCGCGCAGAGGTAGTCGATCAAGAGCTGCTTCTCGCGCTGGATCCCGTCCGCGCCGCGATGCGCCCAGAAGCGCCCGAGCTGGGGGTCGTTCTGGAGCCTCGGGAGCAGGTCGTTCGCCACCGCCGCCATCGCTGCGTAACCACCGAGCCGATCGAAAAGAGTCTTCTGCGGGTCGCTCATCGCCTGCGCTCCTCGGGTTCGTGAATCCAGCGGCTTGCGCGCTACGGCTTCGCCACCACCCGGATCAGCGATGGGATGGTCACCGTCGTCGCGCTCAGGCTGATCACCCGCAGCCAGGACCACTGCGCCATCACGCCCGGGGTGGCGATGCTCAGCTTCACCTCCACCCCTTTCGCCGTGGGCGTGACGTCCGTGACCGGCGAGGCGAACGGGGGGATGGCTCCATTCACCTGGAGCTGGAGCGGCGCCAGCGGCTCCGCCTTGGGCGGGTGGCCGAGGGCGTGGAGCCGCCCGCCCAGCCCGGGGATCGCCAGGACCGCCTGGGGGAGCTCCAGCCATGGGCCGGTGGGCGCGCCGCGGCGGACCGGGTAGGCCGGGCCGTCGCCGGCACCGAACTTCGCCAGCGACCACCGCACCGTGCCGCGGGTGACCTGGAGGGAGATCCAGACCGGGCCCTTGATCGGCACCGCCTTGATGAAGGAGAGCAGCGTCCAGTCGTCGGTGAGGAACGGCGCGCTCACCACTCCTCCACGCAGCGGAGGCGGCGGCTCCAACTCCACCGGCTGGGAGACGCTCGGCCCGTCCAGGGCCGGCCCCGGCTCGTCTTTCGGTGGATTGCCCACGAGTACGTTCGCCAGCAGTTGCGCCCGCACCTCCGCGCCGCCCTCCAGCGCGCGCAGCGGGAGTCGCACCGCGGTGAGGTCGGCCAGCGTGTCCTCCGGGAAGCGCACGCAGGCGGAGCGGCCGGAGTCCAGCACCAGCTCCACCTCGGTGACGCGGTCCGGGCCCACCGGGGGAATGCCCCGCTCCTTGGGCGGCGCGGACGCCATCGTCAGCCACACCTCCTTGAGCGCGGTGCTGGCCCCGGTCGCCAGCGAGAGGGAGAGGTTCAGGTCTCCCTCCTGCTCGAAGACCAGGTTGGAATCCGGCTGGACCTGGATCTTCTCCAGCAGGTCGTAGTCGATCGTCCCGGCCACCACCGCCAACCTTCCGGGGATGCGGGCGCGGAGCTCCACGGTCACCTTGGTGACGGCAAAGCTGTCCGGGTTGCCCAGCATGGGCGCCACCACCTCGGTGAGGTCCACCTCCTTCTGGGTGACCTGCAGGCCCCCGCTCAAGGTGACCGTCGCCCAGCCGTCCACGCCGGGCGCGCCGCGCGGCCCCGGGTACCGCCACACCACCGCGTCGCCGTTGACGCGGAGCTCGAGGTCCGTGGGGACCGAGGGGAGGTACACCAGCGACGACTCGACGGTTGCCTGCACCTGCGCAGGGGTCTGGCTCAGCTCCACCTGCAGGCGGGCGGTGGAGACCTCCGGGAACACCGCGATCGGAAAGCCGTCCGGGTTCGTGTAGATGGGGTGGGCGAAGTCGAAGCTGTCGCCCTGCCAGCGGTAGACCGCCTTGATCTTGTAGGCGGCGCCGTTGGGGACCTGCACCGCGATGGCGGTGATCGGCGTGCCGAAGTCGATCACCGCGGACGAACCGCCCTGGCCCGACGCCAGCGCGCTGGCCTGGAGGCGGACCTGGCTCACCTCGTTCAGCTTGATCGCCCCCGCGGGGTCCGCCTGAACGTTGACCTTGAGCGACCGCACCAGCGCGTTGGCCGGGAGGTTCAGGGTCAGCGAGGCGGAGGAGATGTTGATGGGCATGGCGTGCGGTGAGGCTCAGGGGGTCGGCGGCGGCGACAGCATCGCCTTGATCTGTTCCTGGTAGACGTCGTTGGCCCAGACCTGCACCTGCACGCCCATGGGCCGGAAGCGCTCCAGCGCCCGCGCCAGCTTCTGGGCGACGGTCTCCTCGTCCGCCGCGAGCGTTCCCGCCGGGGGGTAGTCCGGGGGCCAGAAGAACCGCCCGGGGATCCAGAGCTTGAGCACGTGCGGGAGGTGCTCGGGCCAGGTGAGGGTGAGGTCCGCCACCTTCGCGCTCGGGTCCTGCGCATCCGGCGGCTTGACGAAGAAGGCGAACCGGTTGAGGCCGAGCGCGATCCCCACCCCGCTCAGCGGCACCGGCGGGTGCGGAAAGACGGCCCCCGAGCCCAGGGCGCCGGGGGGCGTGGTGGTGGCGAACTTCGCCGGGTGCGACCCCTCCGGCAGGTCGTCCGGGTCGGCCGCGTCGAAGCAGAAGTCCCGGTTGCTGGGGTTGGCCGCGTCCCCGAAGCAGCCTCCCTCCCAGACGAACGCCTTGTTGCTGACGTCCACCCCGCCCAGCGTGAACTTGCCCTTCCCGTCGATGGTGAGGGTCTGGCCGTCGGGGACGGTGCCCATGTAGCAGAGGCCCTTGCCCTCATCGCGGTGGACGAACTGGAAGTTCGTGGTGAGGCCGTTGAGCCCGGTGACCTTGACGGTCAGCTCCTCGTTGGCGAAGCCGCGGCGCATCACCGCGAACAGCGCCTGGTGCGCCACCTGGCCGATCACGCCCGGCCCGGACAGCCCGAGGGCGATGTCCTGGTCCACCGGGTTCTCTTCCAGCCCCAGCACCTCCGGGTCGTACGGCAGCTCCTCGAGGCCCGGCGGCGGCGCCGGCTGCAGCCGGTCGCGCGCGTGGGTGAGGTGGACGTAGCGGTCGACCGAGTGGAAGAAGCCGTCGGTCCGGGTGAGGTCCACCAGCTCGTTGGGCTTCTCCACCAGCTCGCCCATCACCTCCGCGTTGGTGGCGTCGTCGATGTCCATGTCCAGCGCGTTGGCGGTGGCCGCCAGCAGCGCGCGCACCGTGCCGTTGCCGCCGTTGTGGATGATGCAGACCTGCCGTACCTGCGCCCGCGCCGCCTCCAGCAGCGCGCGCGAGGAGATGCTGTCCCGCGCCACCTTGGCCAGGTTCTGCGCGGCCGCGTCCAGGTCCGGCGGATCTCCCGGGTCGTGCGGCGGCGCGTAGAGCGCCAGCCGGGGGCCCGGCGGGCCGCTCCCGGAGGTGTGCCAGAGCGTGAACAGGTAGCTGGCGGAGAGGTCGCGGTTGGCGGCGTCGTGCGCGGCCACCCGGTTCAGCATGTAGGCGACCAGCGCGCGCACCCGGGCGGCTCGCGCGAAGAACACCTCCATCATCCTCAGATCCAGGCCGTGCAGCCCGGCCAGGAGCTTCAGGTCGCGCAGCGTGTCCGCGTCCTTGAGCCGGTGCGAGCGGCGCACCCCGGCCAGGTCGGTGGACAGCACGTCCAGATCGCCGGCCAGCGCCTCCACCACCGACCACAGCTGCTTGCCGGACCGCGCCGGCTCCAGGTGGGCCGGGAACCGCTGGAGGATCTTCAGGGGGCGGGTGGTCATGCCTTACGAGTCCTGGTTCGAGTCTGCGGCCGCCACGTTGCGGACCCAGGGCACTTCTTGCGCGGTGAGCGGGAGCGTCTGATCGGCGGTGGTGAGCTGGACGCCGGCGGTGAGGTATTCGCCCGTGTAGTGCAGCTCGGTGACGCTGAAGGACGTGGGCGGGTGGATCTGCGCCAGGAGGTTCGCCGGGGTGAGCGTGGTCACCGCGGAGACGTTGTCCCGGAGCTGCGCCAGCACCTCCACCCGCGCCGCCTCCAGGTCCGCCGTCCGGTCGCCGCCGGGCAAGGTCTCCAGGTGGATGATGACCGAGACATCCAGCGCCACCACCTCGCCGCCGATGAGGACGTTGATCTGCCCGAGGTGGTCCGGGTCCACGGTGGGCCGCAGGGTGGAGCCCGGGTAGAGGTTGCGGTGGCGCGGGCCGGCCCCCTGGCCGTACCAGTACAGGTCCAGCGCCACGTCCTGAACGCCGCTCACCGCCATCAGGGCCGCCACCACCCGGTTGTAGATGACCGGTTCGCCCACGCCGGACGCCTCCACCGCGGCGGTGATGGCCTCCTCGCTCTCCCGCTTGAGCTGCGCGCGCTCCTCCGAGGTGAGCGCGGCGGAGGTGGGGACGACGATCGCCTTGATGATCACCGGGGCGAACATCCCGTCGCCCTCCAGGGTGTCCTGGGGCGGCTGGTTCTCGTTCTCCGGCAGCAGGTTCGCGCTGGGCTTGATGGTGGTCGGCCCGGGCCGCGCGTCCAGCCGGTGGATGACGCGCACCCCGGCGGGCCGCGTCTCCTCGATGATGTCGATGGCGCGCACCCCTGTGGCCTGGTCCAGCTTGGCGGCCACGGTGAGCACCACCACGCCCGGGCGCTGGATGGCGTCCTCGGTGAGGAGCACGTCCTTCTCCCGGACGCCGGGCAGCGACGCCAGCCGGCCGGTGAGCGCGCCGATGGTGGCCTGCCCCGCGGACTCCAGCGCGCGGCGCGCCCGCATCCGCAGCACCTCGTCCGTCTCCACGTCGCCGGACAGCTGCGTGCCCTGCGGGTTCTGCACCTCCTCCACGCCCAGGATGGGCCGGTGCATCACCCGGACCGCGCCGGCCGGGACCACGCCGTCGGTGCCGCTGGTGCGGGCGCGGATGGGCACCTCCACCGACAGGTTGCCGCGGTGGAGCGTGCGGTCCTCGGAGGTCTCGAACTCCGCCAGCGGCGGCTCCGCGGTGGACAGGCGCGTGCCCTCGGGGATGAAGATGTCCGCGGGCGACGGGGTGGTGCGGCCGAAGATGGCGGTGCCGATGGCGAAGGTCCGGTCCCGCCGGGTGATGCCCACCAGCGCCACCAGCTGGTCCAGGTCCCGGCCGGTGGACGTGTCCAGGAACCCGGCGCGGTACACCGCCTCCAGCTGGCGGGAGAGCACCGCGTACTCGCGCGCGAAGCTCTCGCTGAACAGCCGCACGATGCTGCCCGGGTTGCGGTCGTTCAGGCGCGGCACCGAGCCGGGCGGGGCCTGGTAGTCGTAGTTGACGTAGAACGCGGTCCCCTCGTCCGGCCACACCGCGTCCGCCGCCGGGGTGCCGTCGGCGGTGGCCTTCCACTCCACCACGTTGTCCGGGGTGAGCGCGTAGTCGGTGTCCAGCACGAAGCGGTGGTAGGCGCCCTCCACCTGCCCGAACACGCGCAGCGTGCTCCGCACCACCGGGCCCGGCGGGGCCAGGCGGAACGGGGCGTCCTCGGGGAGGAAGGCGAAGCGCTCGCGGGACACCCCGCCGGTGAGCGAGAGCAGGAGGTCTTCCACGAACTGCGCGTACGGCTCGGCGGCGTAGCTCATACCGACGACTCCAGGGAGAAGGGCACCACCAGGTTCAGCGGGCGCGGGCCGTCGATGACCTGGACGCTCAGCTCGATGCGGACGGTGTCGCGCGGCGGCTCGTGCTCGGCGGTCACCACGGCCTTGAGCACCCGTTCGATGCGCGGTTCGTCCGCCAGCGCCTGAAGGACGTAGAGCTTGATCAGGTCACGGGTGCGCTGCACGTTCGGCTCGCCCATCAGCTCGTGGTGGCGGGAGCCGTAGTCGGGGTGGCCCAGCGGCGCCAGCTCGCCCTTGCGCGTCTTCAGCCGGTTGGCGATGGCCTGGGTGAGCGCGTCCAGGCCCTCCGCCACGATGAGGTCGCGCTGGCCGGCCCGGTCCCGCTGCTTCTCGCTGTGCAGGTCCGCGTCCTCGTAGAAGCCCCCGCTCCAGCGGTAGTCGAGCCGGAGGTCCCGGCCCATGAACGGCGCCACCGTCTCGGCGCTCTTGCGCTTCATGGCGCCCCCGTGTCGGTGACGAACGGCGCCGCGGGCGGGCCGATGATCTGCAGCACGCCCGGCCCGCTGGGGATCATGTCTCCCACCCGCACCAGCCCCTGCCCCTGGATCAGCACGCTGGAGGACCCGCCCTGGCCGATGGGGAGCACGTACGGCACCCCGCTGACCGAGTTGACCATCTGGCACATGCTGCCCACGGTGGCGAGCGGCAGCCCGCCCGCGGTGGCGCAGGTCTGGGTGATGACGGTGATGACGCCGGAGTCCGGCGCTCCCGCCGCTCCGGGCGAGAGGATCACCGAGCAACCGATCGTCACGGGCGGACCCGGCACGCGCACACCTCCATGATTCTCACGACGGACTGAACTGCGTGTTCCCGGCAAGCGACACCGACGGCGCCTTCACCTTCGCCTCGCCCTGGCCCTCCACCGTGGTGGCCGCGCCCTTGAGGGAGGCGTTCCCGGTCGCCTCCATCTTGAGGTCGCCGGACGCCTTGAGCTCCACGTTCCCGTCGGCGCTCAACTTGAGGTCGCCGGACGCCTGGACCTCCACGTCGGACTGGGACTGGATGGAGACCTTCCCCTTGGCGTTCACCACTACGTCGCCGTCCTTGTTCACCACCACCGAGGTGTCGCCCATGGTGACGGTGATCGCCTCGTCCTGGACGGTGAGCGTGCAGCCCGAAGGGAGCTCGATGTGGATGCGCCTGGCGTCCGCATTCTCCTCGTCGGGCGGCTGGTAGACGACCTCGTGGAGGTCGCTCTTGGGCGGGTGGGCGGTGTCGTCGTAGACGCAGCCCACCACCACCGGGAGGTTGAGGTCCCCGCCCACGAAGTTGATCAGCACCAGGTCATTCTCATTGGGGAGCGCGGTGAGCCCCAGGCGTGAGGTGACCACCGCCACCCGCTGCAGCTCCACTCCGCTGGAGCGGAGCCGGACGTCGACCTGGTTGTTGTTGGGGCTGTCGTCGCCGTCGTGGGCGTACACCTTGGTGACGATGCCCAGCTCCGGCTGGCGCACGCGCGCCAGCTCCTGGCGGACGATCGCCCGGAGGGTGGCCATCAGCTCGGTCACGGGCCACCTCCCCCGGCGCTCTCCACCGTCAGCGCGGTGGTGAAGCCGGTGCGCGCGTCCAGCACGTGCTCCACCGCCAGCACCCGCAGGGTGCCCGGGTCGCCGGAGGGCAGGTCCGTCACCTCCACCCGCGCGCCGGGGCGCACGCCGGCCCGGCCCACCAGCAGCACCTGGCCGCGCAGCGCCGCCCGCGAGGCGCGGTCGGAGAGGGCCTGGTTGAGCTGGTCCGCGGCGTCCTTGGTGCGGAAGGCGCCGATCACCCGGGCGGCGGTGCTGCCGTTGGCCGGGTCGCGCGTCAGCCAGTGCCACTTCTCGGAGCCCTGGTCGCTGGCGGCGCCGGAGGCGATGGCGGTGGGGACGGCGGGGGCGGGGCGGGGGCCGGCGTGCCAGGAGAGGACGTCCGCCCCGTAGCGCAGGGAGACCTCGGCGCTGCCGCTCTCGAAGGGGGAGAAGCGGAGGCCGCCCTCCGCGCTGCAGCCGACGTCGGCGCCGGTGAGGGCGGCGAGGTCCAGCAGGTGGCTCCAGAGGGTGCGGCGGTCGTCCAGGCTGTACGCGTCGAACTGGAGGTCGCCCTGCACCTCGTCCACGTCGACGTCCGAGGCGAGGTCCTTGACGATGTCCGCCACCGTCTGCGAGATGTAGGTCTGCGAGCGGCGCGCGCGGGAGAGGGCGACCGTGGCGGCCAGACCCTCGACGACCAGGGCGTCCGCCCCGGCCATCACGCCCGTCACCTCTCCGGTGAAGACGGCGTCCTCGCCGTCCAGCTCGCCCAGGGAGATCTCCAGCGTGTCTCCC
>DATBSS010000129.1:0-2597 GCA_036559665.1 Myxococcaceae bacterium
TGCGCAGCGCCCGCAGCTCGTCGTCCAGCTCGGTCACCCGGAAGGCCAGCTCGCTGGCGGCGCCGGAGATGTTGCGCTGGAGCTGGAGGATCTGGTCGCGGATGGCGGAGGCCAGGTCGAAGTCCAGGTGGCGGGTGGCCCGGGAAAGCGCCCCCTGCAGCGTCCAGAACAGCTGGCGGGCATCGTCCGAGCGCTGCTCCAGGGAGGTGCGGATCTCCCTCAGGTCGTCCACCTGGCGCTCCAGGTTGAACAGCCGCCCGGCGGAGACGCGGAGCACCTCCATCTGGCCGGCCTTGCGCGCCGCCGGGTCTTCCCCCCGCGCGGCGTGCTCGACGGCGGCCGGCTCCCCCGGGTGCCCCGGCGCCGGCGGCGAGGGCGTGGGGCGCGAGGGCTCCGGGGCGGGGCTGGCGGCGAGCTTGATCAGCTCCGCCGCGGTGGCGCGGAGCGCGGGGTCGGAGACCGAGCCCCCGGCGGCCACCGCCTCCAGCAGCCGCTGCGCCTGGTCCAGCCCGTCGAGGATCTTCTGGGCCAGGCCCGGGACCAGGTGCCGGTCGCCGGTGCGGAACCCGTTGAGCGCGGTCTCCACCGCGTGCGCCAGGTCCTCCAGGTCAAACAGGCCCAGCGTGCCGGAGGTCCCCTTCACCGAGTGCGCGCGGCGGTACACCTCCGCCATCAGCGACTTGCGCTCCTCCACGGAGTCGGAGCGGTCCGCCTGGATGAGCGACTGCGCCATCGCCAGGCTGTGCTCCCTGAACTCCTCCCCGAAGAGGGTGAGGACCTGTCGGAGGATCTCGTCCATGGGTCAGGTGGCCTTGAGCCTCGCGTCCTGCATCAGCCGGGCGGCGGAGAGGACCAGCACCGCCTGGTTGCCCAGGTGCGCCACCTCCGAGATGCCGGCGCGCTCGTCGCCGCGGTAGGGCTGGATGGCGGCGTCCACCTCGTGCACCCCCAGGAGCTCCTCCACCAGCAGGCCCAGCCGCTGGCTGCCGTCGCTGATGACGAGGAAGGTGGGGAGGTCCGCCAGGCCCTTGATCTCCACGTTCCAGAAGGGCGCCAGGTCCACCAGGGTGAGGATGGAGCCGCGGTGCTGGACGGCGCCCACCATCCAGGCCGGGGCGCCGGGGACGTGGGAGAGCTGGCGGAGGCGGCCGGCGCCCTCCACCTCGCCCAGGCGGAGCCCGTACACCTGCTTGCCGCGGATGAACAGGCTGAGGGGCACGGTGGCGATGGCCACCTGCTCCTCCACGTGCGCCGCCGCCACGGCGCGCTCTTTGAGGATCTGGATCGCGTCCTTGGCCATTGTGCGTGCCCGGCCCCGTCAGGGACGACTGTCAGGGAAGACCGCGGAGGTCCGCCAGCACCTGCCGAACATACGCCACTTTCATACCGTCCCTGCCGATCTCCTCATCGTCCTCCCGTCCGGAGACCAGCCGGTCCAGCTCCCGCTCGGCGCGCTCCAGCATCTCCAGATCGTGCCCCCGAAGCGCCACCAGGGCCATTCTGAGGTGCGCCGGGACGTCGTCGGGGGCCTTGTCCAGGAGCCGGGACAGGTGGGCGCGGGCGCGGTCCAGGTCCCCGCGCTCGAAGCACACCGTGGCCGCCAGCTCCAGCGCCTCCAGGCTCTCCGGGAGGCTCTCCGCCATCCGCATCGAGCCCTCCAGGTCCCCCGCGTCCGCCAGGCGCCTGGCCAGGGAGAGCAGGTCCGGGGTGGGGATGATGGCCCGCTCGGCGGTGGAGTAGCGCCGGGGCGTGGCCGGCCGCTTCTCCGGGGGCAGCAGGGCGCGGACGGGCTTGACCAGCGCGCACCCGTAGGAGTCCGGGACCGCCAGCAGGCCCACCGGCGGGATGGCGGGGGCCTCCAGCGCGCCCAGCACCAGGAGGCCACCTTCCGCCAGGGCGGCGGCCAGGGTGGAGAGGATGCGCGCGGCGTGGTCGGGGAGGAAGTAGATGAGGACGTTGCGGCAGAAGATGACGTCCAGGTCCGGGACGCCGGGAGGGGGCTGGAGCGGGATCCGGGAGAGGTTGGCCTCGTGGAAGGAGACCAGCCCCTTGAGCCGGGGGCCCACCTCCCACTGCCCGCCCACGGCCCTCACCTCGCCCAGGTCTTCCGGGCGCCGGTCGCGGAAGGACCACCGGCCGTAGCGGCCCAGCCTGGCCACCTCCAGGGACTCCACGCAGATGTCGCTGCCGTGGACGCGCAGGTCCGGGGCGTGGGGGGAGAGGGTGAAGGCCAGCGAGTAGGCCTCCTCGCCGGAGGCGCACCCCACGCTCCACGCGCTGCGCACCGACCGCCCCTGCGCGGCGGCGCGCACGGCATGGTTGCGGGCCAGGTCGAAGTGCTCGGGGTGGCGGAAGAAGTAGGTCTCCCCCACGGTGATGGCGGAGATCACCTCGCGGGAGACGACCGGGTCCCCGGCCAGCGCGCGGGCGGCGGCGGCGGCCTCGGTGACGCCCAGGGCGATCGCGGTCTTGCGGAGGCCGTCCTCGAACAGGCGCCGGTTGTCTTCGCCCAGGCGGTGACCCAGCAGGTCCGCCAGCTGCTCGAGGTGGCCCGGCCCCACTAGACGGCCTTTCGCAGCACCGCCCGTCGGAGGAGG
>DATBSS010000130.1:0-7624 GCA_036559665.1 Myxococcaceae bacterium
CGCGCACGACCTCCTCGTTCAAGCTGGGGCAGCACGTGCGGAGCACGCCCCCGGGCTGGAGCACGCGGAGGGCCTCGCCGAGGAAGATGAGCTGTTCGCGCTGGTCGAGGTGCTCGATGAAATCCTCGCTGTAGACCGCCGCGGCGCTGCCTTCCTCGAAGGGCCACTCCGAGAGCAGGTCGATGGCTCCGTAGCCCGGCTCATCGTGGCGCGTATCCAGGTTGATCCAGCCGTGCAGCAGCCGGGGGAAGAAGGAGTCCGGGCCGCAGCCCGCGTGAATCTTCGTGCCGCGTGACAGGCTCAGCGTGGCCGGTTTCCAGGTGCCGGACCCGGTGGAGGTCAGCTCGAGCGCGATGCCGATGCCCAGGTCCTCGCGGCACCCGTCCTCGCCTCGCCAGGAGGCGTAGGCCATGGACCGGGCCGTGGCGGCGCCTTCGTGCTCCCGCACCGTCACGGGTCCCTGCGTGTAGAATTCGCCCTGGGGATGCTTCGTGAACCAGCGCCGGCTGGCCTCGACGAAGACCTTGGCGGAATCGTAGTGGTTCATCGTCCACACCCTGCTCGAGCCGAGGTATCGCGCGAGCGCCTTCCACTGGCGCGAACGAACCAGCTCGACGAGGTGGAGGACATGGTCGGCAGGTCCCATGATCCAACCTCAGCGCCGGGGAGAAACACTGTCAAAAAAACGTCGTGCTACCGCGGCAGGAGCTCGTCCAGCGCGCCGCCGACGTCGCCCAGCGCGTCCATCTGCAACCGCAGCGGGTCGTCGAACACCGCGGCTGATGCCGCCTGATCCACCACGTGCAGCGCCAGCAACCCGTACTGGTCCGGCTCCGCGAACACGTTCTCCGCGACCACCAGCCGGCGCTCGTTGCGCGCGCCCTCCCCGGCAGGCTCCGCCAGCAACCGTTCGAAGTACTGGACACCCAGCTCGCGCGCCCGCACCTGGTGTACCGACGACGTGATCACCAGCAGCGAATCCCACGCCCGCGGATCCTCCGCCTGCACCTTCCGCCGGATCTCCCGGACCTCGCGGTCGAGGCTCCGCAGCAGCTCGACCGAGATCGCCCGGAGGCTGTCCACCACGTCGCCGCGGACCGCCGCGAAGTACCTCCGGCGCGCCTCCTCCGCCAGCTCGCCCGCGCCGAACCGCGCCAGCGCCTCCCGGGTCTGCTCCAGCATCCGCCGCTGGCGGGCCGCATGCTCCGCCGGGATCAGCTTCGACGCCGGGCCTCCATCCCGCAGCTCCGCCATCACCGCGTCGATCGCCGCCACGGCCTCCTTCACACGCTGGTCGCGCGCCGGCCCAGGCGGCTCCTCGAACAGCAACGACGCCAGGAGCACCCCGTGCCCCACGTCCTTGAGCGGGTGGAACGCGGCCGGGACCAGGTCCAGCCCCTCCGGCGTGAGCAACTGCCCCCGCCAGCGCGCGTCCAGCTTCCCGAACGCCCACCGGATCACCAGCCGCTCCTCTCCGAGCTGGCCGCAGGCCCGGGCGCGGGCCGCCTGGTGCGCCGACCGCAGCTGCGCGTTGAGCCGGGTCAGCGCTCCCGAGACCCCATATTTCTCCTCACCGGTGGGCGTCAGCGACGCCGTGCACCGGGCAGTGGAGCCGGCGGCAGCCGCCGTCCCGGCGGGCGCGTGCGCGCACGAAGCCGCCAGCAAGAGGCCCAGGACCCAGGCCCGACCCGCATTCCATCCATTCATGACCGGACATCCTAGGTCTACGGCGCCAGCAGCGACGCCGCATCCGCCGTTGCCCAGGACGCGCTGACGAACCGCCACTCGCCGTCCGACTCGCGCTCCACCCGCGCGGTGATCTCGTACGCCGCGATCACGCTCTCCTTCGCCAGGTCCTTGAGCGTCTTGGCCTCCGACCGCCCGAAGATGTACGTCCCGTGGAAGTCGGCGGTGGCCGCCGACGTCATCGTCACGTCCACGTTGGCGGTCATCACCCGCACCCACTCCCCACGAAACAGCTGCCCCGCCAGCAGCCCCTTCACGTCGTCCCGGCTGGACCCGTCCTCCGTCCGGAATCGCTCCGACACCTGCTTCATGATGAAGCCCAGGTCCTTGCGCTCCGCCGCGTCCGCCATGGCGACCGCCTTGCGCAGGATCAGCTCCTCCGGCGTGGCGGAGTCCCGCGCCACCAGCAGGTACGTCAGCACCCCCGCCACCAGGGCGATCGCCGCCGCCAGCAGCCGCCCGCGCGTCACCTACTTCTGCTCCGCGGCCTGGTCGGCCTCCACCACCAGCTCGTCGGCGTCGATGATCTCCGCCGGGCGGAGCGCCTCGCCGATCTGCTTCAGCCGCCGGTCCGAGAGCCCCTCCAGGTACGTCCTGGTGTTGGGGAACTGCTTCATCAGCTCGGAGAAGGCGGCGCGGTCGAGGAAGGCGGTCGCGGTCTTCCGGGTGGCCACCACGGTGGCGGTGGCGCGCAACCCGGTGAGCAGGGAGATCTCCCCCGCCACGTCGCCCTCGCGCAGGATGCCCAGCGTCACCTTCCCGCCCGCCGGGTCGTCCTTCTGCACCACCAGCTCGCCGGCCAGCACCAGGAACAGCCCCGCCGAGTGCTCGCCCTCCACCAGCACCTTCTCGTTCGGCGTCAGGGCGCGGAAGGCGAACCGCCCCAGGATCGGCGCCCGGTCCACCTCCGGGATCTGCTGGAACAGCGGCGAGGTCGCCATGAGGTTCTTCGCCATGCGCTGCTGGGCGAACTCCGCCAGCACGCCCGGCACGCTGGGGAACTGCTTGGCGATGCCGTTGAGCACGTCGCGCCGGATCTCGAACAGCTCGGTGTCGGCGACGGCCGACACCGAGGCGGTGGGCGGCGCGCCGGTGAGGAGCGACAGCTCGCCGAAGATGGACCCGCCGCCCAGCGCGCCCAGCGGCTTCTGCTCCCGCTCCACCGTCCGGGTGACCTGCGCCTTCCCGGCGACGATGACGAAGATGGTGTCGCCGCCCTGCCCCTCCGCGCTCACCGACTGGCCTTCCTTCACCCGCCGGTACCCCATCTTCATCACCAGCTCCACGAAGGCGTCCCGCTCCAGGTCCGCGAACAGCGGCAGCGGCGGGCGCGCGTTCGGGTCGGCGGCGCCGCCCGGGTCCGGGGCGGCCAGCACCTCGATGGCGCGGTTGGAGAGCGCCTCTCCCTGCAGCGGCATCAGGTCCTCGCTCACCTTCCCGTCGTAGAGCGTCTCCGGCGGGAGCGGCGGCGGGACCTGCGCCTTGCCCTGCGAGCTTCGCGAGGCGCGCGAGTGGATCCGGAACAGCGTGTCCTTCAGCCTCCGCTCCGCCGGGCTGATGTCCAGCGCCTGCTTCACCGCGGCGATCGACGAGAGCAGGTAGTCCCGCCGGAGCAGGCCCTCCGCGCACGCGTGGAGCGCGGTGACCGACCGCTCCTTCTCGCCCAGCTCGGAGAAGCAGCGGGCGGCCAGCATCCGCGACCGGTGATCGGCCGGCGCGCGGCGCACCGCCTCGGAGAACACGGCGAGTGCGCGCTCGAACTGGCGCTCCTCCAGGAGGTCCATCCCCAGCTCGCGCAGCGACGACTGGTCCATTTCCGCATTCCCCCGTGTGGTGGAACGACGAGCCGGGCGACCATACCGTGCGCGACCGGGCTTAGGGAGGCCGGCACGCGCCGGCCGTCCTCCAGGAATCTCAGCGCCCGCCCAGGCCGCCGGCCAGCTCGCGCCCCTTGCTCCCGCCCAGCCCGAGCGCGTTGGCCGCCTTGCGGTACGTCTCCGACGTCTTGGGGACGATCTCCATGATGATCCGCATCTTCTGCTTGAACGCCTGCGGGTCCTGGTCCTTCTCGGCGTACGCCTGGCCGTACATCTCCTCGGCCTTCTGCGACACCAGCCGCATCCCGGTGGCGGCCGCCTCGCTGCGCGAGTCCAGCTGCTGCGCCTCCCGGTAGGAGATGGCCGCGCTGCCGATGTCGCCCCGCCCTATGGCCGCGCGCGCGCTGGCCAGCAGCGAGTCCAGCAGCATCTCGTCCAGCGCCGGGCCCAGCCCGCCGTTGAGGCCGATCTGCTGGTAGAGGTCGTGCGACTTCTGCAGCGGCCGGAGCGCGCTCTCCCTGGCGCCGGCCTGCGACTTGCGCAAGCCGTCCTCGAACGACCGCTGGAAGGTGGGGATCAGCCGCTTCAGGCCCTCCGCGCGGGTGCGGACGTCGCTCTCCGCGGACCCCTCCAGCACGCGGTCGCACTCCATCACCGCGCGGTCGTAGTCCTGGGCCTGGAACTTCCGCTGCACGGCGAGGAAGTAGTTGTCCAGGTTGCGGCGCGGCGGGCCGGTGCCGGTGCCGGTGCCGGTGGGGCGCGGGCGCTGCGCGGTCCCGTCGGGGTTCAGCTTCTTGTTCCGGGTGCGCTCGATCAACTCCTGCTGCGCCCGGGCGTCCTCCAGCTCGCGCATGCGGGTGGCGTAGGGCGCCTGGCGCTCGGGTGGGAGCGCCTCCAGCTCGCGCTGCGCGGCCTCGTAGTCGCCGGCGGCCAGCGCCTCCTCGAGGCTCTTCTCGTGGTAGTTGGCCTCGCGATCGTCGAGCTGCTTGACCAGCTTCTCGTGCTCGTCGGCCACCTTGGGCGAGGCCTCCGGCGTGCGGGCCAGCTCCGCGCGGGCGTCGTCGAAGCGCTGCTGCTCCAGCAGGCTGCGCGCCGTCTCCAGCGACTTGTGCGCCGCGATCTCCTTCTTGGTGGCCGCCATCAGGCCGTCCTCGTCGATGCCGGGGACCAGCCGCTCCGCGATCTCGATGAACTCGATCGCCTGCTCGAACCGGTTGTCGGCGATGGCCACCCGCGCCAGCCGCATCTTCTCCGCCGCGCGCTCCTTCACCGGGTCGATGGGGGGTGGCGGCGGGGTGCGGAACACGAGGTACAGGAGCAGCATCACCAGCAGCGACATGAACCCGCCGCCGATGGCCACGCCGGTCCGCTGCTTCCGGTCCATCGCCTTCCAGGAGCGCGCCGCGGCGGCCGCCGCCGGGACCGGCGCCTCGTCCGGCTTCGGGGCCTCCGCACCCTCCGCGCCCTCCGCGGGCTGCTCCGCCGCGGCCTCGCCCTCGGCCGGGGGCTCCGCGGGCGCCTCCGCCGGCTGGTCCGCGGCCGCGGCGTCCTCGGGTCCCCGCTCCGCCGCCTCCTTCTTCTGGCGCTCCTCCTCGTCCTTCCGCTCCTGCGCCTCCCGCGCCTTCTTGACCGCCTCCGCCTCGTCGACGAACTGGAACTGCGTCTGGCCGATCTCGACCACGTCCTCGTGGTGGAGGAGCTTCTCGTCGTGGCGCTCGCCGTTGACCTTGGTGCCGTTGCCGGAGCCCAGGTCGCGCAGCAGCACGCCGCGCTCGCCCTGCACCAGCTCCAGGTGCCGCCGCGAGACGGACTTGTCCTGGAGCACCACGGTGCAGTTGTCGGTGCGGCCGATCACCATCCGCACGCCGACGAACCGCTTCACCATCCCCTTGTCGGGGCCCTCGACGAACACCAGCTTGCGCGGCGGCCCGGCGCGGGTGGATTCGGCGTCGTCCTCCTCGGGCTGCGGCCCGTCGTCGTCGTCGTCCAGCGCCTCCGGGAGCGGGTCGTCCTCGCCGTAGATGTCGCGCCCGTCCGGCTCGTCGCCGGGCTTGGGCTCGTTGCGCGCGGCGTAGCTCTCCCCGGTGCGGTAGAGCGGGCGCGAGTCCTCCTCCTCCTCCCGCACCGGCGGCCGGTCCTCCTTCGCCCGCACCGCGCGCGAGGCGTCCCTCCGCGGCGGCTTCGCCCGCTTGCGGAAGTCCTCCGCGGTGTGGTCGGCCTCGTCGTCCTCCGGCGGCGGCTCGCGGTCCCGGTCGCCGCCGTCCTGGTCCCGGCCGTCATCGCGATCCCGCTCGCCGTCACGGCTCCGGCCCCGGTCTCGACCGCGGACCTCGCGGGACTCCTCCTCCTCGGCCTCCTCCGCTTCCTCCGGCTCGTCCGGCGGGGGCTGCGCCTCGCCCTCCTCGGCCAGGCGGTCCGCGAAGAGGATCCGCATCAGCTCCGAGAGCTCCCCCGTCCCCGCGTCCCACTTCTTGCGCGAGCAGAGCTTCTTGATGGCGCGGTTGAAGGCCTCCGAGTCCGGGTAGCGGTCCGCGGGCGACTTGGACAGCGCCTTCATCACCACCGCGTCCAGCTCGGCCGGCGTCTCCGACACCGCGGAGGGCGGGTCGATCTTGCACTCCATGGCCGCCACGTGCGTGGCCACCTCGGAGGAGCGCTGGAGCGGGCGCACGCCGGTGAGCAGCTCGTAGAGCACAAGTCCGGCGGAGAAGATGTCCGCCCGGTGGTCCAGCGGCTTGCCCACCGCCTGCTCCGGCGACATGTACGCGAACTTCCCCTTGATCGCGCCGGCCTGGGTGGTGGACGAGACGTCGGCCGCCTTGGCGATGCCGAAGTCCACCAGCTTCACCTCGCCGTCGAAGCCGATGAGGATGTTCTGGGGCGAGATGTCGCGGTGGACGACCTTGAGCGGCTTGCCCTGGTCGTCCGCCTTGGAGTGCGCGTAGGCGAGCGCCTCCAGGCACTCGCTCATGATGCGCATCGCCACCGGCTGGGCGATCCACTGGCCGGCGTTCCAGGCCTTGCGCATCACCCGGCCCAGGTCTTCGCCGTGGATGTAATCCATGGCGATGAAGTAGCTGCCGGCCGCCTCGCCGAAGTCGTGGATGCGGACGATGTTCTCCTGGTTGAAGCGGGCGGCGATCCGCGCCTCGTTCAGGAACATCTGGACGAACAGCGGGTCCGACGCCAGGTGGGGCAGGATGCGCTTGACCACCATCTCCTGCTCGCCGCCCCGCTTTGACGGGCGGCGGGCAAGCCACACCTCGCTCATCCCGCCCGTCGCGAGCTTTTTGACGAGTTGGTATTTGCCAAACGACTTGAGAGCCAGAGCGGCGCGATTCTAGGGTAGCGTCGCCGCCTTTCGAAAGGACGCGCGGGGATGTCCAAGAGCAAGCGAGCAACCGCCTCCGCCGGGCCGAAGGCACTGGCCCCGCCGCTGCTCCCGCCCGGCCTGATGGAGCGCCTGCTGTCGGCGGCCATGGAGGGGGGCGGAGACTTCGCCGAGGTGTACGTGGAGCGGGCGGAGACCACCGCGGTGGTCCTGGAGGAGCGGCGCGTCAAAAACGCCCAGACCGGGCTCCGCCAGGGGGTGGGCGTCCGCGTCATCGCCGGCCACAAGGTGGGCTACGCGTACTCGGACGACCTGGAGGACGAGGCCCTCTTCCGGGCCGCGCGCACCGCCGCCCTGATCGCCAGGGGCGGCGGGTCCCCCCGGTCGTTCCAGGTGAGCCGCACGCCAGCGCCGATGTACTACCGGGTCGCGCAGCCGCTCTCGTCGGTGGAGGTGTCGCGCAAGGCCGACCTCGTCCTGCGCGCGGACAAGGCGGCGCACGCGTACGACAGGCGGGTGAAGGTGGTGACCGCCACCTACGCGGACGTCACGAAGCGGATCTGGATCGCCAACACCCGCGGCCACTTCGCCGAGGACACCCAGGACCTGTGCCGGCTCTCGGTGAGCGTCGTCGCCGAGGGCAAGAACAAGGAGCGTCGGTCCGGCTTCTTCGGCGGCGGCGGGCGCGTCGGCTTCAACCACTTCCTCACGTTCACCCCGGAGCACGTCG
>DATBSS010000131.1:0-2156 GCA_036559665.1 Myxococcaceae bacterium
TGGCTCGCCGTACTGGGAGAAGTTGGCGTCCGCGGACGAGAGGCTCTCGCCGGTGAGCGGGACCTCCTTCTCCACCAGGTAGGTGATGTACGAATCGCAGGCGCCCTTCTTGAGCGCGTTGGCCTTGCACTCCAGCAGCACCTCGCGGTTCGCCGGCACGGAACCCTTCACGTACTCCAGCAGCGCCACCCGGTCCGGCCCCTTGATCTGCGGGTGGCCCTCCTCGGTGGTCATCACGATGCCGGACTCCGCGGGCGGCGGGGTCTTGGAGAAGTGGTCCTGGAAGTAGGTGCTCTGGTCGTCGACCATCCGGAACTCGAGCTGGGCGGTGGTGCCGATCAGCTCCTTGGCCTGGTCCGCGTCCTGGCGGCCGGGGAGCGAGATCTGGATGGAGTCGGTGCCCAGGGTGCGCACGTCCACCTCGGCCACGCCCCACTTATCGATGCGGCGGCGGATCACCAGCATCGCCTGCTCCACCGCGTCCTGCTTGAAGCGGTCGATCTGGTTGTCGCGGAGCTGCAGGGTGAGCGAGTCCTCGGTGCGGCTGACCTTGGTGAAGTCGCGGAAGACGTCGAGGACGTCCTTCTCGATGGCGTCCAGCGTCTTGGGGTCCTTGGGCTTGAGCGTGAGCTGCAGGCGCTCCGCATCCGTGTCCACCGTCACCTCGCCCAGGTTCTTGTCCTTCACCGAGCTGGCGATCTGGATGCCGCGGCGCTCGGTGCGCTTCTCCAGCGCGGTGCGCGTGTCCACCCGCATCACCATGTGGATGCCGCCCTGCAGGTCCAGCCCCAGGCTGAGGCGGTCCTTGGCGCTGGGCGCCCACTTCGGCAGCGCCTGCTCGAGCGCCTTGATGTCGTTGCGCTTCTCCCTGGGTAGGACGAAGAACGAGTAGTAGCTGGGCACCAGGAACCAGATCGATCCCAGGGTGACCGCGGCGATGATCGCCGCCCTCCACCACCAGCTGCGGTCCATCACTTCTCCTCCTTCGATTCCTTCGGCTCTTCCGATTTCGCGGCGGGCGCGGCCGACTCGGCGGCCGGGCTGTACTTGCCCTGGATGGACGCCTTGAGCATCCGCACCTTCACGCCGCTGGCCACTTCGAGCGTCACCACCCGGTCGGTGATGGCGTGGATCTTCCCGATCATCCCGCCCTGGGTGACGACCTCGTCGCCCTTGGTGAGCGCCGCGAGCATGGCCTTGTGCTGCTGGGCCTGCTTCTGCTGCGGCCGGATCATGATGAAGTACATCACCCCGAACATCAGGACGAAGAAGCCGATCGTCCCCACCGGTCCGGGGCCGCCGGGACCACCGAGCTGACCCAACATCAACAGGCTTGCGAAGAGCACGTCGGACGCCTCAAGTCTTGGGACAAGCCTCCGGAATCGCTGCGATTTCGCCGGAGGTAAAGGCGCGGACTCTTAGCAGTGGGCGGCGGCGGGGGCAAGGCCGCCACGGCCGGGCGTCGCCTCGGGCTCACTCCAGGGCGGGCCCCAGGGATGCGGCGAACGACCGGTACTCATCCCGCTCGATGGCCTCGCGCGCCCGCCGCATCAAGCCCAGGAAGAAAGCCAGGTTGTGGATGGTGTTCAGGCGCATGGCGAGGATCTCCTTCGCCATGAAGAGGTGCCGGAGGTAGGCGCGGCTGAAGGTCCGGCAGGTGTAGCAGCCGCAGTCCGGGTCCAGCGGGCCGGGGTCGCGGGCGTGGGCGGCGTTCTTGATGGTGACCTTGCCCTGCGAGGTGAAGAGCAGCCCGTTGCGCGCGCAGCGGGTGGGCAGCACGCAATCGAACATGTCCACGCCGGCGGCGACGCAGGTGACCAGGTCCCTGGGCGTCCCCACACCCATCAGGTAGCGGGGCTTGCCGGCGGGCAGCAGCGGCGCGGAGAAGGCGACGCTCTGGTGCATCGCCTCCGGGGACTCCCCCACCGAGTAGCCGCCCAGCGCGTAGCCGGGCAGGTCCACGGCGCAGACCTCCTCGGCGTGGCGGCGGCGGAGGTCCTCGTGCAGGCCGCCCTGGACGATGCCGAAGAGCGAGGACGGGCCGCGCGACCAGGCCTGGGCGCAGCGGCGGAGCCAGCGGGTGGTGCGGGCGAGGGACTCCTCGAGGTAGGAGCGCTCGGCGAGCGAGGGCGGGCACTCGTCGAAGGCCATGATGA
>DATBSS010000132.1:0-5161 GCA_036559665.1 Myxococcaceae bacterium
TGCCTGCAGCGCCAAGAACGCCCAGACCTTCGAGTGCGTGAGGTACGACTACTCCCGGGCGATCGGCGCGGGCGTGGCAGCGGCGGCGGGAATGGGGCTGTGGTTCTACGGGCTCACCATCCAGATGCCGGTGGAGCCCACCGAGATGCGCCGGCTGGCGGACGAGTACAACCAGAAGCTCAAGCGCGACCTGGGCCTGGCCGCCGCGGAGCGAGGCAGGGCGCCGGAGATCCGGATCTCGCTCGCTCCCGCCGGCGTATCCATCTCCGGGGCGTTCTAGGATGAAGGGATGATCGGCTTCGCCTTCATCGCGCTGCTCGCCTCGGCCGGCCCGGACCCGCTGGAAGAGATGGAGCGCACCCAGCAGGAGATCTTCAACCGCGTCGCGCCGGGGGTGGTGTTCATCTCCAACGGCGAGTGGTTCGGCTCCGGGTTCTTCATCAGCGGCGACGGGCTGATCCTCACCAACGCCCACGTGGTGAAGAGCGCCGCCAGCGTCAAGGTGGTGCTCTACGACGGGCGCACGGTGACGGCGGAGGTGGTGGAGCGCGGCTCGAACGACATCGACGTGGCGCTGGTCCAGGCCAAGCTCACCGGCGTGCCGGCGCTCCCGCTGGACGACCTCTCCTCGGTGAGAATCGGCAGCTGGGTGGGGGCGGTGGGCCACGGGCACGGCGCCATCTGGACCTTCAACACCGGGATGATCTCCAACATCTACCCGGACGGCGCCGAACACCCGGTGTTCCAGACACAGATTCCACTCAACCCGGGCAACTCCGGCGGCCCCATCTTCAACCGCGCCGGGAAGGTGGTTGGTATCGTCACCACCGGCATCGAGAACGCCAGCAGCATCAACTTCGGCATCGCCATGGGGGTGGCCCGGCGCAGCCTGAGCAAGCTGGCCCTCGCGTGCGAGTGCATCGCCATCAGCGCACCCAAGGGGGTGCCCATCTTCGTCGACGGGGTGATGGCCGGCACCGGGCCCAGGCTGGTCATCCCCGCCGCCTCGGGCAAGCCGTACGACATCTTCGCCGTCATCTCCGGGCAGATGAAGCGCTCCCGCGCCACCTTCCCCGCGGACCGCGAGGTGGTCCTCAAGTAGCTCCGGCCGCGACCTCGCGGCTTTAGGACGTGGCGCCGAACAGGACGCGCTCGCTGCGGTAGAGGCGCACGGTGGCGGCCACCGCCACGGCCGCCCAGGCGAGGCTGGAGAGCATGGCCAGGGCGAGGTACCGCGGCTCCACGCTCTCCCCGCGCACCAGGCGGGAGATGAGCACCTCCTCCGAGAGCATGGGCACCAGGAACATCCACATCTTCGGCACCAGGGGGAGGAACACCATGAACATCCCCGGCACCGCGGGGACCAGGTTCAGGAAGCCCAGCGTGGTCTGCGCCTCCTTGAACGTCTTGGCGAACGACGCCACCACCATCTGCATCGCCCCGGCGGTGACCATCAGCGGCAGCAGGAGGAGGATTGTGGTCCCGAACGGGAGCGCGAAGACGCCGCCGAAGTCGGTGAAGGAGACCACCCGCGGCAGCAGCGCCAGCCCGCCCAGGCAGGCCAGCATGGCGCCGCCGGAGAAGCAGGCGGTGGCCGCCAGCTTGCCGATCACGAACGCCCAGCGCGGGACGGGGTTGATGAGCAGCGGCTCCAGCGAGCCGCGCTCGCGCTCGCCGGCGGTGCTGTCGGTGGCCACGCCCATCCCGCCCATGAATAGCGAGAGCACCAGGATGAGCGGCACCATGTTGAGCAGCTCGCCGGAGCGGCTCTGCGGCGTGGAGAGGTCCACCCGCTCCAGTGCCACGGCCTGCGCGATGCCCGCATCCACCCCGCGCGCCAGGAGCCGCAACGCGCCCAGCCGCGCCGAGTACTGGGCCAGGAGCCCCTCCACGCGCCCCACCGCCGCCATCGCGGTGGTGTGAGATCGGTCCGAGATGAGCTGGATGGGCGCGGCCCGCCCGGCGCGCAGCGCGGCCCCGTAGTCCTCCGGCACCGCCAGCACCACCTTGGCGTCCCCGGCGCGGATGAGCTCCGCCGGCGAACCGGTCTCCTCGTGCGGCTTGACGTTGTTCTCGCGCAGGAAGGTCATCAGGTCCGGCGCGCGTTCCATCCCCACCACCGGGAGCGAGAGCGGCGTCCGCGTCAGCTCCGCGGCCTGCTTGCCCACGAAAGTGATCACGGCGCCCAGCGAGATGACGAAGAACAGCGGCCCGAAGCACGCGGTGGCCACCGAGCGCCGGTCGCGCAGTCCATCCACGACCTCCTTGCGGAAGACGACCATCGCCTGGCGGAAACCGTTCACTGGAGCCCCTCCCCGGAGCCGATGACGGCCTCGAACGCATCCTCCATGTTGTCGTGACCGGTGCGCCGGCGAAGCTCGTCCAGGGTACCGTCCGCCACCACCGTGCCGCGGGCGATCACCACCACCCGGTCGCAGAGGGCGGTCACTTCCTGCATCACGTGGCTGGAGAAGAGCACGCAGCGGCCTTCCTCTTTCAGCCGTCCGATCACCCGGCGCATGGTGCGCGTGCCCGGGACGTCCAGGCCGGCGGTGGGCTCGTCCAGCACCACGTTGCGCGGCCCGTGCACCAGGGCCCGCGCGATGGCCACGCGGAGCTGCTGGCCCTGGGAGAAGCCCTCGGCGCGGCGGTCGGCCACGTCGCGCATCTCCAGCAGCTCCAGCATCTCATCGGTGCGCCGGGTCAACTCGGCGCCGCGGAGGCCGTGGAGCTCGCCGAAGTACCGGATGTGCTCGCGCGTAGTGAGACGAGGGTAGAGCCCGTGCGCGTGGGGGAGCGCGCCCAGCCGCGCGCGCACCGCCAGCGGCTCCTTCGCCGCGTCCACCCCGTCCACCAGCGTGCGCCCGCGGTCGGCGGAGAGGACGGTGTTGAGGATGCGCAGGGTGGTGGTCTTGCCGGCACCGTTGGGGCCCAACAGCCCGGTGATCTCCCCGTCGCGCGCGGAGAAGGACACGCCGCGCAGCGCGGACACCTCGCCGAAGGACTTGTGCAGGTCCTGGACCTCGATCACGGCTCGTGCCCCAGGAAGTCGAGGAACATGGGCGCGGGGGCGATGTCCGCCACGCAGCTGGTATCCAGGTTGTCCACGCTTCCGTCGCGCTCCACACGGGCGATCAGGGAGGGCAGGCACCCGCGCGGGGAGACGTTGTGCCCGTGCCCCTTCACGACCAGGTGGAGGCTGCGGGAGAGGGTCCGCTTCGCCTCCTCGGCCAGCTCCGGCGGGGTGACCGGGTCCGCCTCGCCGGAGAGCAGGAGCACCGGCACGTCCGACTTCACCGGCTCCTTGAAGGACGGGTCGACGGTGGCGTGCGGCCAGCGCGCGCAGGCGCTGCGGTAGGTGGCCAGCTGCAGGTCGCCCAGGTACGAGCGCTTCGGGAGCCAGTCCAGGGCCGGCGGCTCCTTGGAGAAGAAGGGCGCGTCCTCCGCGCAGATGACGGAGAGGTGGAGCGGGCGGGAGATGGAGCTCTCCATCTTCTCCGAGAGGTAGATCGACTGGGCGGCGACGGGGGAGTAGTCGCCGGTGGCGTCCGCGCCGTGGATGAAGAGGGGGAGCAGGCCCACCAGCTCCGGCATGTAGCTGTAATTGAAGGTGGTCATCGCGAAGCGCTGCCGGGTGAGGGTCACCTCGACCGGGGCGCCGGTGGTGGGGTGGCGGAGCCTGACGTGCTCGGGGTTGCGCTGCAGTCGGTCCAGCACGCGCTCCATGGCGGCCGGGAGGTCCGGGAAGCGGGCGGCGCATGCGGGGGTGGACGCGCAGCGCTTGAGGTCCAGGTCCAGCGCGCGCTGGCCGGTGAGGGCCATCTGCTCGCCCACCACCATGGTCATCGGCACCACGCCATCCAGGACGGCGGTCTTCACCTGCTTCGGGTACTCGCGGAGGTAGGCCAGCGCCAGGCGGGTCCCGTACGAGACGCCGAGGAGGTGCACGTGCGAGTAGCCCAGCGCCTCGCGCGCGGCGTCCAGGTCGCGGGCGGCGTCCAGGGTGGTGTAGTGGCGCGGGTCGCCGCGGAGTTGCTTGACGCAGGCGTCGATGGCCGCCAGCTGTGCCTCCTCGGAGAGGTCGTCCAACTCCTCCTTGGGCTCGTCGCAGCGGAGGCTGCGCTGGGCGCCGGTGCCGCGCTGGTCGACGAGCACCACGTCGCGCTCGCGCTGAGCGGAGGAGAGCGCGAACATGGCCGCCAGGTGCTGTTCGGTGGCGGCCTGGCCGGGGCCGCCGGCGAGGAAGAAGACCGGCGTCGGGTCCGCCACGCCGCGTGCGCGGATGACCGCCACCCGGAGGTCGATCTTCAGCCCGTCCGGGCGGGAGCGGTCCTCCGGCACCTGGAGCGTGCCGCAGCGGGCCTGGATGCGGCCCTGCCCGCTCTGTCCCGCGAGTTGGCAGTCGCGCAGGGGGATGGAGGGGGCGCGGCGGTCCGAGCGCGGCGTACAGGCGAGGGCCAGGAGGAGCGCGGCGCTGAGGGGGAGGAGCTTCATGCGGCGAGAGGCGGGAGAGATGAGCACGGGCGCGGGCGCGCCGCCAGCCGCATCAACCTCTTGGAGGCGCGACGAAGTCGATGACCTGCCGGTCGTTCCGTCGATAGACGCAGAAGTCCCGGCGGTCCACCGGGGAGCCCGTCGTCGCGCAAGAAGTAGGCCGCCTCAGTCAGCACGGCGTTGCAGATCGAGATCACCGGCGGCGGAACCTGCGCCGGTCATTCGTCGCCGAACGGCGGCTTCCCGCGACGCTGCCGGCCAGATTGGAAGTCTTTGCGTAGACCGAGCCCTGGAACGCAGCGACCGGCGTCTCGACGCGCTCGCGTATCAGCGAGGCGACCGGCCTGCCGGCGGCACGGGCCTCCTCTTGGAGACGTCGCAGGGTGGCTTCCCGGAGCTTGACGGTGATGCTCTTCACGCCTGGGAAGGTAACTCGCTTCTGACAGGATCGCCTCCGGACCCTCAAGGGTCTGCGCGAGGGCATCCACGTCCATTCGAAGCGGCTGCGCGCTCCTCCGTGCGCTGCGATAGCCTGCGCGCATGGGCTTCACGTTCGAGTTCGTCGAATATCGCACGCTGAACGCTCGGCAGCAGGAGGCGTTCAACTTCCAGAAAATCTCGGCGGTCCTTGCCGACTACGGTTTCGTGACAATGCGGCTCTCCAGCG
>DATBSS010000133.1:0-1661 GCA_036559665.1 Myxococcaceae bacterium
GGCGCCAACGCGCTGCTCGGGGTGTCCATGGCGCTGGCGCGCGCCTCGGCAGCCGGAGCCGGCGTGCCGCTCTACCGCCACCTCGCCGGGCTGCACCGCGGCAAGGACGGCGGCACGGTGCTGCCGGTGCCGATGATGAACATCCTCAACGGCGGCGCGCACGCGGACACCCGGGTGGACTTCCAGGAGTTCATGGTGCTGCCGGTGGGCGCGCCCTCGTTCTCGGAGGGGCTGCGCTGGGGCGCGGAGATCTTCCACGCGCTCAAGAAGATCCTCAAAGGGCGCAAGCTTGCCACCGGCGTGGGCGACGAGGGCGGCTACGCGCCGGACCTCCCGGCCAACGAGGAGGCGCTCAAGCTGATCATGGAGGCGCTGGGTGCCGCGGGCTTCAAGCCCGGCGAGCAGGTGGCGCTGGCCATGGACGTGGCCGCCTCCGAGTTCTTCGACAAGGCGGCCAAGAAGTACCGGCTCAAGGGCGAGGGGAGGGAGTACGACGCCCCGCACCTGATCGAGTACTACGCCGGGCTCGTCGCCCGGTACCCCATCGTCTCCATCGAGGACGGCTGCGCCGAGGACGACTGGGATGGGTGGAAGCGGCTCACCGACGCGCTGGGCGGGAAGATCCAGCTGGTGGGCGACGACCTCTTCGTCACCAACGTGGGGCGGCTGACCCGGGGCATCCAGTCCGGCGTCGCCAACTCCATCCTGGTGAAGGTGAACCAGATCGGCACCATCACCGAGACGCTGGACGCGGTGCGGACCGCGCACCGGGCGGGGTATACCTCGGTGATGAGCCACCGCTCCGGGGAGACCGAGGACGTCACCATCGCCGACCTGGCGGTGGCTTGCGACTGCGGGCAGATCAAGACCGGCTCCGCGTCCCGGTCCGACCGGATCGCCAAGTACAACCAGTTGCTCCGCATCGAAGAGGAGCTGGGGCCCGCCGCGCGCTACGGCGGGCGGGGCGCCCTGGCCCGAGGGCGCTGAGCATTCGCCTCCTGGTCTGCAACGACGACGGCCACTACTCGGATGGGCTGCGCGCGCTGGTGGGCGCGCTCGAGCCCCTGGGCGAGGTGTGGGTGGTGGCGCCGGACCGCGAGCAGAGCGCCGCCTCGCACGCCATCTCGCTGCACCGGCCGCTGCGGATCTCGCGCGTGCGCGAGCGCTGGTACTCGGTAGACGGGACGCCCGCCGACTGCGCGTACCTGGCCATCCACCACCTGATGAAGGACGAGCGGCCCGCGGCGCTCATCTCCGGGATCAACCACGGCGCCAACCTGGCGGACGACGTCACCTATTCGGGGACGGTGGCGGCGGCGATGGAGGGGTACCTGCTGGGGCTGCCGGCGGTGGCGATCTCCCTGGTGGCGCGGAGGCACTTCGACTTCACCCACGCCGCGCGCTTCGCCACCTCGCTGGTGCGGGCGCTGCTGGAGAGGGGCGGCGGGCGGAGGATGCTGCTCAACGTCAACGTCCCGCCCAAGGAGCCCAGGGGGTACCGCATCACCAAGCTGGGGAAGCATTCCTACGGGTACGAGGTGGTGGAGAACGTCGACCCGCGCGGGCGGAAGTACTACTGGATCGGCGGCTCCGAGTTCCTGCACGAGGACGTTCCCGGATCGGACTGCAACGCCGTGCTGCGCGAGGGGATGATCTCCGTC
>DATBSS010000134.1:0-13010 GCA_036559665.1 Myxococcaceae bacterium
ATCGTCCGGGTCACCACCAACTTCCTGGTCCGCATCGGCCGGAGCAAGCGCGTCCGGATGTTCAGCACCGAGGCGGAGGCCACGCAGTGGCTGATCGAGCGGGTCGAGGAGGAGAAGAAGGCCGCTCAAGACACAGCCGACCATGAGTGAGGTCGCTCGTGACCCAGGTGCGACTCGAGGGATCGGCGGCGTTACAATGCACGGCAGGAGGTCGCCATGCCTGTCGAGATGTCCACATTCGAGTTGCCTGGAGGGACGCGCTGCCTCCGGATGGTGACCATCGGCCACTTCTCCAAGGAGGACGCGGAGGCCGTCCGGGAGAAGACAGACCCCGGAAAGGAATACGGCGGACTGCCGCAGCTGTGCCTCACGCAGCGGCAGACGTCCATCTCCGCCGAGGCGCGGGCCATCGTTTCCAGACGTGGCAGCGTGGGCGAATTCGAGCCGTGGTCCGCGGTCGTCGTGACGAACCCGATCATCCGGGTCACCACCAACTTCCTGGTCCGGATCGCCCGGAACAAGCGCGTCAGGCTGTTCGGCAACGAGGTGGAACCCACCCAGTGGCTGAGCGCGCGGGTCGAGGAGGAGCAGAAGGTGCGGACGGCATCCGGGTAGGGTGCGGCGACTCGCGCCCTTCTGCACCTCTCACCTGCGCTGCTTCCGCGCGGTCCGCTTCTTCGCCGCCGCCCGTTGCGACACGGTCTTCCTCCGGGGCTGCTCCGTCCCGGCCATCACCTGCGCCGCCATGGCGGTCCGCTTCCCGGCCTTGCGGGTGAACGCCTTCGCCCCGACGCGCAACCGCTCCACCAGCTGGCCGGTGCGCTTGAACGTCACCGAGGCGAGGTCGCGGCCGCGGTCCACCGCCGCCAGCACCGGGGTCATGGCGTTGCCCGGCGGCTGGTCCGACGCGCGCGGGTGCGGGTGCGTGGGCGCCGCCTGCCTGGCGTGCTTGAGCGTGTCGCCCAGCGCCTCCAGCTCCGCCCAGTCGCACAGATCCGCCAGCTTCGGGAAGAGCTGCGCCTCCTCCTCGCGGATGTGGTGGCGCACGTTTTCGATCAGCACCGCCATCTTGGCGTCGAAGCGAGGGTCGCGGGGCGCCAGCTTCTCGATCGCGGACAGCTCCCACTTGGCGACGTTGTGCTCCTCCAGCGACTCGTAGATGAGGCGCGAGAGCCGCTCGTCGCGCTGCTTCGCGTACGGATAGAGGTACTGCTCCTCGATCGCCGCGTGGATGGAGAGCTCCTTGACGATGCGCTCCGCCAGCTCCCGCCTGGCGACCTCCGCGTCCTCGCCCAGCGCCTCGTACCGGTCGAAGAGCGTCTTCACCGTCGCGTGGTCCTGCTTCAACAGTCCGATCGCGTCCATGCGCCCGAGGTTAAGCACCCTCTCCGCATCAGGCCGCACTGCGTCATCCGTGCGGTCGCGGAGCGCGCGTGCCAGAGTGCGCCCGCTTGGCCGACCGGGCGCCGTGGAGGTGGATGTTCGTGCTGGCCGCCCCCGCGTCCCTGGTGGCGGTGCTCCAGCTCGGGCGCCTCCACCCGGACGAGGTCTACCAGGCGCTGGAGCCGGCCTGGTTCAAGGTGCACGGCTACGGAATCCTGGCCTGGGAGTGGCGCGACGGCATCCGCAACTGGTCCGTGCCGCTCGTCTTCGCCGCGCTCCTCAAGCTCTGCGACGCCATCGGCCTCGACAATCCACGCGCCTACCGCGCCGTGCTGGAGCTGCCACAACTCGCGCTCCATGCCTGGGCGTTGGGCGCCGCCTACCGCTTTACCCTTCGCCGCGCCGGCGACCACGCCGCGCTCTTTGCCACCTCGCTGATCGCCCTCGCAGGGCTGACGGTGGCGTTCGCCGGCCGCACGCTGGGCGAGTCCTTCTCCGCTTCATTCCTGGTGGTGGCGTTCGAGGCGCTCGACCGCGAAGCGGACGCCCGGCGCGACGGTGCCCTGGGCGGGCTGGGGCTGGGGCTGGCGGTGGTGACGCGCTACGGCTCGCTGGTGTTCGCGCTGGCCGGGCTTGGGTACCTGGCGGCGCGGCGGCGGTGGCAGGCGCTCCTGGGCGCCGCGGCGGCGGGCGCGGCGGTGGCCGCGGGCCTGGCGGCGCTGGACTGGGCGACCTGGGGCCGCCCGCTCCACTCGCTGCTGGCCTACGTGGACTTCAACGTCCTCTCCGGGAGAGGGGCGGCGACGTTCGGCGCCTCGCCGCCGGGCTTCTACGCCTGGGGCCTCTTCGCGCTCACGCCGCTCTGGGTCTGGCCCGGGCTCTGGCTCGCCTGGCGCCGCGAGCGCCCCCACGCCTCCGGGCCGGCCATCGCCGCGCTCGTCTACCTCGCCGCCATCGTGGCCACGCCGCACAAGGAGAGCCGCTTCCTCTACCCGGCGCAGCAGCTCCTCGCGCTGGCCGCGGTGCCGGCCCTGGCGCGGTGGATCCTCGAGCGCTCGCAGCGAACGCGGGCGGCGCTCTCCGCGGCGGCGTTCGCCTCCGGGCTGGGCTTCTACGTCCTGCCGCCTCCGGACCTCTCGGACCTGCGCGGCGACCAGTTCCGCGCCATCGTCCGCGCCGCGCGCGACCCGGCGGCCACCGGCCTGCTCATCGTGGGCGAGGGCGTGTGGGGCTCCGGCGGCTTCTTCTACCTGGGCCGGCGCCTCCCGTGGACGGTGGCGGACTGGCCTCAGGACGCCAGCTTCCAGGGCGCCATGCGCACTCCCCAGGTCAACCGCGCGGTGACCATCAACGGGCAGGCGCTGGAGGCGCTCCAGCAGTCTGGCTTCCGCGTCGTCGGCGAAGAGGGACGCGAGACCATCCTCGCCCGCTGAACGCGGACGAGGCAGGGAACGGCCGGGGCACACGCGGAGGGTCGCTACCGTTGCTTCCTTCCGGACCTGGCGGGATTCACGTCCCCGCGTTGCCCCGACCATGAACCTGCCCTTGCTACAACATCATACGGAGAGGGTGGGATTCGAACCCACGATACGCGTTAACGTATACACGCTTTCCAAGCGTGCGCCTTCAGCCGCTCGGCCACCTCTCCAATCACCAGCCCATCGAACGGAGAGCGTAGGATTCGAACCTACGGTACCGTTACCGGTACGCCTGATTTCGAATCAGGTGCCTTCGACCGCTCGGCCAGCTCTCCACACCTATTCAGTTGTCTCCCGCCTCTCCCGCAGCGCGCGGAAGAAGTCCTTCAGCAGCGTCCCGCTCTCCTCCTCCATCACGCCCGCCGTCACCTCCACGCGGTGGTTGTGCCGGGCGTCCCTCGCCAGGTCGTAGAGCGAGCCCACCGCGCCCGCCTTCGGGTCTCTCGCGCCGAACACCAGCCGGCTCACGCGCGACTGCACCAGCGCGCCCGCGCACATCGCGCACGGCTCCAGCGTGACGTAGAGCGTGACGCCGGTGAGCCGCCAGGCGCCCATCCGCCGCGCCGCCTGCGCCAGCGCCAGCAGCTCCGCGTGGGCCAGCGGGTCCCGGTCGGTCTCCCTCCGGTTGAACGCCTCCCCCACCACCGCGCCGTCCTTCACCGCGACCGCGCCCACCGGCACCTCGCCCAGGTTCGCCGCCTCGCGGGCCAGCGACAGCGCCCGCTCCATCGCCTGCCGGTCGTCCATAGGAGGAAGCGAAGTGGCGCGCCCTAGAGGATTTGAACCTCTGGCCTTCGGATTCGTAGTCCGACGCTCTATCCAACTGAGCTAAGGGCGCGTCTGTCTTCGCTGCTACCAGAAAACCACTACGGAGAGAGAGGGATTCGAACCCTCGATAGAGCTTTAGGCCCTATACTGGTTTAGCAAACCAGCGCCTTCAGCCGCTCGGCCATCTCTCCAACGAGACCCGCTGCGTTCGTCTGTCAAAGAACCAAAAATCACCGCCGAACGGAGGAGGTAGGATTCGAACCTACGAAGGGCTTTCGCCCTTGGCGGTTTTCAAGACCGCTGCCTTCAGCCGCTCGGCCACTCCTCCACGCCGCCCATCAGCCCGAGGGGCGACGCTTTTAGACCCGATCCCCGACCCCATGCAACACAACACGGCGGAACCTAGGCCGGACTGACGGCTGGGGGCTTCAGCTCCGTCATCCCGCCCAGGTAGGGGTGGAGGACTGCCGGAAAGGCGACGGAGCCGTCCTCGCGCTGGTAGTTCTCCAGCAGGGCAATCAGCGTCCGGCCGATGGCCAGGCCGGACCCGTTGAGCGTGTGGACCAGCCGCGGCTTGTCCGCCCTGGTGGGGCGGTAGCGGATCTTCGCGCGCCGGGCCTGGAAGTCGGTGAACACCGAGCAGGAGGAGATCTCCCGGAACGCGCCCTGGCCCGGCAGCCACACCTCCAGGTCGTAGGTCTTGGCGGAGGAGAAGCCCAGGTCCCCGGTGCACAGCGAGACCACGCGGTGGTGCAGCCCCAGCCTCCTCAAGATCTCCTGCGCGTCGTCGGTGAGCGCCTCCAATTCTTGAAGGGACGTCTCCGGCGCCGCGAACTTCACCAGCTCCACCTTGTGGAACTGGTGCTGGCGGATCATCCCGCGGGTGTCCTTGCCGGCCGACCCGGCCTCGGAGCGGAAGCACGGCGAGTAGGCGCAGTACTTCAAGGGCAGCTTCTCGCCCTCCAGGATCTCGTCCCGGTGGTAGTTGGTGACCGGCACCTCGGCGGTGGGGATCAAGAACCGCTCCTCGGCGCCCGCGGTCTTGAAGGAGTCCTGCTCGAACTTGGGGAGCTGCCCGGTACCGAACATCGAGTCCCGGTTGACCAGGTAGGGCGGCGACAGCTCCTCGTAGCCCCGCTCCCTGTGGCAGTCGATCATGAACGCCACCAGCGCCCGCTCCAGGCGCGACAGCGCGCCCCGGAGGAACACGAAGCGCGACCCGGAGACCTTGGCGGCGCGCTCGAAGTCCATCAGGCCCAGGCGTTCGCCCAGCTCGAAGTGCTGCTTGGGCTGGAAGGGGAGCGCCGGCTTCTCGCCCCACACCCGCTCCACCCGGTTGTCCGTCTCCGCCGTCCCCACCGGGACGGACTCGTGGGGGACGTTGGGCACGGAGACGAGGATCTTCTCCAGCTCCTCCTCCACCTCCTTGATCCGCGCCTCCTGGCCCTTGATCTCCTGGGAGAGCGCGCGGAGCTGGTCGCGCATCTCGGCGGACCCGGGGCCCATGCCCTTGCGCTTCTGGTTGAGCGCCTCCAGGGAGATGTACAGCTCCCGGCGCTCCTGGAAGAGCTTCTGGAACGGCCCGAGGTCCAGCGCGCCGCCGCGGCTCTTCAGGCGGGCGACGACGGTCTCGAAGCTCTGCGCGACGGTCTTGAGGTCCAGCATGCCGGAGCGGTTGTAGTCACTCCCCGGCCGCGCGGCTACTGGTAGTCCTGCTCGAGGTCGTAGATCTCGTCCTCGATCTCCTTCTTGTCCTCGGCGTCCGGCTTGCGCTTGAGGTAGTCCCGGAAGGCAATCACCGCCTCGCGCTTCCGGCCCCGCTCCTTGTACGCGTAGGCGAGGTAGTAGTACGGCATCGCGTTGTCCTTATCGAGCTGGGTGGCCTTCTGGTACAGCGCGACGGACTTGGCGTGCTCGCCCTTCTCGGAGTAGGCGCGCCCCAGCTTGTAATAGACCTGCACCAGCTTGGGGTCGATCTTCAGGGCCTCGTTGTACCGGGAGATCGCCTCCGGCCACTTGGCGGCCTGGAAGTAGCAGTCGCCCACCAGGCTCAGGATGCGGGTGCGCGCCGGGTCCGCCTTGAGCGAGGCGTCGAACGACTCCACCGCGTGGTCCAGCTCGCCGCGGTCCAGGTACGCCTGGCCCAGCGCCTCCAGCGCGTCGGCGTGCTTGGCGTCCAGCTTCACCGCCGTGTTCCAGGACTCGATGGCGTCGTTGAGCCGCTTGGCGTCGCGGTAGATGAGGCCCAGCTCGTAGTGGTAGGCGGCGCGCTTGGGGGCCCGCTCCAGCGCGTTCTTCATGCTCTCGATGGCCTGGGTGTACTCGTAGCGCTTGGCCTTCACCCGGGCCATGTAGAAGTGGGCCTCGTGGTTGGAGGGCTCCATGGTCAGCGCGGAGAGCAGCGCCGTCTCCGCCGCCGGCAGGTTGGACCGGTCCAGCTGCACCGCGCCGGTGGTGATCATCACCCGCGCCGACTTCGGGTCCTCCTGCTTCGCCTTGGCCAGCTCCTCGATGGCGTCGTCCATGCGGCCCAGCTTCCACAGCGCCAGCGCGCGGCTCAGCCGGCCTTCCTTGACGTGCTCGTCCAGCTTCAGCGCCTGCTCCGCCTCCTTGAGCGCGTTCTCGTAGCCGTTCTCCGCCAGGTCCACCTTGGAGATGCCCAGGTGCGCGTCGGGCTGGGTGGGGTCCAGCGTCATCGCCGCCTCGAACTCCCGGCGCGCGTCCTGGAGGCTCCCTTCGGTGAACGCCAGGTCGCCCAGGCCGACGTGCACCGAGGCGTCGTTGGCGGCGCCCTCCTGCTGCTGCGCCGCCTCCATCTGCGGCTTGGCGTCCGCCACCCGGCGCATGCGCAGGTAGAAGCGGGCCAGCGCCAGGTTCGCCTGGTAGAGCTTGGGGTCCGCGGCGATGGCGCGCTTGTAGTGGGTCTCCGCGTCGGTGGCGTTGTCCAGCGAGTCGCTGATCCGCCCGTAGAGGAAGGCGATGCGCGCGTTGCCCGGGAAGCGCTGGTTCACCCGCGCCACCTCGATGGTCGCCTCCGACATGTTGCCGTTGGCGATCAGCGCCTGGAGGTACCCTTCCGCGTACTCGAGGTCGGCGGGCTCGCGGGTGGTGGCCTCCTTGAACAGCGGGAGGGCGCGCTTGACCTCGTGCTGGGCCAGCAGCACCCGCGCCAGCATCGCCTTGGCGAACACCGAGTCCGGGTCCAGCTTGAGCGCCTGCTCCAGCTCGTCGGTGGCCTCCTTGGACTTGAACTGGGCCGCCAGCGCTACGCCGCGCAGCGCCTTGGCGCGCGACAGCTCCGCCGGCCCCAGCAGGCTCTCCGACTGCGGCGAGAGGGCCTTCTCCACCGCGCGCAGGCCCTCCGCGTCGTTGTGGCGGACCAGGAGATCGACCGCCGCCAGCTCCACCGCCGACATGGCGTGGTTGGGGTCCGCCTCCAGCGCCGCCTCGTAGGACTTGGCCGCGTCGTCCGCCTGGTGCGCGGCCTGCTTGAGGTTCCCCAGCGCGTGGAGCGCCTTGGCGGAGCCCTTCTCCGACTTGAGGACGCGCTGGAGCGCCTCCTCCGCCGCCTTGGGGTCCCCCTTGCTGGCGTAGGTCTCCGCCAGCAGCATGTCCAACTCGCGGTCCGACTCGTTGGCGGCGCGCGCCTTGGCCTCCAGCAGCAGCGGCAACGCCTCCGCGGGGGCGTGCGCGGCGAGCGCGTGGCCGGCGAACGCCTTCACCACCTCGGCGTTCTTCATCCCCAGGAGCGCCACCCGCTCCAGCGCCTCCGCCGCTTGCGCCTTCTCCTGCGCCGTGGCCGCGGCGTAGCGGCGCTGCAGGTAGAAGACCGCCTGGCACCAGACCGCGCGCACCTCCGGGTACTCGGTGGAGGCGAGGATCTTCCCGGTGAGGTCGCGCGCCTCGCGGTAGCTCTTGAAGGTGTCCTGCAGCAACGCCTTCTTGGCGTCCTGGAGCTGGGCGTACTGCGGCGAGGAGGGCGGCAGCTTGGCCGGGAAAATCAGCTTCATCCCGAACATGCCGTAGCGGGTGAAGGCGAGCGACGCGCCGCCCAGGGCCACCACCCCGGCCACGCCCAGCACGACCAGGAAGGGCAGCCGGCGGCGGAACCGGGCGTCGTCCTGGCGGCGGTCCACCACCGCCACCGCCGCCATCCGGCCCTCGTAGAGCGACTTCAGCCGGTCCATGCTGGCCGACTGCGGGCCGGCGCGGACGGTGCCGGCGCTGGCGCCTGAACCGGACTGGCCCTGCGCGCGCGACGGCGAATCCATCAGCCGCTGGATGGCGGCGGAGAGCACGGGCGCGGAGGACATGGGCGACCAGCTCTCGCCGTCCGGGGAGATGTCCTCGTTCCCCAGCAGCTGCCCGTCCTCCAGCATCTTGATGACCACGCCCTCGTCGAACGGGCCGAACACCTTCCCGCTCCGGCGGCGCACGTGCCACCGGCTGGCCCGCTGCGGGGCCCTGGACGCCACCGGCGCGCTGCCCTGGTTCCTGGCGGCGTCGTCGATGAAGTTGAGCATCTCCAGGCCGTCGGCCGGGGCGGAGGTGGCGGGCGGCGGGATGGGCGCGGAGAGGTCCGCCTCCAGCTCGTCGCGGGGGGCGGTGGGGGAGACCTTGGAGGTGGGGTCGAACTCCAGCGGGTCCGAGGCGAAGCTGCTGGAGGGCGGAGGCGGCGGCTCGCCGAAGTCCACCTCGCCGAAGCCGGGCGACGGCGGCGGAGGCTCGGGCTCCGGCGCGCGTGACGACGGAGGCGGCGGCGCGGAGAAGTCGAAGCTGAAGTCTCCGCCGGAGGCGGCCGGCGCGGCCGGGCTGGGGAGGTCCGGGTGCCCGGCCGGCGAGGGCAGCTCGCCGAAGTCGAGCAGGTCGTCGCGCGGAGCGGTGGCGTCCGCCGGCGGCCCGGCCGGGCTGGGGAGATCCGAACCGAAGTCCAGGCCGGTCGGGTCGGTGGGCGGCTGCGGCACGTCGGTGGAGGTGTTGTCGTCCGGACCGGTGAAGTCGAACGGCGACTTGGAGAGCGGGGCCTGGCTGATGGCCGACAGGTCGGCGCCGAGGTCCGTGGCCGGTTCGGGAGGCGGCTCCGGCGCTTCTCCGAAGTCGACGTTGAAGTCCATCGCTCCGTCGCGGCCGCCTCCAGGCAGCGGCACCGGGCCGGAGTCGGACGGCGAGAAGCTGGGCGGTGGATCGGGCGGCGGCGGCAGGTCGCCGAAGTCGAAGGGCCCGCTCGCCTCCGACGAGAACTGCGTGTCCTGCTGGTCCGAGGTCAGCCGCGTGGACTCGTCGCTGTCGAAGCCGCCCGCCGGGAGGGGGACGGCCGCGCTGATCGGCGGCGCGGAGAAGTCGATCTCGGACGTCGTGTCGGGCGGCGGATGCGCATCCACCAGGTCCGCGTCCGCGAAGTCCAGGTCGTCGGCGGCGGCCGGTTCCGCGGCCGGCAGCGGGACGGCGCCGGCGCCGGGGAGCGGGACGGCGCTGGAGGACGAGCCGTAGCGGGCCGCGGGGACGGTGACGGCTCCCGGCAGCGGGATGGCGCCGGTGCTGCGAAAGGGCGAGGGCGTGAACGGCATCCCCGGCGAGGTGGTGAGCCCGCTGGAGCTGCCCAGGGGCGACGACTTGCCCAGCGATTTGGAGCCGGCGGAAGGGAGCGGGATGGCCGGCTGCCGCGCCGAGGGGCGGACCGCCTCCGTGGGCATGGGGATGATGGCCACACGGGTGGATTCGCCGGCCCAGGGCGAGGGGCCGGAGTCATCCGCCGGCGCCGGATCGGTCGCGCCGTCCGAACCGGGGAGCGCGATGGCGGCGCTGGTGGCCTCCTCGTCGGACGACCCCGCCAGACCACCGGGGAGCGGCACCGCCGCGGAGAGCATGGCGGCGGAAGCGCCCGAACCGGGCAACGGGACCACCGGGCGGCCGCCAACCCCCGGCCGAGTCCCGGAGTTGCCGGGTCCGCCCGGGAGCGGGATGGCCGGGCTGGTAGCCACGTTCATGTCGTAGCCGAGCGGGGATGGCCTGGCGGGGCCCGGCATGGGGATGGCTGGGTTGCTTGGGACGGCTTTGCCCCCAGCGGCCGCCTCACGCTTGATGGGGAAGGTGGACTGGCACTTGGCGCACTTGAGCTTTGCGCCGCCGGACGGGATCCGCTTGTCGTCGATGTTGTAGTTCGTACCGCAGGACGGACACGAGACTTTCATGGCGCTCCGGGCCGGACCGGCGGCCGAACGCTACCAGAACTCGTGAGTTTCCAGAGATCTGCACCACCCGAAACGACGAGTGCCGGGCCGCAGCCCCAGCAGGGGTGCAGGCCCGGCACAAAGGTGTTTGTGGGGTTCTTCTGGACGACTACAGGAAGCCGCCGGCGAGCTGGGCCACCGTGCTGGCGGCGCCACCGACCTGCTGGAAGGTGTCCTGCTGCTTCTTGGCGTCCTGCTTGGCCGGGTCATCGCCCTTGTTGGCCATGTTCTTGTCGATCGCGCTGCCCACCATCCCGCCGATCATCCCGCCCAGGCCCGGGCAGATGAAGTTGCCGGCAATGCCCAGCACCGTGGAGAAGATTCCCCCGCCGCCCTTCCCACCGCCCAACAGACCACCCAGGAGACCACCAGCACCGCCGCCGCCACCGCCGAGAAGACCGCCAGCCATCTTGCCGATGAAATCCATTGTGTGCTCCAGGGGGAAGCCAAAATCGGTGGGATGCCTACAACTGCTTTCATTGTCGGACCGGGTGGGCCCTCAGTTTCCTTGGTCGCAAGAATTCTCGAGTCAGCTGCGGCTGGCGTGCTAAGTACCTGTTTCCCATGGACCCGGTCCTGATCCTGGGCGGTGGGCTGGCCGGACTGGGGGCCGCGTACTTCCTGCGCCGCCCGTGGATGCTGGTGGAGCGGGGCGATCGGGTTGGGGGCCTGATCAAGACGGAGGACCTGGACGGCTTCCTCTTCGATCCGACCGGGCACTGGCTACACCTGAGGGATCCCGAGGTGAAGGCGCTGGTCCACGAGCGGTGGCTGAAGGACCAGCTCGTCACCATCCAGCGGCGGGCCGCCATCTACTCGCGGGGGATCTTCACGCGCTTCCCGTACCAGGTGAACACGCACGGGCTCCCGCCGGAGGTGGTGGCGGAGAACCTGATCGGCTTCGTGGACGCGGTGTACGGGGAGAAGGGCCGGGCGCTGCGCGAGCGGGAGCCGCGCACCTTCGAAGAGTTCATCCTCCGCTACATGGGCGAGGGCTTCGCGAAGAACTTCATGGTGCCCTACAACCAGAAGCTGTGGGGCGTCCACCCATCCCGGCTGCTGGCGGCGTGGTGCGGCCGCTTCGTGCCGAAGCCGACGCTGCAGGAGGTGGTGGAGGGGGCGCTGGGGCTGGGGGCGGACACCATCGGCTACAACGCCACGTTCGTGTATCCGGAGGAGGGCGGCATCGAGTCCTGGGCGCGGGCGATCCGGGCCTCGCTCCAGGGCGGCGAGGTGCTGGTGCGCACCGAACCGGTCCGCGTGGACTGGCGGCAGAAGCGGGTGGCGCTGTCGGACGGGCGGACGGTGGCGTACTCGCGCCTGCTCTCCACCATCTCGCTGCCGGGGCTGGTGGCGCTGTTGACCGACGTCCCCGCCGAGGTGGCGGCGGCCGCGGGGCGGCTGAGGGCGACCACGGTGACGTTCGTGGCGGTGGGCGCGCGCGGGCCGAACCGGCAGCCGTGGCACTGGATCTACCTGCCGGAGCCCGGGTTCGTCTCGTACCGGATCGGCTCGCCGTCGGCGGCGTACCCGAAGCTGGCGCCGGAGGGGTGCTGCTCCTTCTACGTGGAGTATTCGCACCAGGGCGAGCTGTCGAAGGCGGACGCCGAGCGGCACGCCGTGGAGGACCTGCTCCGGTCGCAGATGATCCACCGGCGGGAGGACGTGCTCTTCGCGCGCGCGCGGGAGATCCCCCACGCGTACGTCCTCTACGACGAGGACTACCCGGCGGCGAAGGGGGCGGTGGTGGACTTCCTCCGCCACGCCGGCATCGACGTGGCGGGGCGCTACGGGAACTGGGAGTACGGCGGGATGGAGGACGCGCTGATCTCCGGGCGGGCGTTCGCCCGGAGCGTCAACGAGGCTCCTACGGGAGTCGGTTGATCCGGCCGCCACCCGGGTAGCTCGACGGGGAGATCGACGCCTGGGTCTTGAGCGCCTCGAGCAGGACGTCGGCCATGACCTCGCGGACGGGCGGGGCGTTCGGCAGCTTCAGCATCTCGTAGCCGTCGCCGCCCGCGCTGGTGAAGTCGTTGGTCACCATCTTGTAGACGGTCTGGTCGTCCCGGGCGATGTCCTTGATCACCGTCCCGCTGCCATCCACCAACTGCACGCTCTGGACGCGCGCGCCGGCCGCGGCGCCCGCCGAGTACGTGAACTTGAAACCGGCGATCTGGAGGAAGCGGCCGCTGACCGCGGGGTACACGCCCACGCTGTGCTCGAGCGCCTGCCAGAGCGTGGCCCCGGTGATGTCCCGGACCACCAGCGCGTTGCCGAAGGGCAGCACGGTGTAGATGTCGCCGGCCACCACGTCGCACGGGGTGGAGGCCGAGCATCCGGTGCGAACGGGCGAGCCGCTCTGCACCACGTACGAGGACGGGAGGGGGGCGCGGATGCCGCCGCCGTTGGTGAAGGCGATCTGGACGCCGTCGCTGGTCCGGTAGCGCGCCAGCATCACGTCGGCGATCAGGTCGCCGATGGGGACTTCGCCGAGGCGCTCGACGCTGCCGTCGCGGACGAAGACACCGTCCGTCTTGGTCACGGGGACGTCGAACCGGGAGGAGAGCTGGTCGCGGAACGGCTGGAGCAGGGTCGCGGCGGCGGGGTCGGGATTCTGGAACGTCTTCACGCACCGGCTGGAGGTGGTGTTGCAGGTGTAGTCGGCCGGGCAGGCGGTGGCCGGGCAGGTGATGTTGCCGATGGTGGCGGTGCCGGTGGGGTCGAGGACCTCGGCGGTGGGCGCGGCGGTGACCTTTCCGTCGGCGACGGAGATCTGGATCTTCGAGTACGTCCGGCCCTTGCTGCGGTTCTCCACCACCAGCGCGCTGCCGAAGGTGTTGTTGACGGTGATGTCCGTGTGGTCGGCGACCACCACGTCCACGCCGGTGAGCCCGGAGGCGAAGTCGATGCCGGGGCCGCTGGGGACGCCGGCCGGGTCCTTGGCGGTGGCGCCCATGTGGACGATGGCGACCACCACGGCGGCGCCGGCGGCGCGCGCGTCCTTGGCGGCCTGGTTGGCGGCGGCGATGGGTTCGCCCACCTCCATGGTCTTGAAGGCGCCGGGGGTGGTCAGGGACTCGGCGTCGGAGTTGGTGATGCCGAGGAGGGCGACCTTGACCTTGGGGTTCTTGTCGCCGATCTCGATCATCTT
>DATBSS010000135.1:0-6904 GCA_036559665.1 Myxococcaceae bacterium
CGAGGAGCGGTACCCGGCACCGGCGCTCTGGCCGCGCGACCCGCTGCGGAAGGCGCAGGCCTGGATGCTGGTGGAGATCGTCAACGCCGGTATCCAGCCGCTGCAGAACCTGATGGTGACCAACAAGGTCAAGGAGATGGGCGGGGACGGGAGCGCCTTCGCGAAGCACTTCAACGAGCGCGGCCTGGAGGCGCTGGAGGCGTGGGCCAGGCCGCTGGCGGGGAAGTTCCTGCTGGGGGACGAGGTTACCGTGGCGGACGTGTACCTGCCGCCGCAGCTCTACAGCGCCCGCCGCCTCGGGGTGGACCTGTCGCCGTTCCCCACCCTCACCCGGGTCGAGAAGGCCTGTGAGGCGATCGACGCCTTCGCGCGCGCGCGCCCGGAGCGGCAGCCGGACACCGAGGCCTGAAGAACCCGTCCAACGAGGAGCCCCCAACCATGGCCAAGTCAGAGTCCCTCGGCATCAAGACCATCGAATCCGTCACCTACTACGTGCGCGACCTGGAGCGGAGCCGGCGCTTCTACACGCAGCTGCTGGACTTCCAGGAGATCGCCGCCTCCACGCCGGAGCTGGAGGAGCGCGGCAAGCAGAAGTCGGCGGTGTTCAAGGCGCAGGACTGCGTGCTGCTCGTCGCCCAGCCGGTGGGCGAGGGCGGGCGGGCCTCGCGCTACCTGCGCAAGCACCCGGACGGGGTGGGCACCGTCAACTTCGAGGTGGAGGACATCGAGAAGACGTTCAGCCTCCTCGAGCGCCGCGGCGGCACGGCCATCCAGGACATCCAGCGCTTCGACGACGGGCAAGGCGGGAAGCTGGCCTTCTTCTCCATCACCACCCCCTTCGGCGACACCACCTTCCGCTTCGTCCAGCGGGACGGGTACCGGGCCATCTTCCCCGGCGCGCAGATGCACGCGCAGCCGAAGGGCGGGAAGAACCGGTTCGGGTTCAGTGCGTTCGACCACCTCACGTCCAACTTCCAGACCATGTCGCCGGCGCTGCTGTGGCTGGAGTACGTGATGGGCTTCGAGCGCTACTGGGGCATCGAGTTCCACACCGAGGACGTGGCCAAGGGCGGCGACCACGGCTCCGGGCTGCGCTCCACGGTGATGTGGGACCCGCGCTCGGGCGCGAAGTTCGCCAACAACGAGCCGTACCGCCCGTTCTTCAAGAGCTCCCAGATCAACATCTTCATCGAGGACCAGCGCGGGGATGGGGTGCAGCACATCGCGCTCGCGGTGCGCGACATCGTCCAGACCACGCGCGACCTGCGCGCGGCCGGAGTGCAGTTCATGCCCACCCCCGGCACCTATTACGACGCGCTCCCGGAGCGGCTGGAGCGGCTGAAGATCAAGCGCATCGACGAGGACATCCAGGTGCTGCGCGACCTGGAGATCCTCGTGGACGGGGACCAGGAGCACAGCTACCTGCTGCAGATCTTCATGAAGGATTCCGCGTCGCTGTACCACGAGCCGCAGGCGGGCCCGTTCTTCTTCGAGATCATCCAGCGCAAGGGCGACCAGGGCTTCGGCGGCGGCAACTTCCGGGCGCTGTTCGAGAGCATCGAGCGGCAGCAGAAGACGGAGGGACGGGTCTAGTGCTGGAGCGACTGGTCTTCGGGCAGGTGCCCCGCAAGCATCACATCCAGCTCCGCGACGAGCGGGGGACGCTCCGCTACGAGGAGTGCCTCACCCGCGAGGGCTTCGAGGGGCCATACACCATCGCGTACCACCTGCGGCCGCCGCAGGCTCAGCGGCAGGGGAAGGTGGAGCACGGCTGGCCGCTGCCGGAGGCGCTCCCGGAGCGGCCGCTGGCCCGGCGCCACTACCGGACGCAGGAGGCGAAACCGAAGCGCGGGCCGGCGGTGGACGCGCGGGCGCCGCTGCTGTTCAACGCGGACCTCGCCGTCTCCATGCTCTTCCCGTCCGAGCCGGACCCGGTCTACTTCGCCAACGGCGACGCGGACGAGCTGTTCTACGTCTTCCAGGGCGGCGGCACGCTGCGCACCCTGCTGGGCGACCTCCGCTTCGAGCAGGACGACTACGTCCACGTCCCCCGCGGGTTGCTCCACCGCTTCCTCCCCGACGGCCGGCCGCAGCACTGGCTGTCGATGGAGCTTTTGGGCGGGATGCACATCCCCAGGCAGTGGCGCAACGAGACCGGCCAGCTCCGGATGGACGCGCCGTACTGCCACCGCGACTTCAGGCAGGTGGAGTTCAAGGGGCCGCAAGACGAAGGCATCCGCCAGCTCCTGGTGAAGAAGAACGGCGCCTTCCACGGCTTCACCTACGACGACTCGCCGCTGGACGTGGTGGGCTGGGACGGGACGGTCTACCCGTTCGCCTTCCCCATCCTGAATTTCCAGCCGCGCGTCGGGCTGGTCCACCTGCCGCCCACCTGGCACGGGACGTTCGCGGCGCGTGGAGCGCTGATCTGCAGCTTCGTGCCGCGGCCGGTGGACTTCCATCCCGAAGCCATCCCCTGCCCGTACCCGCACGCCTCGGTGGACTGCGACGAGATCCTCTTCTACAGCCGGGGCAACTTCACCTCGCGGCGCGGAGTGGGCCCGGGCAGCATCTCGCACCACCCGGCCGGCGTCGGGCACGGCCCGCACCCCGGCACCTACGAGGCCAGCATCGGGACGAAGGACACCTCGGAGCTGGCGGTGATGCTGGACACGCTCCTGCCCCTGCACGCGACCTCGGCGGCCTCCGCCATCGAAGACCCGGGCTACCAGGACAGCTTCCTGCCCCGGTGAATCAGTCCCCTTCCGGGCGCCAGTCGTCCGGGACGGTCAGCACCACCTCGCGCGGGCCGCCGCCGGCCTTGAGGACGAGGGGCCGCGGGTCCACGTACATCCCGCGGATGTTGGAGCCGAAGATCATCGCCGCCGCCCGGTAGGTGCCGTCGGGGACGTTGGCGAAGCGGGCGGGGCCGCGCTGGCCGGGGCGTTCGGGGACCACGACTTGCTCCACCTGGATGCTGAGCGGGTCCTCCATCATCTCCGCCACGTTGACGGTGCTGGGGAGGAGCATCAGCTGCGCCTCGGTGTCCGGCGCCACGCCGCCGAGCTGGACCATCACGTCCGTCCCGGCGCCGCGCATCCGGAAGTGCACCTCGCCGCGGCCGTCGGACGGGAAGTGCACCGTCATCGGCTGCACCGGCGCCAGCGTTCCGTTCCACTTCTGGCCCGTGGCCGGCGGCACCTTCCACAGCACCACCGTGTACTGGCCGCTGTGCAACCCGCTGAAGGAGGCGCCGGCCGTCGGGTCCAGCGGGAGCACCTGGTCCTCTGGCCCTTCCACGGAAGCCCACAGCGGGCCCTCGAACGGGTCGTCCAGGAAGACGCGCATGGTCCCGTTCGGCTCCAGCCGCACCACCTCCGAGGTCCCCGGCCCCACCTCCGCCGCCGCCGGCTGGTAGCCGTCCGCCTCCACCGCCAGCACCGCGTGGTCGGGGACGTGGGTCAGCGAGGTGCTCCCGTCGGAGCGCGTGCGCCGGGCGGGCTCATCCACCGACGTGGCCTGCTCCGGGTCCCCGCTCACGTCCACGCCCGACACGTGGACGGTGGCGCCGCCCACCGGCGCCGAGGTCCGCGCGTCCAGCACCCGGATCGTTACCGTGCGGCCGGCGGCGAGCGCGAGGTCGCCCAGGTCCCGGTCCTCGCCGGCCTTCAGGGAGAAGCCCAGGACCTGCGGCGCGTGGCCGGGCGCGCCGAGCGTCAGGCGCAGGTCGCCGGGCGAGACCTCCTGCGTGAAGTGGCCGTCGGGGCCGCGGAAGCGCTCGCCGTTGAGGGTGAACACGCTGGCCGGGGCGCCGTCGGGGTAGAGCACCCGCCCGTGCACCCTGGCCGCCTCGGGGAGGACGATGGTGACCGGGGCGCCGTCCGCCGTCGCCGCGACGCCCGTCACCGGCGGGCGGTTGTCCTTGAGGACGAGGAGCTGGTACCGGGCGTCGCGCCTCACCGCCAGGTGGAACTCGCCGCGTTCGTCGGTGTGCCCGCCGGCGGCGCTGCGGCTCCGCCCGTCCTCCAGCTTCTCGGTGGCGCGCACGTAGGTTTCGGCCATGGGCTCGCCGCTGGAGCTGACCACCCTGCCGTCGATCCTCCCCAGCGCCGGCAGCCTCACCTCCAACTCCTGCCGGCCCCGCCCGTCCGAACGCGCCATCCGGATCTCGAGGGCGTTCTCCGAGCGCACCTCCAGCCGGTAGTCGCCGGCGGTCAGGCCGCCCAGGAGGTATTCGTTGGCCTTTCCGACGGGGCGGTGGGCGGTCACCGTCCGCCGCTCCTGCGAGCCGCGCAGTGGCACGGCCGTCACGCTCGCTTCCGGCACCGGCTTGCCGTCCGTGTCCATCAGCCGGACCAGCAGGCGGCCTCCGGCCTTCAGCACGATGTGCCCCGGCGTCCCGGCGGAGAGCCGGTGCCGCGCCGCCACGTAGCCGCCGGCTTCCACCTCCACCTCGGCTTGCGCGGCGGCCCCTTCCAGCTCGAAGACGCCCTCCCGGTTGGTGGTGGCCTGGTCGCCGTCGGAGTCGTCATCGTGGATGACGATGGAGGCGAGGTGGATGGGCTGCCCGGCCTCGTCCACCACCGTCCCGCTCAGGACGATCGCCCGGTGCAGGGTGATGTCGTGCTCCAGCGTGGTCCCCGGGGCGACCTCCAGCTCTTCGTCCACCTGGAGGAACCCGTCGGCCCGGGCGATCAGCCGCTCGCTGGGGCCGGCCTCGATGAGCTCGAAGCGGCCGTCGGCGCCCGTGTGCATCACCTCGTGGCCGGCGAGGAAGACGGACGCGTCCTCCACCGGGTGACCCGCCTCGTCCCGGAGGACGCCTCGGACCAGCCCCACCGGCGACAGGTCCAGCGTCACCGCCGGCGGGTCCCGGTCCGCCGGCACGGTGATGTTCTCCTGCCCGGTCGCGAATGGCTTCGAGGCCCGGACCGTGAAGTCGCCGGGGCGCACCCGTTCAAAGGTGAAGCGGCCGGAGGCGTCGCTCACCACGTCCGGGACGTCGTTGAGGTCTCCCTCCAGCGCGATCGTCACGCCCGCCGCCGGGCGCCCGTCGTCCAGCACCACGCCCGCGATGTGGCGGGGCGAGGCGAGCGAGAGCACGATCTCCGCCGGGCCGGTGGCGTGGTCGTCGCCCGTCTCGGAGACGATCTCGGCCGCGCCCAGGTAGCCCTCCAGAAGCGTGGAGACCACCGCGTGCTCCGAGGCCGGCATCGGGCCCAGCGAGAATGCGCCGCCCTTGCCGGTCTCCACCTCGAAGATGCGCGGGAAGCCCTGGGCGGCGCCGGACACCAGCAGCGGCCCCCTGGGTGGCCTGTCGTTCACCTCCACCTTCCCCTCCAGCAGCACGCCCGGCTCGAGGAGCAGCTCCACGTCGTCGGCCGGCGCCTCCTCCGACATCAGGCTGGCGAAGCCGCCCTCCCGCTCCGCCCACAGGTCGTAGGACCCGGGCGCCAGGCCCTCGAGCGCGAACCGCCCCTCGGCGTCCGTGGTGGCGCGCGCCAGCGCCGGGCGCTCCAGCGAGCGGGAGGCGAACACTTCGGCGATCGCCGCGGACGTCTCGTCGCCGCCGTCGCACTCGTAGGGGTCCTCGTCCGCCCCGGCCTCCGGGCAGACCGCGCGCGCCAGCGGGTCGGGGGACGACCCGGCGGGGGCGAAGGCGGCCACCACCACCCCCGCGATGGGTCCGGCCGGTCCCCGCACGCGGCCCCGGATGGCGAGCGCGCCGCCGGTCGCGGTCACCTCGCCGTCCGAAAGGCTTCGCGTCCTCGGTGCGCGCACCAGCCGCGGAAACGCGGCCGGATCGCCCGAGGTCGTTTCAGTTTCGTTGGACGTGGACCAGAGATGGACGCCTACTGCAGCCACCAGGGCACAGACCGCGGTAGCAGCGACCGCAACGACCCGCTTCATCCGTCCTCCGCGGCGCCCCATCAGCAGAGAGCGTGCCACGACGCGAGCAGACCTGCTCGCGAACCCCTGCCGGCCGCGAACTCCAAGGACATCCGGGCCCTCGACGTTGTTCCCTCGGGCTTAGTGGAAGAGGGGGATGGCCAGGGGATACGTGAACGGCCGTCCGCGGGCGGCGGCGACGCAGCCGAGCGCCATGCAGGTCAGCTCGAACAGGCCGAACCCGGCGAGGAGCGCGAACCAGCCGAGGAACGAGCCGGTCGTCGCCAGCATCAGGGACATGAGGTCGCCCGGCCCGGCGGCGAGGACCGTCGCTCCGAGCACGGAGACGGAGTGCCCGATCAGCGCGGCCGGGATGACCAGCGCCATGGTGAGGTGGAAGTTCAGGGCCGTGGCGGCGTGCTGGCGCCCGCAGGCGGTGGCGGCCGTCGATCGCGCCACGGCCACGGCGTAGACGATCGCCGGGCCCAGCAACGGCAACACCAGTGAGGAGACGTGGGCGGCGATTCCCAGGACCCGGTCGTCTCCGGACGCGGACGGTGTGGAGTCCATAGGTTGGATTTCGGGCAGTTCGGCGAGCATCGATTTCTCCTTTGAATTCGGGGGACTACGCGTCGCCGGAGCAAAGCTGGACCGGCGCGGCGAAGAGAGATTGCAGGCCGCGTGCGAGCCCCCTATTCATGGGCGCCCCAGCCTCAACCCCCCCGGAGAAGCCCCATGATCCTCGTCACCGGTGCCACCGGCACCATCGGCAGTGAAGTCGTCCGCCAGCTCTCCGCCGCGGGCCAGAAGGTCCGCGCGCTCGTCCGCAGCCCGGAGAAAGCGGACAAGATCAAGGGCCCGAACGTGGAGCTGGCCAAGGGCGACCTGACCCAGCCGGAGACCGTGCGGGCGGCGCTCCAGGGCGCGGACAAGCTGTTCCTCCTCTTCACCGGCGCTGACCTCGCCCCCGTCGAGGTCAAGGTGGTGGAGGAGGCGAAGAAGGCGGGCGTGAAGC